>JBKBTA010000099.1:0-10368 GCA_046291035.1 Candidatus Brocadia sp.
CCATTGTATGTGCATAGGTACAAACTTTTCTACGTGGATTAAGCACGCAGAAATGGTATTTTCAACCGCTCAGGTATTCCATACTTCAAGGCACACGTTCTCTGTAAAACTGAATTTATAAAACCTACCTTTTCAGTAAGGTTTTTCTTCGTGAACTTCGTACTTCGTGGTTAAAATCTCTTTGGTTGTTGCTTCGCGGCGCTGTGGTTAATTTGGAAATTCGTTAATCTGAAATTATGTAACAATTTAGCTTTTTAATCGGGCAGTACGGACAAACTCTGTTTGTTCGTGTGGGGCATTCAACTCACTCATTCACACACGATCACAGACAAGCACGGCTTGACCGGGCCACCCATGTCGAACGAAACCATGTGTATCAATTTTCAAAAACTAATGTACTACGAAATTATTAAATTTTTGTATAATAAATAACAATGACTGTTTCCGTATTGTAATATTCTTCAAGGTATATTGCAATTACAATGCACAAGCAATCGCACGTTTCGACTGCATGCATTTCTAAAAATGAATATAATTAATATCAAACCTTATGATTGCCTAAAATCTTCACAGGAGATCAGGCAATGGTATGAAAAAAATTACTATTTACTCTCTTTGGCTGGATTATGGTTAAAGGGTGGCGAGCCCAATACCATGGACACCGCATTGTTTCATCAGGCAGAGTTACGATTCCTGATCTGCCGGCTGTCAACGTATCGCGATGTATCAACCTCTATTTCTCACCCCCTGGTAGCCCAGATTGCACAGGAAGTTAATGGTGTTTTCACCGACTTCGCCTTTCTGCCACCTCCAAAAGACCTTGAAATTATGACTGCCTCCAGAATCCCCCTCTGGGTAGGTACCACCACAAAAGAACCCCCTTGTTCATTCGATGTACTTGGCATTAGCAACTCCTTTGTACTGGAGCTACTGAATCTGCCAAAGCTTTTGCATTTTTCAGGTATTCCGCTCTTTAAAAATGAGCGCATGTTGTACCCAGGCATCCCATTGATTGTGCTTGGAGGAGCAAGTTCCGCAGTCACATCGGTATTACATGGGCCTATAGAAGAACAGGGGTTCGGAAATACTCATGGGCTTGTTGATGCCGTAATTATTGGCGAGGGTGAATATGCCATAAAACAATTATTGGAGATCATGAAAAAAGGGAAGGCTCAGGGATTGAGTAAAACTGAAATCCTCAACGCATGTCACGGAAAGGTCGATGGCTTCTATGAACCGGATAAATACGAGCATCGGTATAAGGTAGTTATACAGAATCCTCCGGAAATACAAACAATAACAGAAAAAACCTCGGATGGAAAAGTTTTGGTAGAAATTAAACCAAAAGAACCGTACGTGTCATATCCTGTAAAAAGCGCGACTGTTTACGACCTTGATCAGGCGAGAACGCTGGAATCTGGTCCCGTATGGTATGAAACAGAGTGCCTAGGTGTTGGAACTTTGCAAATTAGTAACGGATGCCCATGCTTTTGTGCCTTTTGTGCTGAGAGTTGGGAGAGAAAACCATACCGGGAACGATCCTTATCGAAGCTTTTGGAATCGTTGAAGGCGGCAAAGGCACAGCAAGGACTCGATACCGTTAATCTCCTGAGTTTTAACTTCAATACCCATACGGAACTGTATCCCATGATACTGTCATTTTATCGGGAAATAGCCAACGTCAGCCTCAAGAGTCAGCGATTTGATCTCTTGTCTACCGACCGATTCCTTGCCGAGGTACAACAAATAATAGGAAAGACAACGGTGAGTTGCGGGATGGAAGGTATCAGCGAGCGACTGCGGCGTTACCTGCACAAGAATCTTACCGAAGAACAGATCTATAAGGCCTGCGAATTCTTGTTTGAAAGGGGTATCAGGGAACTCAAGATATTTTTAATCAGTACAGGACTGGAACAAGCGGAAGATTTTGGGGAATTTGGGAGATTTGTGAAGCGTCTTGGGGACCTTAAAAGTATGTCAGATAGCAGCGTCCGTATTATCTTCAGCCTAACTCCCCTCTATTATCCACCGCATACCCCGCTGCAATTCCACGAGTGTTTAACGGCTATTAAAGAAACAAAACAGATACGAAGGGAAATTGAACGCATCTGTAAATTCAACGGCATGGAATTCCGGGAAAGCGCTTCGTATGAAGAAATATGGATGACGCAACTGCTGGCAATGGGAGACAGAAGACTTACCCCCGCCCTTATCCGTTCATCCATTACGGATGGGTTTGTGTATTACAATACCATACCCAGGCAGATACTCAGGAACTGGCATAATTATCTCACGGAATTGGGATTATCCGAAGAAGATTACTTTTGTGCAAAGGGGAAAGACATAATTTTCCCCTGGGATGATATCGATTTGGGTATTAAAAAGAAATTTTTGTGGGAAGAATATGAGCGTTCCATCCGTTTTACCGAGCGTGAGTACTGCCTGGGTCGTCCCAAGATCGAAGCACGATGCCTGGGATGCGGGGCTTGTCCAACGACTGCGCATATTAAAAAGATTACACAACACAAGATTTCTCAACCCTTTCTCGCGGAAGAGATTCGCCGGATTGCTGATAGTAAACGAAACACCCTCATACTCCGAGTCGTTGTGGAGATCGTGCCCGCCCTTCGTTTAGTCCCAAAACGATTTATTGGAGTGGCCATTGCGCGTGCCCTTATGTTGGCCATGCCTGATGTTGTACCGTACTATCAATCATTATCTTCGCACTTAAGGGATTTTAGTGAAGAGAAGGTCACTGCTGATTTTACACACGGTGTCAACGTTTATCACCTGGCGTTTTTATCAAACGACAGAACAAAAAAACTGCTAAATAATGAATCCCTTTCTGAAAATCTCACTGGAATACAGATATATTGCCATGGATTCAGGATCAAGGAATTTGTTTTAAATCCTGGTGATATGCCGGATGTGCACTATATCCTCTATAGGATATGTTTCACGAAGGAGTTTACGGCATCTTTTGTTCAGCAAAAACTGGGTGAATATCTTCACGCAAACTATGTCAAGCACACGCTGTTAAAAAGGGATGGCCATACGATATTCAAGGTAGATGCAAAGTACAAAAAGAATGCCTTAGTCCTTTATGCAAGGATTTGCAAAACCTGGCCAGTGAAAGAATCGGATGCTGGATTCTCCCTTTTGTTGGCGGCATCAAAACGTTTCCATATCCAGGAATTTTTAGTGGCTTGCTACGGTTTCGAGAGGAAAAGGGAGATTGTTCGTACGCTGATAGAAGCCCTGGGATATTACGGAAAAACCCCTGTTTTTCAAAATGTTGCACGATGCTCATCGTGTAATGACTCTGTTACGGAAACATTTCTCTTTGGCCAACCATTACAAGAACACAAATGCCTTGTTTGTAGTATAGAAGAAAAGGAAAAGGGGGCAAATATATAATATAATGTAGCCCCTGCCACTGTAACTAGAGGAAGCCAATATTCATGGATGATCACGGCAAGAATATGTTTCTTGAATTGTTGAGTGACGTGTGAAAACCTATCATATAATCTTGTATTGATCGGCGGAAGCTTACTAGGAAGTGATACGTTCATTAAATCGGGTAAGAGACAAATATTTACCACCGAAATCTCGTGAAATGCCAGCAGCACATTAGTTAAAAAAATATATCGCAAAAGAGAAAATCATTGATGCGCTCTGCAAAGAGATGAATAAAAGTTTTGATGAGATAAAAAAGGAACGCGGTATACTAAGGCAAATAGCTATGGACTTGTTATATCGTGTTGGCGGACTAAGCGGAACTGAAATAGGAGAAATGATGGGGTAGATTATAGTACCGTGATCGTGGGGAGAAAACGTTTACAAGAAAAACTGAAAAGTGACATGCATCTTTCTCAGATTATCAAAAGAGTCGAAGCAGATTTGTCAATAATAAAGATTTGACCCTTTCCCCCTTTCCCCTCTTGCCGGCCAACCTCATCAATTGACTTTGGCGCATCCACATTCGGCACCTGGTATCCATACATCTTCGTTCCCTAAGTTCATCAGCAGAAACGCCGAACTGCCTATCGCATTTTTCTATCATTCCTCCTTTTTGGTGAAATGATTAATACTGCTTGTAATATTTCATCGCTTCAGGGAGTTCATTCTGAATGTCTTGAATCCTTCTTTCAGGCGCCGGATGTGTAGACAAAAATTCAGGTGGCCGTTCCCCTCCTAATTTACTCATCCTTTGCCAGAACGGGATGGCAGTTCGGGGATCGTAACCAGCCCTTGCCATCAGAATAAGACCAATATGGTCAGCTTCCAGTTCGTGACTGCGGCTATACGGCAAAAGGACACCTACATTTGCACCCAGCCCGAATGCCTGCAATAATAATTGTCTGGTTTGCTCCGGTTGTTTGCTGAGTGCCGCTGATAGCGAGGTTGCACCCATTTGTACAATGAGGAGCTGACTCATCCGTTCACCACCATGATTTGCCAGTGCATGGGCAACCTCATGTCCCAATACAACTGCAAGACCGTTTTCGTCCTGAGCAACCGGAAGTATGCCGGTATATACGGCAATTTTCCCACCGGGCATGCAGAAAGCATTTACGGTCTTATCATCCTCAATGAGTTTAAATTCCCAATGGTAATTCTGTATTTCTTTTTCCATACCGTTTTCACGCATAAACTGTTCGGCAGATGACGCTATTCTGCGACCTACATTGACAACCATCTGTGTCTTTTGTGCATCTTCAGAAATCTTCGATTCAGATAACAGCTGATGATAACTATCAGCGCTTGAAGTAATAAGCTGGTTCTGTGGTATAAAAGAAAGTTGTCGTCTCCCTGTTATCGGTACTGTCGAGCAACCAACGAAAAATAGTATTGCGATAAGTAATGCTGAAAATCTCAGTTTGAACATGCTAACCCTCCTGAAAACTGAACCAGATGATTAAATGAAAGGATGGATGCGATTTTTTACAGAAATTTTCGATTCAGTATAAATTTTTCTGCAATAGCATGTCAATTTAATTATACCGCTTACCTGTCATGCTGAACTTGATTCGGCATCTCCTCGTAAAAATGCCTGATGAATTATGAGAACCCTGAAGCAAATTCAGGGTGACAAGAAGACACAAGCCTTGTCTCTTTTGATATAAACGTTTATCAGTACATCTGTTTCCCTTGATAAAATACCTGACTTCTGCTACATTGTACTAAATTCCAGATGCATTGAGAAAACGATATGTGAGTGATTACTATAGCCAGCGGCAATAATAAGGAAACAAATCCCCATTAGTCCCCCTTTGCTAAATGGGGGATTGATTTGTTGTATAGAAATTTTTATCTAAGCGGTTTGTAGAGCGAAGAGCCTCTTCGCTCTACAGGGAAAAATCGCCAAAGGCCTGATTTAACAAGGAATTACAAGGTTTTTGGTAGGAGTCAACTCTTGTTGGCGACCGGCGCTCACATACCGCTGAACATTAATTAGTTCATGTTATGACCGCAAAGACACAAAGGATACTACGAAAAAACAGATTCTTCGCGTTCTTGGTGTCTTTGTGGTTCAAAGCAAGTCGCAGTCGGGAGACGGCTCCTACCCTAGTGTCATGAAAAAGTTGCCGAAGGCATAATTTAAACTATTCATTATATTCCTAACGCAGCTACGCCGCAACCAAAAAGATGAAGCAGGTAGAACACAGTTGGCAGTAGGCAAAAAATGATACATTTCCATTACAAACTGCCAACTACCTACTGCTTACTGCCTACTTAAGCGGACAAATGGGCTAGTTACTAAAAAACTTACAAAAAAAGAAGTTTTTACAGAGTAATACTATAGAGAGTATAAAATATGAAAAAGATCGTTATTATTATCCTGAGTGTGGTTTTTGTTTTTATGATAGGCGCAGTCGTTACCCCGTTCCTTATTGATTTAAATAAATACAAGGGGAAAATCATTGACCTCGCCAGACCATATCTGGCGAGAGATTTGGATTTTGACAGCATAGAACTTACCATATTGAAAGGACTGGGGGCAGAGATTCGGGGACTCCGTATTGCAGAAAATCCGGAGTTTGGAAAGGGAGATTTTCTGAATCTGGAACGCCTTCGCGTAAAAATAAAATTATTTCCCCTGCTCAAGAAACAGGTCCAGGTCAAGGAATTGATCCTGGATAAACCGGTAGTACGGCTGATAAAAAACACGAAAGGGGAATTTAATTTTACCGATCTGACTGGTGCCAGGGCAAATGAACATGAAGATACTGAAAGTACGGAGAAAAAAGGCAGTGAAAAGAATGAAAATGAAGGAAAAGGCGGAAGCGCCCTTTTTGCGGGGTTAATGGTTTCCAAATTTACTTTGAACCAGGGTCAAATCGATTTCATCGATGAGTTCACTCAGCCGGGCATTACCACAACAACTACAATAGATTTGTTAGATATGAAATTCACGGATGTATCAGTGAATAAACCGATTCGAATGTCCATGGCAGCCCGTCTGCCTGGTGGTGCAAAACAAAATTTCGTGATAAAGGGCGCTGTAGGCCCCCTGGGTGATACCATGGATATGAAACGGCTTTTTGCGGACGTTACATTATCTATCGACGAATTTGATCTGGATACCTGTAAGTCTTACCTGCCTGCAGGCCTGCCTTTGTCTCCTGTGGATGGGGTTCTCAGCATGGATATTTCATTGAAAGGGGATATGGACTCCGGAATCACTTCAGAAGGTCAGATGAAGTGCAAAGAACTGATACTCGCAGAAGGAGACGATAAGAAAAGTTCAGGGAAAATGACGGTTACCCTCCGGGAAAAAATGAAGCTTGCGTGGGAAAAAGGAATCGTGGACATTGACCATCTGGATTTGGGTATGAATGAAAATACCATCTCACTGAGAGGAAAGGTTGAAGGATTCAATACGAAACCACAATGGGATATAACCCTTCAGGCTCAGGAGATCAATCCAGAGTATGTCTTTCTGTTCTACCCTTCTATTAAGAAAACTTTGCCAGATGGTGTGAGTTTCTCAGGTTCATTGGGCATGGAGATGATTTCGAAGGGGAATATGGGCAATCTCCAGGCTAATTGTACGCTTGAGATGAAAGACCTCGATATCCTGTATGGGGAAACGTTTCGTAAGCCAGGACTAGTTCCTTGCCAAATTTCCATCAAGGCAAGCAAGACAGGGGATGACATTCAGTTAGACCCGTGTGTTATCAAAATGCATACCTTGTCTTTCAGGACATCGGGAAAAATTACCGGCCTAACGAATCCACATTTTGATCTTTTGATGGGCACGGAAGATACGTCCCTGAAAGGCTGGGAATCGCTGGTTCCTGCACTGAAAGGATACGAACCCGAAGGGAATTTTGTCCTTCGCAGTTCTTTGAAAGGAACGATGGAAGATGCCTCTGTTAATCTGCAGTTTTCGTCTCCAAGACTTGCATTCAAGCTCTCTCAGTCGTCAGACGATGGCCAGAAAGCAGTACCTTCTAAGGGTTTTTTCGAATCCATGGATATGAAAGTGCAAGCCGAAAAAAAGAATGACGACATCAGGGGGAGTGGCAACCTTGAAGTTAAAAAGGGGGATGTGTTGACTGCTCCTTTTGAAAAGATGCTGACACAGTTTGACTACCAGAACGATATTCTCGGCATTCACCAGTTCCGAGTCCATGTCTTCCAGGGAGACGTTTCCATGGACGGTAAAGTGAAACCCAGCAAACTTCGGTGGAACGTGAAACCGGTTATTTCAAATATAAATGTGGCAGAAGCCCTGGATACCCTTACACAATACAAGGGTTTATTCAACGGGATATTTTCCGGGTCGTTTACGGCAAACAATGCCGTGGATGATAAGCAAAAAGGTGCAATTAACGCCAGCGGGTCATTCCGTCTTGACCAGGGAGAAATTATGAATTTAAACCTTATAGATACGGTACTTGATGCGCTTTTTGGTATAAAGGGTGTATCCAGGTTCCTGGAAAAAGAAGGCAGAGAATTGGATAAACAAAAGATTACACGGTTTGATCACCTGGATGGTGATTTTTCCATGACCGGTAATAAGATCGATTTAAAGAAGGTCACCTTGCACAATATTCATACTGCAAAGGTAACCGGTTCTGATGCACTCATAGAGGGGCTGGTTGACTGTAATACCAGCAGTCTTGATCTCAAGGGCAAGGTCGTTCTCTCCAGGGAATATTCTGTTAAATTAGTCAAAAAGGCCGAACCTCTCAACGCCCTTCTCAATCCGGAAAACCGCATGGTGCTTCCGATTACGGTTGCCGGGAGTTTCAGCAAACCAAGGCCGATTCTGGATATACCCTATGTAACCAGCGCCATAGCAAAATATTATGGCAAGAGAGAACTGGAGAAATTAGGCGACAAGATAGGACTGCCCAAAAAAGGGGATAAAGACCAACAGGGCAAGGAATCGCCCATTGGCGATATTTTAAAGGAACTTTTGAAATAACATTTACTGGTTTATTACCATTGCGAGCGGTAGCGAAGCAATCTTAAGCAGTTTTAAGATTACGCCGATCATTTGAAGCGAAGAGATGCTTCACCAAAATTCAGGATTGATTCCACGAAGAAGCAGAGTTGCAACCAAATCCTCCTTATCGATAGGACAAGCATCCCCGCTTGTCATTATTATGTCAACCGGAACGGTTGACCCACCTCAGGGAATTCAGGGGGTTGTATAAATCGCATGGGCCAATTACTCAGTAGTTATCCTGCCTTTCTCCTGATGTTGTTGTGGTACGAAATCTCTTTGATTGCGTGATTGTATTTCAATTATCCGCGCAATTTCCTCTTTGGTAAAAACAACTGGTAAATGAGAGGGCTTTTTTGCCCTCTTTACGTTATTAATCGATCCAAGTTCTTGCTTGATCACTTCCTGATAGAGAAACAAAAATGTATTGCAATATTTTGATAATTTAAGGTATCTTATCAGCAAACTATTCGTGAACTTTATTATATACTCAAATAGCTGTATAATAAGACGGCTATTAGTACGGCTACTTAATGTTAGCCATTCGAACCAGCGCATGACACGACACAGAGGAAAAACTTGATGGCACGAAGGAAGAGAGACACCAAGCGCCCGATCGAATCCTACGAGCACCGGAACAAGCAGCGCATCAACAACCCGCCTGTCGGCCTGGTCACGCCCGAAACCGACCCGGACGCCGGGCAAAAGAAAAAGACCTACGCCTACGACCCACACCTCGACCCGCAACTTACCTGGGCGAGCAAGGCCGAACACACCTCCCTCGAGGTGCCCACGGTCTCGCTCAAGAGGAACACGCTTAAGACAATCAAGAAAGCAAAACGACCATGAAGAACGCATCAGCAAGAGAGAAGTTTATCTCCTTACTCCGTGAACTCTTTCAATTTGACTGCGCCGATCTGGACTTCGGCATCTACCGCATCATGAACTACAAGCGGCAGGTCATCGAGCGCTTTATTGCCGAGGATTTACCCAAAGCCATCGCCGAGGAGCTGCAACGCGGCGCACTGGCGGAACAGGCGCAGGCGCAGAAGGCTCTGGACGAAGCCCACCAAAAGGTGCTGGACGCGCTGGGGGATGACGCCCTGGATGCCGACAGCAACCTAGATGAGAAGTACCATGAGACCAAGGCCGGCAGGGATTATCTGGAAGCACAGGCCAAAGCGCAAGGCGCCCGCTCCACCGAGGCGCTGAAAGCCGCCATCTACAACCACCTCTACACCTTCTTCAGCCGTTACTGGCAGGACGGCGACTTTATCTCCAAGCGCCGCTACTCCAAGAAAGAACGCTACGCCATCCCCTACAACGGCGAGGAGGTGTATCTCTACTGGGCCAACCACGACCAATACTACGTCAAGACCGGCGAATACTTCACCGACTACACCTACAAAGCCCCTAACGGCATGACCGTCCATTTCAAACTCCAGCAAGCCGATGTGGAGCAAAACAACGTCAAGGGCGAAAAGCGTTTCTTCTTGCCCGTGCTTGGGGGCATCGCCTGGGATGAGGCGGCACGCACGCTCATCATCCCCTTCCAGTTCCGTCCGCTGACGGCCCAGGAGGCCATCGCCTGCGGCCAGAAGAATCAGCAGGAAGCGATCGTCGCCAAAGCCGTGGCCGAAATTCCCCAGCGCGTCAAAACCATCGAAGCGCTGGTCGCCCTCCTTGCCGAGCACCGGCAACCTGGGAACGCGGACGTCTCGTCCGCCATTGGGAACGCCGACGTCTCGTCCGCCGCGTCCTTATTGGAGTATCACCTGCGCCAGTACACCAGCCGCAACACCAGCGACTTCTTCATCCACAAGGACCTGAAAGGTTTTCTCTCCCGCGAACTGGATTTCTACCTGAAGAACGAGGTGCTCAACCTGGACGAGCTGGAGGCCGCCGGCGAG
>JBKBTA010000100.1:0-10057 GCA_046291035.1 Candidatus Brocadia sp.
GTCGAGGAGAAAATGAATAGGGAGAGGTCTAATACAAATTAATCTGAGAACTTGCGATGAAGATTTACGAAATTAAGACCCGTGTTCGTTACCAGGAAACCGATCAGATGGGCATCGTCTATTACGGCAATTTCTTCACGTATTTTGAGATGGGTCGGACGGAATATTTGCGAAATCTCGGATTGCCGTATTCGGAATTAGAGAAAGAACAGATTTACTTCCCGGTAACCGAAACACACTGCCGGTTCCGCTCCCCAGCCCATTACGACGATGTTCTCATTGTTCAGACCTGGATTTCTGAATTGAAACATGCTACAGTAAAATTTAACCATAAAGTAATCCGTGATGGTGATAATAAACTTATTGCAGGGGGTTTTTCAAAACTCGCTTGCCTCAATGCCAGTCGCAAGCCAATTCCAATGCCCGAAAAACTGCTGAGACTTTTGCAAGGAAAAGATACGAAAAATGAATCAATGGGCGTATAGTACCCCATAATAAACAATTTTAACTTGACCGAAGAGATTTGAATCCTTATTCAACCATTAAAAAACAGGAGATACAATTTATGAAAAAACAAATTATCATAACTTTTTTTGTTATGGGCACTACTTCAATGCTTATTACGCCCGGTTACGCAGGCTGGAAACCATCGGCAGAAGACGAACAGGCAAAAAGTAAAGTGTCGCTGAATACGCAGGCTGAAGAAGTTATCAAGAATTTTAAAATCCACTACCCACATTTGACGGTCTATTTTGAGAAAGCCTATGGTTATGCGGTATTCCCTACCATTACAAAAGGTGGCATTGGTATTGGAGCAGCCCATGGTACTGGCGAAGTGTACGAGAAAGGTGAATTTATTGGTACCGCGAGCATGACTCAGGTGACTATCGGCGTCCAGTTTGGCGGACAAAGATACAGTGAAATCGTATTTTTCAAAGACAAAGAAACTCTTGAGGATTTTAAGAAAGGAAACTTCAAACCCGGTGCGCAAGCCTCTGCTATTGCTTCAACTGCCGGTGCATCGGTGGATGCTGATTATGATCATGGTGTGGCAATCTTCACCTTGTCGGAAAGTGGTTTAATGTTTGAGGCAACGGTGGGAGGACAGAAGTTCAATTTTAAACCAAAGTAGAGCGATTACAAACTTTGATTAATTTTTTTCTTAGGCTCAGCAGATCATTGAGCGTTGCAAAAAAGCTAACGTCATAGTGGTTGCCGGTAACAAAAAACAGAACAAAAACCGTGATGACGTCGAAGGCGTGCGGCGTATTCAGCGAGCAGGACTGCAAGTGCAAGCAGGCTTTATCGTAGGCTTTGATAATGATACGCCATCCATCTTTCAGAGACAAATTGATTTTATCCAGAAAAGCGGGATTGTCTCGGCGATGTTGGCCTGCTTCAGGCCCAGGCAGGGACAAAGCTATATGAACGTCTAAAGCGAGAGGGGCGTTTGCTTGGACAGACGTCAGGGGACAATGTAGGCGGTACAACGAACATTATTCCTACCATGGATATTGATACATTCCGGGAAGGATATAAAAATCGGATTTATGTTTTTTTTACTTGACAGCAAACATTATTTATGTCTATAAATAGTAAAATGCTTCGATAAAGGCAAACCCTGAGTGATCAGGGGGCGCAAAGTAAAGGGTCTTAAACTTACAGGGAAGTAGGGATAGAAAAGATAGCCTTACTGCCGGAGATGAATTCAAAAAACATCTTTGCAGTAAGGCTTTTTTTTTAAAAAAAAGGAGTTTTTCCCATGTGTTTACTATTTTCCATAACAAGTATCTTGACCATTGTTTTCATGATTTCCAGTTCTTCCTTTGCAATTGGGAAAGGGCTGGAAGGTGCTGATTCAGATCGGGTTATTTATGAATACGCTGAAAGGGTGCTCCAGGATACAAATCGACAGTATGATACAGATCTATTGAGAGAGTGTATGGGGTTTTATCTGGATAACCAACAGTATGATAGTCCGCAGGGAAGCTATAATAAGGCCATTCGGCTTGGTTATCAGATCGTAAATATTGATCGTCTGGATATTGATACGTATACGACGATGGCCTGGCTTTTGTGGTCTAAATGGGTATGCTGGACGAAGACGCCGGGCAAAATGCCCGATGGTGAAGGAAAGGCCGATGAGGCTATCGAACTTTTGAATTGGGGAAAACAGTGGAACCAAAAGTCTGCACGTTTCCATAAAGAATCGGCTGATACGATATGGCCTCTGGCAAAATATTATCGAACCGATCTGTACGATTTTGTTATTGAAAACTATCGAAAGGCAGATCTTCTGTCCGTTGCAAATGACCTTTTCAAGGTCAGGGTCCGACTGAACCTTGGTCATATCTATCGTCAGATGGGGAAAAAAAGACCGGCTATGTATTGGTATCGAAGGGTGCTGGAGATTGCTCCCAGCAACGAGATAGCCGGTCGTTATCTTGCTTATTTGGAAAATGAACCTGATGGGAAAACCATTCATTAAATACAAGGAATTTCAAAGTTGCGGTTGTAGAGCGAAGAGCCTCTTCGCTCTACATTGAGAAAGTAGCCCAAGGTTTAATTCATTGTTAAGGGAATTCAAAGTTGCAGGTAGGAGCCATCTCCTCCTGGCAGTTTCTGGTGTTAAACTGCCACATCAGCCTCCAGCCCGCAATGCACCAGTTCGTAATCCATACTCCCCAATCCAATCTCCTGTGCGTATGTAATCTGAACGGTGTAGTCAATTTGAGGCCAGGCGTCTTTAAAAAAGTCCTTTCCGATGCGTTCTTGAACAATATCCGTCGTTGCCTTCTCGATAGCAACGGGATCCCTGGATGCAATGATGCCGATATCGGCAATGTCAGGTTCAAATGGCTTGTCCATACAGTCGCAATGCTTGGTAATGTGGGTCAGGAAGTTAAAAAAGACCACCTTTCCCGTCTTTCCTTTTAGAATCGCCAGGCAGTGTTCTGCAACCTTTTTTTGAAGGTTGACCGTGCTCTCATCCCATGCAATCTTTACGGCATCAAACTGACAGACGGCTAGACATTCCCCGCAGCCGATACATATCTTCGGGTCGATGATGGCATATTGCTCACCCATCTTAATTGCCCCAACCGGGCACCATCTACCGCATGCACCACAGGTATTGCACCGTTTCTTAAGGATTTGAGGAATTACGCCTGAATGTTGTGCCAGTTTCCCGCCACGTGAGGAGAGACCCATTCCAATATTCTTCAGTGTAGCGCCCATACCGGTTGCCAGATGCCCCGTCACGTGCGCGATTGAGACGATAGCATTAGCCGCCCTGGCCACGCCGGCCACATATGCATATTTGCATAATTTCTGGTTAATCTCTACCTGCACGTCATGTTCGCCAAAGAGCCCGTCTCCGATAATAATGGGGGCGCCGATATTTTCATAGCCAAAGCCATGCTCGTAGGCATGTGAGATGTGATCAACGGCATTAGTACGGCGACCTACATACAGGGTGTTCGTCTCTATCAAAAAGGGTTTGCCTTTGCAATCCTTTACCTTGTCGACAACTGCTTTCACGATAGGTGGCTTGAGATGGCCAATATTCCCTTTTTCACCAAAGCTGGTCTTCACTGCCACCATGTCATTTTTCTGAATTGCATCTGCAAAACCAGCAAAGTCAAAGAGATGCTTCGTCTTTTGTGCAACGGAAGAAACACCTTCACCATTTTCGACTCTGATAAAATAGACCTTACTCTTCATAAGTTTCTCCACAAAACGGCAAATGCTCGTAACAAGTTAGTTTTTTTGAAAAATTTCAACAAAATTGATGAAAAATATTTAGACAGGGAAGGCAGGGAAAATCAATGGAAAAACACTTACGGTTACAACGGCAGGGACAAGGTACTTGAGTGTTTCTGTATCGAGCATGAATATCTCTAACATGAATTACACTGCCTATGCGCGGTCTGTTATTTCAGATGTCATAAAAATTTAGTAATGCTAAGATATTAAAAGTAGGCCATTTTGTCAATAGTGAGTTTACAATGAAATCGCTCGATCAAGTTCATAATGCGATTGGGGAAAGGCATTTATTCGATTTGGACTAAATGGGACAAATCTATTTCTGTTTGGGATATTCTTTCGACATTTAAATTAGACCTTCAGCGACTTTGAATTCTTTTGACATTAAATAGGCTGCTTTCGGCGTGACTTTTAGACAGGATCAATAATATTTCTCCTTTTTGTATTTTAGCTGGTCTATTTTGGAAATCCTGTCAAAAAATGAGAATTCCCATATATCCTGAATAGGACATATTCCTTGATTTTGACGTCAAATTCTGATATTTTCATGAAGATGGAAAAGTTACTCAGATTGTCATCAATAAATGATATCCTTCAAAAGGCAGTGCATGGTGAACGCTTAAGCTTTGAGGACGGTACACGACTTTTCAAGTCTAACGATATCCTCCATATCGGTCACATAGCAAATATCGTCCGCGAGCGGAAAAACGGCAATAAGGCATACTATATTACCAATCGGCACATTAACTACTCCAATATCTGCAAGAATCGGTGTAAATTTTGCGCCTTTAGCAGGGATAAAGAAGAGGCGGGTTCGTACGAGATGGATATGGAGGAAATCCTGGAAAAGGCCGTAGCTGCCGTAGAAGAAGGCGCAACGGAACTCCATATCGTCGGTGGATTGCACCCGGATCTTCCTTTCGATTTTTATATAAAGATGATTCGTGAAATTCATGAAAGCTGTCCCGACGTGCACATCCAGGCATTTACCGCAGTAGAAATTGAACACCTGTCCCAAATAGCAAGACTTTCCGTGCGTCAAACGTTAAAGGAACTCAAAGAGGCAGGGCTGGGTTCCTTGCCGGGAGGCGGAGCTGAGGTATTTTCCCCAAAAATCAGGGAGCAATTATGTCCGGAAAAACTCAGCGGCGAGGGGTGGTTACAGGTAATGCGTGAGGCCCATTCCTTGGGATTGCGAAGCAACGCGACGATGCTCTATGGGCATGTAGAGACTCCGGAGGATAGAATCAATCATCTCATGAAGCTGAGAGAACTTCAGGATGAAACAGGGGGATTTATGTCCTTTATCCCGCTGGCATTCCATCCGAAAAATACTGAATTATCAAATCGTTCCAATACCACGGCCATGCTTGATTTGAAGGTCATCTCCGTAAGCCGGTTGATGCTCGACAACTTTGACCATATCAAGGCGTTCTGGATTATGCTGGGAATCAAGCTATCCCAGATTTCTCTCAGCTTTGGTGTGGACGATATTGATGGAACGGTGCAAGAAGAAAAAATCACCCATGCTGCAGGTGCTGAAACACCAGAGGCCTTGTCCGTCCATGAAATTATCAAACTGATCAAAGAGGCCGGTCGTGAACCTGTTGAACGGGACACGCTTTACAATCCAGTAAGAAGAAAAAGGATAATAGCTCAGGCATTGTAACTACTGGGGGCACAGAAAAAGCATCAAATTTCAAACGTTAAATAACAAATGAATTCCAATAATGAAATTCTAATTACCAAAAACGTTTTAAACGATATTGATACATTGAAATTTAGAATTTATTTGAAATTTGGGATTTGTCATTTGTAATTTAATTGATATTAAGGCATTGCAATCTGAATCATAGAATTTGATAGGTTAAGTTTCAACCGAAATAGGAGGTTTTTATAATTAATGACTGCATTCCCAAAACTCTTCAGCCCATTTAAGATAGGTTCTCTGAGCGTACAGAACCGTATGGTGATGTCCCCTATGGAAACCCATTTATGCGATAAAGAGGGTTTTGTGACGGAGGAAATCATCGCCTATTATCGAGAGCGTGCTCTGGGCGGGGTGGGATACATTACTATAGAAAATACCGCCATAGACCCCGTTGGTAGGGTCAACGACGGTATGCTCTGTATATATGACGATAAGTTCGTTCCGGGGTTAAAAAAACTAACGGATACCATCCATGCGGTGGGCGGAAAGATTGTTATACAATTAAGTCACGCGGGGAAAGAGGCGTTACCCTATTTTACCGGTTCGGAACCAGTGGCCCCTTCTGCTATTCCGAGCCCTTTAACCAAGCAAGTACCCAGAGAATTAACGGTTGAAGAAATCAAGTCCATAATCAGGAAATTTGCCGATGGTGCCACCCGTGCTGTAAGGGCGGGATTCGATGGTGTTGAAATCCACATGGCACATGGATATCTGGTGAATCAATTCCTTTCCCCGGAATCCAATGTACGAACAGATGATTACGGGGGAGATACGGCCCGCCGCTCACGATTTGCCAGGGAAATAGTCGAAAGTATCAGAAGGCATACGCCCAAGGATTATCCGACAATATGCCGTATCAGTGCAGACGAATATACCGATACAGGACTGAAATTAGAAGAAAGCAGGGAGATAGCCAAAATCCTGGAAAAGGCCGGCGCCAGCGCCATTCATGTTTCTGCATGCAACTACGCATCCGCCTTTTTTAATATACCATGTTATTATTTAGAAGAAGGTTGTTTCATCCACCTGGCAGAAGGCATCAAGTCCGTTGTAAAAATACCGGTATTAGCCGTTGGTAGGATAGTTAATCCCACTATGGCTGAAAATGTACTACAAGAAAATAAGGCTGACCTCATTGCATTGGGGCGTACCCTTATTGCGGATCCTCACTTCCCCAATAAGGTAAAAGAAGGCCGACTTGATGACATAAGGACCTGCATAAGCTGTAACCGATGTATTGAAAGCATCTCCGATAAAAAACTAGTATGCACGGTCAACCCCTATATTGGTAAAGAAGGTATTTCCTGCACAACAAAAACCACACAACCAAAGAAAATACTCGTTGTTGGCGGTGGACCTGCCGGATTGTCTGCAGCTCATTTATTATCCAGACGTGGGCATAATGTTACTTTGTGGGAAAAGGAGTCACAGCTTGGCGGAAGTTTTCGTTATGCCTCCCTGGCACCACGGAAAGAGTCTTTGGGAAAATTTCTCAATTATTTGATAAACCAGGTAAAAAAAACAAACACCACGATTCTGCTCAACAAAGAAGCAACTGCGGAATCTATCAAACAATTTGCGGCCGATGTAGTCGTTCTTGCGCATGGTGCCAGAAACGTTCCCGTTGAAATCAACGGAGCACAATGTAACGGTGTACTTAATGTTACGAAGGCCTTCACGTCTGCAGATACCATTGGGAATAACATAGCCATTGTTGGTGGAGGTCCTGAAGGTTGTGAACTTGCCGACTTCCTCGCATCTCGGGGCAAAAAAATTACCCTTGTAGAAATGCGGCGTGTTCTTGGGCTGGGATTGGTTGCACATCCCCGTTATCATGTTTGCGAACGTCTCAAAAAGATGGGCGCTCAATTACACGTCAACACAAAGGTTACTGAGATTGGCCATAATTACATAGTCGTCAGTCGCCGAAGGCAGGCTGATCAAAAACTTGAGGGGTTTGATGCGATCGTTATTCCTACGCTCCATCAACCCAACAGTGAGCTTGCAGCATCTATTCAAGCCTTTGTTTCTGAAGTTTATATGGCTGGAGACGCCGTGGAAGGCCGTTCAGCGCTTGAAGCCATCGCTGAAGGTGTAGAAATCGGGATGAAGATATAAAGAAATGGGGAATCACGTGGGAAAAAAAACGGTTGTCATTGGGCTGGACGGAACCCCTCACAGTCTCATTCATAAGCTAACGCAACAAGGTGTATGTCCAAATTTATACAAATTAATATCCGCTGGTTCACTCCGGGAGATGAAGTCCACACATCCTGCGGTGTCCTCCGTTGCATGGACGTCTTTCATAACCGGTAAAAATCCGGCAAAACACGGCATTTTCGGCTTTATGGATAGAATTCCCAATACTTATGATATGTACTACCCTAATTCCAGGCACATACAGGGTAAACCAATTTGGGATATCCTCAGCCAGTATAACAAACGGTCTGTCGTGATTAATGTACCGTCGACGTATCCCGCCTCTGAAATGAATGGCATTCTCATAGCAGGATTCGTAGCAATAGACCTTGCCCGTGCATCGTATCCCACTTCCATTGTGCCCGCATTGAAAGAAATGGGTTACAAAATTGATGTAGAAACACAACTTATTCATGAGTCAAAGGACAAATTGTTTGATGATTTATTTCTGACACTGGAAAAGAGAACCCAGGCCATCCTTCATTTTATGAAGAACGAAGTCTGGGACCTTTTTGTTGGGATATTCACGGAGACAGACAGACTCCATCACTTCTTCTGGGAATTTACGGAAAAAAATGACCCCAAATACAGTCAGTTATTCCTGGACTATTACAAAAAAATAGATGCAGCCATTGGCAAAATTACGGAAAATATTGGCAATGATACCACCCTTATTCTGCTGTCTGACCATGGATTTTGTACATTACAACAAGAGGTATATATTAACCATTGGTTACAAAAAGAAGGATTTTTAAATTTCAAAACAATCCCACCCAAATCTTTGGTTGACATAGGCGTGGGATCAAGGGCTTACTGCCTGGACCCCGGAAGAATTTATATCAACCTGAAAGGACGGGAACCAAATGGATGTGTAGAGCCAGGCAATGATTATGAACAATTGAGGAACACGCTCATATCTAAACTTACAAGGCTGAAAGACCCTGTCACAAAAACAAACATAATTGACAAAATTCACAAACGGGAAGAAATATATCATGGAAAATATTTCGATAGGGCGCCTGACCTGGTAATCGAACCCAAACATGGCTATGATTTAAAGGGAGCTATCTATAAAGAAGCGCTTCTCAGTAAGGGCGTTTTCAGCGGTATGCACACTTACGATGACGCCTTTGTCTATGTTAGTAACAAAAATATCACTAGGCATTCTTTAGAGATTACCGATGTTACTGCTGCTATCTTACATTCACTGGACATTTCAATACCCGGTGATATGGACGGTAAAAATTTTGTAAAATGGAACTAACGATTATTGGTTCTGGCACAGGAATACCCTCTAAGACAAGATCTTATCCGTGCACCCTGTTAAAGATAAAAGACCACCATCTTGTTTTTGATACCGGCCCAGGTTCCTTACGACAACTATTCCTTGCGGGTATTACCTATTTAGATATCGATTACATTTACTATTCCCATTTCCATCCAGACCATTCGCTGGACCTTGTTTCAATCCTTTTTGCAATGCGATATAATGAACCAAAAAGAACTAATCCTCTTTATGTTACAGGCCCTACGGGTTTAAAAGCATTTTATGAAGGGTTGGCTTCGGTATTTGGTGAAGCAATAAAACCAAAAACTTTTGACCTGCATTTTAATGAAATCGACAAAGGGGAATTGATTTACGATGGCTGGAAAATTATTGTAGAGCCATTATGCCATTCAATGCATAGCATCGGCTTTCGCATTGAATCACGATCTGGTAAAACTTTGGCGTACTCAGGCGATACGGATTATTGTGACGGCATTCTCCGTTTAGCCAAAAAAGTCAATACCCTGATTCTCGAATGCTCTTTTCCGGATGATCAAAAGGTTGAAGGACATCTTACGCCTCGCCTCTGTGCACAAATTGCAAGAGAGTCCCAATGCGACAAATTACTATTGTCGCACTTTTATCCGATCTGTGATGCTTGCATAAAGAATAATATATATTTGCAAGGGGAACTTAAAAATATTTACAATGGCGAGGTCATTTTTGCTGAGGATTTTACAAGGTTTACCATTTAACCGGATTGTATAAGAATTTTCTTTTTATTTATGCGGTTTTTAGGTATCTTATGTAACTCAAGGCTTTAGTCTTGAGAATGCTGAGCTCAAACCTAGGGGTTTGAGTTACAATCATAACAGGAATATGTATATCTTACTTTAGGCTAAAACATGAAAAATGTAAAACAGTCCAATGATGAAAAGTATGCCATTCTTGTCGTTGACATGTTAAATGATTTTGTCAATAAAGGAGCTCCTCTCGAAGTTCCCGCTGCAAGAACGATAATTGACAATATCAAGAAAGAAATAAAAAAGGCAAGAAAGAAGCATATTCCTATTATTTATTGCTGCGATGCACATAAAGATAAAGACCCGGAATTT
>JBKBTA010000101.1:0-10046 GCA_046291035.1 Candidatus Brocadia sp.
TTACTACAACGGATTTGATGTATGATCTATATGAAATGGAGGGCTTTTGTCAGGTCTCCACTTGACAACGCTACCAATAATTTAAACAAACATATTCCTTGCATGCAAAACTAATCCGCAGTAGAAGCCGCTTTATAGTATTACCCAGTAAAAACTTCTTTTTTTGTAAGTTTTTTAGTAACTAGCCCATTTGTTTGCTTAAGTAAGCAGTATGCAATAGGCAGTTGGCAATAAATTTATAACTTTTTGCTTACTGCCTGCTGCGTCTTTTTGGTTGCGGCATAGCCGCGCTATGTATTTATTTTTGATTGTAATCCCCCCTAGATATTTGTCAATGTTTTAATTTTTGATAAATCCCCTACCTTGTTGAACCGTTATGAATAGTTTCTGCCATCATATTTGATTGGCAGCAATTTGAGTTGTTCTCGTGGTAGGCTGTCCGCTTTGCACTTGACATAAATTTCCTATAATATTAATATTGTGGATATAACTAAATTTTGTTGCATCCAATATTTACAGTTAACAGAGTGGACAAAATTTCTCCATGCTGAAGAGCCACAATATACTTATCATTGATGATGATAAGCTGATGTGCGTATCACTCAAGGGTCTCCTGGAGGAAAATGGATACCATGTGTACACGGCGTCTAATGGTGATGATGCTGTTCAAATTCTGAATAAACACGGCGTAGATTTGATTCTGTTTGACCTGAGATTACACGACCTTAGTGAGCTTTCACTTGTAAACAAGATGAAAGAGGTCTCGGCAGATGCGATCATACTGGTTATGATTGACCAGAATAAAATCAAGGCTGTAATCAATACCCTGTGTTTGGATACAGTTGAATACATCCTGAAACCTTTTGATCCAGATTATTTAAAAAAGACTATTGAAAAGGCCCTTTACAAGCAGCAGTTGGAAGCCAGTCTCAAAAGGACGCTCATAGAAAAAGAAATTATCAGTAATACAAATAAGATCATTGCCACCAGTCTGGACATTCGGGAAAGCTTTTCCAGCGTTTGTGGCGAGTTAAAAAAAATTATACCCTTTGATCGTGCATGCTTGATTACTTCCAATGAACAGGGACAATGGTTTCAGGTGTTCGCGCTGACGAAAACATACCATTTCAGTGAGATCAATGAAGGCGAATCATTTCCCATGTCCGGCAGCCTCCTTGAGGAAATCGTCAAAACAGGAGAGCCGGTTATCGTCAACAACACGGAAGCGGGGCGTTTCTGGACAGACCGGGTGCTTTACAAAGAAAGGATACACTCACGACTTGGATTTCCCCTAACCTATAAAGGAAAGGTAGTTGGCGCCCTTACCTTTGGTAGCGAAAAAACAAACAGTTTTAACGAACATTGTTATTATTACCTCTGGCAGATAGCGCCACAACTTGCCATTGCCATTGAAAACACCAAGCTGTTTAACCGCATTAAAGCCTCGGAGGAACGGTATAAAACATTATTTAACCACGCCGCAGATTCCATGCTGATGATAGACCTGAATGGAAAGATTCTTACCGTAAACCAGCGTGAAGAAGACATTATTGGTTATAAGATGGAAGAACTCTTAGGCAAGTACATTTATGATTTCTTGCCCGAAACATCGAAGAAGGTAGTTTCCAAACTTCTTGCAATGGCAGTTAACAGTAAAGTTCAAACAACCGAGATTGAAGTCATCAGTAAGAATCAACAAACCTTAGTTATGGAATTAGATATCACTGTCGTAAAAGAAGGCGACAACGTTTTACATTTACTGGTACACTTCAGGGACATAACCAGAAGAAAGAACCTGGAATTGGAATTAATAGAGGAAAAGAAAAAACTGGATAACATTGTGAGCGAAATAGGGGCAGACCTCTTGGTTATTGACAGATACAATAAAATATGCTGGGCAAATAAACGGCTAATCGAAAATCATCCCTTGGGGAAAAACATATTAAACCAGACTTGCTTTGACACCTATTGTCATCTTCACTCAGTTCCTGCAGATTGTCCTTCTGCGAAGGTATTTCATACGGGAAGAATAAACCAAATTGAACGTGTAGTTTATAACAATCACCGGAAGAAATTCTGCAATGTGATCAGTTCTCCCATTTTCGATAAAGACGGAAACGTTGTGCAGGTACTGGAGTTAATTCAGGATATCACCGGAAAAAAGCAGGAAGAAGAAAGACAGAAGAGGCTTCAGCAACAATTGGTGCATTCTGACAGATTAATTTCCATCGGGCGACTAGCAGCCGGAGTTGCCCATGAAATTAATACACCCCTTGCGATTCTTTCCGGCATGATCCAGGGATTTCTCGAAAGGAATAATTCCTTCACCAGGGAGATCGTAAAAGAATTTAAAACCATGCACAAGGTGACAAAGCGTATTGAAAAAACCGTTGATTCTCTGCTGGAACTGTCTCATTTTGAGGGAAACGAGCAACCGAAACCTGTCAATATTAATGAACTGATCAAGGACACCGTTTCCCTTATTATCGAACAATTTACTGCAAAAAACAAAAATATCATTTTAAAACTATCTTCCCGTTTACCAAAGATCAAAGGCTTTGCAGAACAGCTGCAACAGGTGTTTATGAATTTGTTGATTAACGCTGACGATGCCACCGTTGATGGCGATACCATCTCAATAACGACGACTCAAAAAGATAAAAATACCATAAATATCAATTTCAAAGATACCGGTACCGGTATGCATGAGGATATGTTATCGAAAATCTTTGACCCATTTTTTACAACGAAAGAAGTGGGAAAAGGAACCGGTCTCGGGTTGTCTATCACTTATGGAATTGTTAAAAGACACCACGGTACAATTCATGTCAAAAGCAAAGTAGGTAGAGGCACTACCTTTGATATTAATCTACCCGTAGACTTTGGAAAGGTGACGGTTCATGGATAGAGGAATAAAAATATTAGTCGTAGATGACGATAAGGACTATAATTTATATTTAACGAAATTTTTGTCTGACGAAGGATACATTACCAAGGGCATTACAAAACCAATGGATACCCTGCCTACGCTGGAACAGGAAAAATTTCACATTGTCATACTGGACCTAAAAATGCCGCAAATCAGCGGTACAGAGCTGCTCAAAGAAATAAAATCGAAACATCAGAATATTTGTGTCATTATATTGACGGGATACCCCTCATTTAAGACGGCGGTCGAAACGATGAAACTTGACGCCTTTGACTATTTAAAAAAGCCATTTGATTTAAACGATCTACGTAAAGCGCTAAATAATGCACAAAAGACGTACTGCCTTGTGGGAAGTTCAAAAGACAGGCTCAAGAGTTCTATAGGGAAAAAACTGAAGTTGTTAAGAAAGAGCAAGAAAATTACACAAAAACAACTGGCAAACCGTACGGGTTTATCGCCTAGTTTGTTATCCCAGATCGAAAATGGACAAATTGCAGCCTCCCTTACAACCCTGGACAAATTGTCTACCTCACTGAACGTTAAAATAGCATACTTCCTGGATGAGGAAGCCGATGAATCCACTGCAACAATAAGCTGAAAATTGCAGGTAATCACAGAGTCTAGTTTTATTACTTAATTATACAAGGAATTTTCATTTTATTTATGTGGGTTTCAAGATATGAATCATAAAAATCCCCATTTGGTAGGGAACGAACTTGATGTTAAGGGATTTCAACGTTTTTGGTAGGAGACGTCTCCTGAGGGCGACCGGCAATTTACAACGGCTTGCATGTGCCTGGTCGCCAACGGGAGTTGTCTCCTACCTTAGCATTCAGAAGTTAAGGTATAGTAGACGGCTTAAATTAATCTCCCTGAATCCCCGCTAGGGGGAGACCAAGGAGATTTGATTGCTTATAATTGTTGCTGACTATAGAGTGGTAAGTTTCCAACTATTAATTTTGTAGGAGTTTTACGTTGATGGATAAACTGCTCAGTATTATCTCAAACCTCGACTCTCCGAGAATTATGGTTATTGGCGATTTGATGCTCGACAAATATGTATGGGGTGAGGTAAAACGCATCTCGCAAGAGGCGCCAATACCAGTTATTAATGTTTCTTCTGAAGACGTTCGTCCGGGAGGCGCCGGAAGTGTCGTTAACAACTTGCAGACGTTGGGGGCACAGGTGCTTGCCTGTGGAATCATCGGCGACGATGCATATGGTCATACCCTTTTGGATATACTAAAAGGTATGGGTGTTGACACAACAGGGATCAGTATTGATAGAAGCCGTCCAACCATTCTGAAAATGCGTTTTTTGGGTCATTTGCAGACAGCCGGGAAGGGAGTACAACAACTGTTGCGGGTCGATTATGAAAAGACCCATGTTATCTCTGCGGAAATAGAGTCGCAACTTACCAGTTATTTAAACAATAACATACCAACGTGCGATATTGTTCTGGTTTCTGATATGAATAAAGGCTTACTTTCTCATTCATTTTTAAAAACAATTGCAGCCATTTGTAAAAAGCATGAAAAGGTCGCAATCGTGGATCCCAAACTCATGAGCGACTATACCTGCTATGAAGGCTTTACCGCAATAACGCCTAACAGGTTTGAGACCGAACTTGCCACGGGAATAAAAATCACAGATAGCGACAGTCTGCATCGTGCCGGAACCAAACTTGTTTCGAGTCTTTCACTGGAGTATTGCATCATTACCATAGATAAAGATGGCATGTTCCTCTATCACAAGAGCGGGAGCGGAAAGATTATACCGACTGTACCACGGGCGGTATTTGACGTAACTGGTGCCGGCGATATGGTGCTCAGTATGTTTGGCATGGTCGTTGG
The DNA here is from genome assembly GCA_046291035.1 of Candidatus Brocadia sp. Classification (GTDB taxonomy): domain Bacteria; phylum Planctomycetota; class Brocadiia; order Brocadiales; family Brocadiaceae; genus Brocadia. The sequence continues at coordinate 4,783 of JBKBTA010000101.1, forward strand.
AGCCGGTCATAGTTTTGAGGACGCTGCGCTCCTCGCCAATGTAGCGGCAGGAATAGAAGTCGGAAAAATCGGCGCAACGCCGGTCAGCAAGGCCGAAATCCTGAGCGAACTTATGGGTGGAAAAAGCCAATTGTCAGACAAAATCAAAGATGTTGAAGTACTTAAAGGTATACTCAATGAGCATAGAAAGAAAAACGATAAGATTGTGTTTACAAACGGTTGTTTTGACATATTACACGTTGGACACGTTGAGTATCTTAAATTTGCCAGAAAACAGGGTGATTTGCTTGTGGTGGGGTTAAATACCGATCGTTCCGTCAAGAGTCAAAAAGGTCCCACCCGTCCCTTTGTTTCCGAAGTAGAACGCGCGAAAATGCTTGCGGCATTGGAGGATGTAACTTATGTAGTACTTTTTGACGAACTCACCCCCTTGAATTTAATTAAGGCAGTAAAACCAGATGTCCTGGTAAAGGGAGAAGATTGGAAAAATGCCGGCGCGGTTGGTGGGGAATTTGTCGAATCATACGGAGGAAAAGTCGTCTTTGCGCCCTTTGTGGAGGGTGTTTCAACCACCAACATCGTTTCCAGAATAATCAAGAGACACAATCAAATGGAATCATTGAAAGGCGCAGCAAGTCAAATACAATAGAAAGAAGACGATGGCAATAATGAACGACATTGAAATACAACTGCAGGACAGCATAGATACGAAAAAGGCATTATTAACAACCAATCTTGATATAATTAGGAATATAGCCGATGTTCTTGTCAGGGCATTCAAAAACAACCACCGCCTATACCTCATTGGCAATGGGGGAAGCGCTGCTGATGCCCAGCATATTGCTGGGGAATTGATCGGGAGATTCAAAATGAACAGACGTCCCCTTCCCGCTGTTGCTTTAACGACTGATACTTCTGTAATAACTGCCCTTGCAAATGACTTTGGTTATGACACCTGTTTTGCCAGACAGGTTGAGGCACTAGCCAATCCAGGGGACGTTATCCTGGCCTTTAGCACCAGCGGAAATTCAAAAGGCATCTTGAATGCAGTTCAAATTGCAAGAAATCGCGGCGTCATTACCATCGGTTTTACCGGGAAGGATGGTGGCCTTTTAAAGGACGCCGTGGATATCTGCTTAAAAATCCCTTCAGACAACGTACCCAGAATACAAGAATGCCATATCACCGTTGGACACATCTTGTGCTCCATTGTGGAAAAAGAAATTTTTGGAACGGTAGCTACATGAGAATAAGAAAGGCTGTTTTCCTCGATCGGGACGGTACCATTGTCGTCCATGAACCTTACCTAAGTTCTCCAGACCGGCTTAAATTATTGCCTAATGCCGCACAGGGAATTCGTCTCTTTAGAGAATGTGGCTATCTGATTATTGTCGTCACCAACCAATCAGGTGTAGCCAGGGGTTTTTTCGATGAAGAACGGTTAACGCTCATTCATCAAAAACTGATAACTACGCTGGAAGATGAGGGGGTGATGATCGATGACCTGTATTATTGTCCCCATCATATGGAAGGGACAATAGACCGTTACAAAGTAGATTGCAATTGCAGGAAACCCAAACCAGGGATGCTTCTTGATGCTGCCCGACAACACCACATTGATTTAACACAATCCCTGATGATTGGCGATTCAGAGACGGATATGCTGGCTGGTAAAAATGCAGGTTGTGAGTGCGTATTGATAAGGAACAACCGTATGGATGAGATGACCACAGCCCCAATGATAGGCGCCGATTACATTGTGAAAGACTTATTGGAAGCTGCAAACTATATTATATCGAAAATGTCTAAATAAGATTGCATCTTTTCAGGTATATAAATTAGGACTACGCAACTTTTTGTGTAGAGCAAAGTGCCACTTCGCTCTACATTTGAAATTCCATGTAAAAACGAAAACTATGTTAACCAGAAAAAATCCACGTTCCGCAAAAAAAGAAGAAGATAAATCTTACCTGTTAATCTTTGTCGTGGTTAGTTTCGTTCTTGTAGGAGTCACCGCATGGGTAATCGTAAACGAGGCTGTTGACAGAAGGCCATGGAAGAAATACCAAAAACAGTTCTATCGCTTAGATTATGAAAAAATTAAGCAGAACTACGAAAAGGAACGGGCAAATTTTGAAAACCCAGAAGTGCAGAAAAAATATAGAGAAACAAAGAATAATCTGGAACGTGCATGGGAAGATTTTGGCAAACCGCCCATAAAAGATGAATACAAAAAACTATTGAAAGAACAAAAGACGTTAAACAAGGAGTTGGAGGGCCTGAAGTTTCAGGCAATAGTTGCCCGAAACGAAGGCATGGAGAAGGAATACCTCTATGGGAAGACGCAGAGCGAGCAAATCAAGCACGAGATCGAGAAATTGGAGAAAAAAGGTAGGGAATTTACCACAAAGATAAAAGACCTGGAAGGTAAACTTGCATCCGTAACGGCAAGATTGGCCAATCTCAAACAAGACATCGATAAATACACAGAAGAATTAAATACTTATACCGCTGGCATAGAAAGATACAAAACGCAGTTAAATACCTTTAAGAAAACCCGCCCAGGCTTGCAGGTATACCAGACATACATGGAAGATTTAAACATCATCGATCGGTGCATGTCGTGCCATGTAGGCATAGATAGGCCAGAAGGAGTATCTACAGAACAGCCGTACGCAAGCCACCCTGACCGGCAATTGTATTTAGGCAATCACCCGCCGGAAAGATTCGGCTGTGTGCTCTGTCACGAGGGACAGGGGAGTGCAACGTCAAGCGTGAAGAAGGCTCATGGTGAGGTGGAATACTGGCTCACACCGATTTATCGTGGAAAGACGGCTCAGGCGTCATGCATACGATGCCATAATGAAGGCAAAGAGGTAAAAGGAGGCGAATTACTCTGGAAGGGCAAAAGGTTGTTTGAAGACCTGGGTTGCTATGGATGCCATGAAACAACGGGCTTTGGTGAGGATAAAAACAGGATAATCGGCCCAAGTTTGAGGAATATACGGAACAAGGTAAAAGCTGGATGGATCACTGACTGGATAAAGGCCCCCAAAAAATTCAGGCCCACTACCTTAATGCCCGACTTCAAACTCTCAGTCGAAGAATCACGCGCCATAGCTGCATATCTCTGGCAGCATGCCGATGGAAAAAAGGCCGCCGATGAGATACCGGCCTTCAACGAGGAGCAATTATCACAGGGTGAATTTCTCTTTGAACAGGTCGGATGTATGGCATGTCACAGTTATAAAGATGACGCAGAACGGGGATTTGCCCCTAACCTCGCACGGATTGGAGAAAAGGTAAATTACGGGTATCTGGTGGAGTGGATCATGAACCCAAAGGCAAAAGAACCCCTCACCCGCATGCCCAGCTTCAGGCTAAACCAGGAAAAGGCAAGTCTCGTTGCCACATATCTGATACAAAAAACAGGGGCGAACACCTCAACGGAGGCATTGCCGGATGTAAGGTGGCTGGAAGACAAGGAACTCTCACAAACTGGAGAGGTACTAATCAAAAGGTATGGCTGCTTCGGCTGTCACGAGATCAAAGGCATGGAAGGACTCGGTAAGATAGGAACTGAACTATCTGCTATCGGGTCTAAACCGGTAACCCTCTTTGATTTTGGATTATTAGAAAAGAAGATATTAGGCGCGGCAGGACTCAGGCATTTCACGGAAAACGTGGGGAAGGCTAGGCAGGCGTGGTTACGGGCAAAGCTGCATGACCCCAGGCAGTTTGACGATGGGAAATATAAAAAACCAGAGGACCGTCTGAAGATGCCCGATTTTGGGTTAAAAGAAGATGAGATAGAGTCATTGGTAGTAATGCTCTCCGGGCTGAGAGAGGAAAAATTACCCGAGAAATATGTTGCCAGGCTGACAGAAAAAGAGCGATCGATCGTAGAAGGGAAGAGATTGATAGGGAAGTACAATTGCACCGGCTGTCATCAGCTTGACCTGGATAGATTGCATCTTGATGGAGATATCGAGACAGTGGGGATGGTAAAGCTGGAAGAGGATGCTGGTATATATTTTCAACTCTGGGAAGATAATGAAAAGTTAGGGCGCAAGGCAGGCGAGACAGTGTACATAGACAATCGGCAGGTACTGGAAAGAAAAAAGGCTGCTGGTGGTGATGTTACGCCTAGAATTGTAGAGTACCATGTTGAAAATGAGGGGTTAATGCCAGAAGAGGCAAGGGTATTCGCACCACCGTTATTATATGGTGAAGGCAAGAAGGTACAGCCCGAATGGTTATTCGAATTTTTGAAAGAACCCTTTGACCTCAGGCCGTGGCTGGATATAAAGATGCCCACATTCAACCTATCGGATGAAGAGGCCACCAGCCTTGCCAGATTCTTTGCCGAAATAGAAAATGAGGCATATCCCTTTGAATATATAATTGAGACAAAAAAGGAATACATAGGAGCAAAAGAGGCTATGTCACCGGGTTACCTCTTTGCTGCAAAGAGACTCTTTGAATCAAAAGACGTTAATTGCATCTTATGTCATGTAAAGGGCGAAAAGATGCCGGAGGGAGATAAAACGGGTTGGGCACCGGACCTCCTGCTCGCCAAAAGGAGACTTAAACCAGCCTGGATAAAACGATGGCTTCTTGATCCACAGTCCATCCAACCTGGCACCAAGATGCCCAAATTTTTCAGGGAAGGCGAGTTTCAGGACTACATTCCCGGCAAACCTGAAGAACAGGCAGAAGTAATGAAGGACTACTTGATGAATCTGTGGGAATAGTTTTCGTAGATTGGGCTTTCTTTTTTACTGTCGTAACGTACAATAGAAAAAGAATATTAGTAACAATTTAGTTTTTGAAAAATCTCAATAAAATTAAGGTTGCCAACCTTTATGAGGGATAAGGCGTTGCCTGTATCAAAAATGCCCATAAATGATCCTTCAACAAGCGTTCGACTGTGCTCACGCCGAAGGCTCAGGAAAAGGCATATACTTTGCAAAACCGTTCGTGGTAAGCCTGTCGAACCATCACGACTAAATCCCACGAGTAGGTCAACCGCCCACGGTTGACATCATAATGACAAGCGGGAACGCTTGTCCTACCGACAGAGGCAACTATTGCTCTTCCTCTAAAAAGCTTCTAAGGCCTTCCTTCCGCGGATATCAGTTTATTGATAACCTTCTTCATTTCTTCTGCCTGCCTGTGTTTTGGGTTTATTCGTAACGCCTCCCGTATATGTTCCAAGGCCTTTTTGTTGTCATGAAAATGGTTTAGATACAAAACACCCAGAC
>JBKBTA010000102.1:0-10035 GCA_046291035.1 Candidatus Brocadia sp.
GACTGTTTGCTTTATTATGCCACGCCCGTGCACTCTTCGGACTAATTTCGATAGCCTTATCAAAGGCCTTGACTGCATCATCGTACATACCCAGCTTGTTCAGGATAATTCCCATATTATTCCAGGCCCATCCCCTGTTTGGGTTTATCTGAACCGCCTTACTGAAGAGTTTAAGGGCTTCGTCGTATCGCTCAAGCAGGATTAATACATAGCCTTTCCCATGCCATACCAGATCCTCCTTGGGATTGATTTCAATGGCCTTTTCAAAGGCCTGCATTGCATCACTGTTTCGGCCTAACGCAATAAGGGCAACGCCTTTGTTGTACCAGGCGGACGCTAGCTTCGGGTCAAGGTCAAGAACCTTGTCGTACAATTTTAATGCTTCCTCGTAATTACCATTTTTATAGAAAGCAATCCCCTTATTCACCCATGTGGCATTATGACTCGGATCGATGCTTAACGCCTTGTCATAGGCCTGAATGGCCATATCATACTTCCCCAGGCAATATAACGCATTTCCCAGACCATCCCATGCATCAAAGTAATTGGGGTAACATGCAATAGAATTATTGTATGCCTTGACGGCTCGTTCGTACCTTCCTCGTTTATATTTCGATTGTCCATTTTTTATCCATTTCCTTGCACTATATTTCTTAGACGTAGTTTTATAGATATTTCCTTCCACAGTAACTGCCCGTGTAATGTGGCAAGGAAGGCAGACAAAAAACATCAAGAAGAGGGGTAACACCTTATAAAGATATCTCTGTATTGAATCTATAAACATAAAAGTCAAAGTATTAAATTTGGCCTTTGGAAACTTGGAACTTTTAAATGTGCTTGGGTAGGAGCCGCCTCTTGACGGCGACCGCCATCCCATAGCGGTGTGCATGTGCCCGGTCGCCAACGGAAGTTGGCTCCTACCTGCTACATTGAAATTCCTTTATTATATCCCTAAGATCGGAGAACAAACTCTTACGGTAATTTGAAAATTTAAAACCTACCAAGCATTTCAAAATCTTATAAAAATCACCTGTTAAAATCAAATTAATTATCAAGGGTAAATCAAGTTAAAGAAATTAAAAAAATTTAAAATTAACCTAAATTTATAAATTAAAAATCCGATACTATAGTACGGATAGAAATCAGACAACTTGCACACCGGGTAATTTCCCGTACAACAGTACTCAAAAAGAGTGAAAAACAAGCACTGCAAATTAGGCCTTCGGCAATTCGGGACTTCTAAATATGCTGTGGGTAGGAGCCGTCTCACGACGGCGACCGGCAAGCCATAACGGCATGAAACGCCCGGTCGCCAACGGGAGTTGGCTCCTACCATACATAAGCATAAATGTTGATTCCTGAAAGGATATCGGCATGAGATTCATTTCAAAAATAAAGTCTGTTATGACGAAACAAACAAGGCCATCCGCTTTTTTCAATACGTGGGATGGCCTTTTTAATTCACTGGCAGACGAATTAGTTACATTATTAAGTGGAACAGAAGAGAAATTTCTTTCTATAGGCTCACGCCTCCAGGATTTTATAGCCAGGGCGAGAGAACTCTCTGAAATGTCAGCGTCTGTAGTCAGGCTAACCTCTGGAGATGAGATTAGTACTGCCATCCATGGACTTCGTGAGCAGTTGAACAAGATGACACGATACCTTGATTCCAGCAAAGAAGAAGCTGGTAACAGCGCTAAAAAACTTCAGTATATTTTGTCCGTTACGGAGAATTTCGATGTTATTTGTAATGCTTTTAAACGAATAGCCCGTATCCTACAACATTTGAGCGTCTTCACCTTAATTGAAAATGCACATCTTGGTATGAATGGAATCGGATTCAATATCTTATCAGATAATGTTAAGAAGTGTGCAAAACTGATTGATACAAAATCTTCTGATATCATGGATCACGCCAAGTCCCTGAACATATTAGTTCAAAAGTCCCTTTCCAGAATACAGTTGTTATCGGATCAGCAGCAGGATTCTGCCGTAAATATGTTGAAGGATGCGCATGCGAGTCTGGAATCAATAACCACCCTGAACCGAAAATCTTCAGAAATTTCCGTCCAGATTGCAAACCGTTCCGCTGGAATTTATCAAAACATCGGAGATGTGGTGACTTCGCTGCAATTTCACGACATTACCCGACAACGAATAGAGCATATCGGAAAGACACTAGCATGTCTCCAGGAAAGACTCGAAGAATCTGGTCAGAATGACAAAATCCTTTCCGCTAATCTGCAAAAGGAATTCGTAGCATGGGTGGGTAACATCTGTGAGACTCAATCGTCTCAGCATCTCCATACGAAAGACGATCTCGTAAATGCTGTTGACTGTGTAATCAAAAACCTCCGGGGCATATCTAAAAACGTAAAGGATATGATAGTAGAGACGCAAACGCTATCAGGTTCAGCCCATCAGTCAGGGACTTCATTCCTGTCGCAGGTAGAGGAAGGCATCTCAACCGTCATCCATTCGCTCAGTGAAAATATCAGAAGAGGCAAAGAGATCTCTGCCTCTGTGGGTAGCGCTGTTAACGGTATGGCAAAATTTCTGAATGAAATCGAAGAGATTGGCGCTGAGATTGAACTCATCGCATTCAACGCCCAGGTAAAGGCCAAACGTGCAGGAGAAGAGGGAAAAACACTGGGAGCCATCGCCGAAGAAATCCAAAAGTTGGCGGTGGAAGCCAGAAATTATACCGAGGTCGTATCGGGAAAACTGAAAGCAATCGCTTTTCATGACGAAATATTTCATGCCGATACAGATTCCATTCTGGGTAACCGTAAGACTGAATCCACAGGCATAGCAAGCATCTTCGAAGACCTGCTGAGTTCCGTTCGCCGAATCAATGCGGAGTTTATTGCCCTTTTGGGACGAATAACAGAAAGCGGGCAGACCCTGGGGGGAGAGATCGAGGCACTTGCAAATCAGATCATATTCCATAGAGAGACGGCCCAGGCTATCGACGGCATTGCATCTGGATTTGCCAGGATAGCAGTCCACTCTCGAAAACTTGTCCCTTCCTCAGCCGCGCATAACAAAGCCGCCAGACTTGAAATACAGGCCCCTCCCTGCACAAAACAAAGTGATTTGATTCATCATACCATACAGATTGATCGGGTGGTTCATCCACCCGTGGTGCTGACATCCTCTGAATTTACAAGGAAGAATATCACAAAATCAGATACCAATGGTGATGGAAAAGTGGATTTGGGTAACAATGTCGAATTTTTCTAAAAATTCGTGAAAGGAGTCGAAGAGGAAAGATGTTGAACTTTACCGTAGAACAACCAGGTATTGTTGGGGTGTTAGCGGCAGAAGGAGAACTGACGATCCAGCGTGCGGGTGAACTGAGGACGGCCTTGATAAATTCCCTGGAGAGTGTCAGTCATGTCATGCTCGATTTCAGAAAGGTAACTGAGGTCGATCTCACCTGCCTTCAGTTGCTTTGCTCAGCGCACCTGACTTCCAAAAGGGCAAAGAAACGTCTTACGATAGTAGGCTCCTCCGGGCCTTTTAAGCAGGCGATGGTGGATGCCGGTTATTCTTGCAATAAAGGATGTATCTTTGAATGTAAAAAAAGCTGTTTGATGACGGAAGGAGGTAATTGATGGGTAAAGTAATTATGACGGTGGACGACTCCGCTAGTATGCGCCAGATGATAAGTTTTACGCTTCAAAATGCAGGCTACAACGTAATCGAGGCAACGGATGGGAAAGACGCCCTATCGAAGTTGAATAGTTCGCCAATACATATGTTAATCTCAGACATAAATATGCCGAACATGAATGGCACCGAATTGGTCCGCCAGGTAAGGGCAAATCCTGCGTATCGGTTTATCCCGATCATAATGCTCACTACCGAATCTCACGACTCGAAAAAGCAGGAAGGGAAATCGGCCGGAGCCACCGGTTGGATCGTAAAGCCCTTCAAGCCAGAACAGCTCCTGGCGGTAGTTAAAAAGGTGCTTGGATGAAAAAATCTTCACGGAATCGGTATGAAAATAACCAAATGGAACGTTTAATGTCGGGTGGTTGGCAACCGGGCGTTTTGCATACCATTGCAAATTGTCACTGTTGAGGGGTAGGAGCCAACCCCTGTTGTCGACCGGCTTTGTAAAAACGCAAGGCAGTAACCGTCTCCTGACGGCGACTGGCAATTCACAACGGTATGCATGTGAACAGGTCACCCTCGGTAGGAGCCGTCTCCCGACGGCGACCGGCAAGCCACAACGGCGTGCATGTGCCCGGTCGCCAACAGGAGTTGGCTCCTGCCAGGCGTAATTTTATTACAGGATACGATATGATACAGATGGATAAACATAAAGAGGCATTCAAAGAGGAGGCTTACGAGCTTCTTGGTGAGCTTGAAACCTCACTGCTTGAGCTCGAAGAATCTCCGGACAACCGAGAACTTATCGGACGAGTCTTCCGGGCAATGCATACAATCAAAGGCTCAGGGGCTATGTTCGGTTTCGATGATATTGCGAAATTCACACACGAGATCGAGACGGTCTTCGACTTAGTGCGCAACGGCAAATAGCCGTTACAAAAGAGTTGATAAATTTAGCGCTTTTAGCCCGTGATCAGATTCAGGTAATGCTCGATGCATACGGTGGCGGTGATCCGGTAGACGACGTGAAAACAAAAGAGATTGTTGAATCGCTCAGGAGGATGATTCCTGTTATTGGAGAGGAAAAAGATGCAACTGCATGCGTAAAGACTGCGACTACAACCGAAGGCGCTGTCTCAACCGATGTCCCGGAAGATGATAACGTGTACAGGATTCGTTTTCGTCCCGCACACAATGTTTTTATGAACGGTACAAATCCTATTTGTCTGCTAAACGAGCTGCGTGCGCTGGGTGTCTGCAAGGTTGTATCACACCATGAAAAAATTCCGCCATTAGAGGACATTAACCCCGAGTTTTGTTACACGTATTGGGATGTGATTTTGAATACACGACATGGGATTAATGCCATCAAAGATGTGTTTATCTTTGTTGAGGATGATTCTGAGCTAGACATTAAGGTCGTTGATGATAGCAAGAGGCTCGGGGAAATCCTGATTGAGCGGGGTGATCTTATGCCAGAAGCCCTTCAAAAAGCCTTGAGTTCTCAAAAACGTCTTGGTGAAATATTGGAAGAATCCGGCCTTGTTACCAGCAAAAAAGTCCAATCTGCATTAATAGAACAGCAGGTGGTTCAGAAGGTTCGCGAGAAACGTCAAACAAAAGTCCAGGGCATCGAATCATCTTCAAGCATTCGGGTACCCGCCGTTAAGCTGGATAATTTTGTGGATCTCGTTGGTGAGTTAGTAATCGTTCAGCAGCGACTCAGCCAGACTGCTGCTGGCCAGAACAATTCTGAATTGCTTTCCATAGCAGAGGAAGTCGAGCGGCTAACCGTGGAGCTTCGTGACAGCGCGCTGGGCATCCGTATGCTGCCCATCGAGACATTATTTAGTAAGTTTAAGCGCCTGGTGCACGATCTATCTGAGGAACTGGGACGAGAGGTCGAAATGACAACCGATGGCGCGGAGACGGAACTCGATAAAACAGTTATCGAGCAACTGAATGATCCCCTTGTACACATTATTCGCAACAGTATTGATCACGGCATTGAACCACCGGAGATTCGCGAGGCCGCTGGAAAGCCGCAACGGGGAACTGTACATCTGTCAGCGGTACACTCCGGTTCCAACGTAATAATTCAAATCAAGGATGATGGCAAGGGCCTGGATTCAGAAGCCATCCGTACCAAGGCGATTGAGAAAGGTCTAATTGCCGCTGGTGCAGAATTATCCGAAAAGGAACTCTTCGCATTAATTTTTCTTCCAGGGTTCTCGACTGCTAAGAGTGTTACCAGCGTGTCAGGCCGAGGAGTGGGAATGGATGTGGTAAAGCGGACCGTTGAAACGCTCCGAGGTACGATAGACATCAGTAGCCAATATGGAGCGGGGACAACAATTACCATCAAACTGCCACTTACCCTGGCAATTATCGAAGGTCTCCAGGTGGAGGTCGGAGGCGATTATTTTATATTACCCCTTTCGGTAGTGGAGGAATGTGTGGAACTGACCCGTGAGGAAGTCGCAAAGTCCAGAGAACGGCGTATCGCGAATATCCGTGGCGAAATTGTTCCGTACATCAAACTCAGGGAATGGTTCATGATCGCAGGAGAATCGTCTGGTATCGAACAGATTGTTATCACCAAAACGGGTGATCAGCGGGTGGGTTTTGTGGTGGACCGCGTCATCGGCGAACACCAGACGGTAATCAAGACACTCGGCAAGGTTTACCGGAATGTGAATGGGGTCTCTGGGGCTACCATATTAGGAGATGGCAGCGTGGCGCTGATCCTCGATATACCACAGTTGGTACAGGGCGCGGAGTCCTCTATGACGGATAATGCTGCTTATAAAAAACCTTATGGTAAGGTAGGAGCCGTCTCCTGACGGCGACCGGCAGTGCATAACGGCGTGCAATGGCATAAGGCGACGGGTATTTTCACAACGGCGTAAAAGTCCTCGGTCGCCAACAGGAGTTGGCTCCTACCAGAGGCCCACAGCGGGGCGTCTCCACAACCAAATCCATAAAAAAGAAAGGAGTTAAAAAATGAAGCTTACGGTTGTTAAAAAGATTGTATTACTTGGAATAGTACCCTCTCTGGCGATAGTTTTTTTCCTTTATTCGATTCTTGGAGAGAAGATTAGCGTCAAGGCTGGCGCAAACAGGGTATGTGAACTCAGTGAGTATACCGTCAGTGCCAGCAAACTAGTACATGAATTACAAAAAGAGCGCGGGGCATCTGCGGTCTACCTCGCCAGCGGCGGAAATAAAATGAAGAATGACCTGGAGGATTACAAGCGGGATGCTGACAAGGCGTTAGCCTCTTTTCAGCAGTTCATGACATCTTTTGATGCAAAACAATATGGTTCAGAATTGAGCACAAAGGTAAGCTCAGCCATGAGTCAGCTCAATGATTTACAGGCAAAAAGAAATGCCGTAATCTCGCTTTCCATTACCAAAGAGGAAGCAACACGTTATTACACCACAACTATTTCCACCTTCATTCAATCCTTTGAGAACGTTGCGTTACATGCAGATCATCCTCAGATTTCAGATCCTACATTTGCCTATGTAAATCTCATTTCAGCAAAAGAATTAGCAGGCATTGAAAGGGCAATTATGAGCGGTATTATAACGGCAAACAAGGCCGTAAATGCCAGCGATTTAAATAACTGGATGGCAGCCTGGAAAGGTCAGGAGAGGTTGTTAAACAATTTTGAATATCTTGCCTCAAAGGATGCATTGACTTTCTATAAATCAAACCATGCCGGGCAGGTTGTCGAAAATGTTTCAAAGATAAGAAACACCATACTGGAAAAGATTGCCGAAGGTAATTTTGGAATTACCGGGGATGATGCGTTTGAAGCAGCGACACAGCGGATCAATATACTTAAGAATATTGAAGATTTTCAGGCAAATGAGGTTCAAAATCTTTCTAAAACGATAGCAACAGAGGCAATGAATGCAGTTGTCATATATTCAATCATAGGAGGTGGAGTGCTTGCTATCGTGTTTACATTAACCTTTGTTATTGGCAGGGCCATCACAAAACCGCTTAGCAAGATGATCAATGTGGCAGATGAATTTGCCAAAGGTAACGTAAACAGGGAAATAGACATCCGCCAAAACGATGAGATTGGTAATCTTGCAGATGCCTTCCGTAATATGCAAAACACATTACGAGGTATTTCAAAAGAGTTGGGCGATTTAATTCAGAATACGAAGGACGGAAAGCTGGATACACGGGGTAACAAGGCTGAATTCGCCGGTACCTGGGGCGAGCTGGTTGACGGTGTGAACAATCTCATAGATGCATTTGTATCCCCTTTCAAATTGACCTCAAACTATATGGATCGCATCGCCAAGGGTGATATTCCGGAAAAGATTACCGCTGAATACAAGGGCGACTTTAATGAAATTAAGAACAATCTGAATGTGCTCATCCTGGCAACGAATGAAGTAACACACCTTGCGGAGGAGATTGCGGGTGGTAACCTTATGGTAGAAGTTAAAAAACGTTCGGAGCAGGATAAGCTCATGCAGGCATTGGATTCGATGGTAAAAGGGCTGGCCAATATTGTGGTAAAAGTGAAGGAGACGGCTGACAGTATGGCATCAGGCAGCCAGCAACTAAGCTCCAGCGCCGAAGAAATGTCACAGGGGGCGTCTGAGCAAGCATCAGCGGCCGAGGAGGCGTCTTCCTCCATGGAGGAAATGACCTCTACCATCAGACAGAATGCCGATAATGCGCAACAGACGGAGAAGATAGCCACAAAATCTGCTGAAGATGCCAGGGAAGGAGGCGAAGCAGTGATACAGACAGTAAGCGCTATGAAAGAGATTGCCGATAAGATATCGATCATCGAGGAGATTGCAAGACAAACGAATCTGCTGGCGTTGAATGCGGCCATTGAGGCAGCGCGTGCAGGCGAGCACGGCAAAGGGTTTGCCGTAGTTGCTGCTGAGGTGCGCAAGCTTGCTGAACGGAGCCAGACAGCGGCTGGCCAGATCAGTCAGCTATCTTCCTCCAGTGTGGAGGTGGCAGAAAAGGCAGGCCAGATGCTGTCTAAATTAGTACCAGACATCCAGAAGACGGCGGAGCTGGTTCAGGAAATCAGTGCGGCAAGCAACGAACAAAATAAAGGCACTGAACAGATCAATAAGGCAATTCAACAGTTAAACACGATAATTCAGCAGAATGCAGCGGCATCGGAGGAAGTATCCACAACGGCGGAAAAACTGGCAATGGAGGCGCAGGAACTCAAAAACGCTGTGAGCTTCTTCAGGACTGATAATACAAGCGATATTAAAAAAAACATGTCGGTCTCTGATGCCGCTCCATCTCCAAAAGTTGCACGAAAGGCAAACGGTAAGCATGCATTGCAGAAAGAATCCAAAAGCCATGTTGGCGGCATAAATAGATTGACGACGGCAACCAAACCTCATGGTTATGAATTGGAAATGGGGAAGCCGATAAAAATGGGGGAGACATAGAAGATGCAGAGTTTGAGCGCAATTACGTGCGGAGATAGCCAGAAATAGAGGGGATGCCATAGGGCAAAGGGCAGAGATTAGAAGCCCTTGTCCCTCGTTATTTGCCTCCTGTGTCTTTGTGGTGAGTTAAGAGATGTGATTTTTAAATATATGGTAATGTTAAGGAATTAAAAATTGTTGGTAGGAGCCAACTCCTGTTGGCGACCGGGCACTTGCACGCCGTTGTGAGATGCCGGTCGCCGTCGGGAGACGGCTCCTACCTCGATATGAAGAACTTCAAACCGGTAGCGCGACCGTCTCGGTTGCGCAAAATAAAGAAGCTGTCGATGGCATAATTTAATTTGTCGTATAAGGAGGGAATGAAATGAGCGTAGAAGCAATAACAGAGATAGCGCAGTACCTGACCTTTACGCTGGACAGTGAGGTCTTTGCAATCAATATCTCAAAGGTGCGCGAGGTACTTGATTTTACAACAATAACGAAGGTGCCCAGAACTCCCGAGTTTCTGCGAGGCGTAATCAATCTTCGGGGTAGTGTGGTACCTGTTGTGGATATGAGGTTGAAGTTCGGTATGCCAAAGGCGGAAAGGACGGTAAAAACCAGCGTTGTTATTATGGAGATCGCATTGGACGGCGAGACCACGGTTCTGGGGGCACTGGTGGATTCTGTGCGGGAGGTGCTTGATCTGGAACCGGGTCAGATCGAGCCTGCACCAAGGATTGGAACACGATTGAGGACGGAGTTCATCAAGGGGATGGGAAAACGTGACGACCAATTTATCATTATCCTGGATATCGACAAGGTATTCTCTCTGGATGAACTGGCACTGGTGCAGTCTACTGCTGTAAATGAACCATAAAAAGGTAGGAGCCGTCTCCCGACGGCGACCGGCAAGCCATAACGGCATGAAACGCCCGGTCGCCAACGGGAGTTGGCTCCTACCAAAAACGAAGAAAGATCATGAGT
>JBKBTA010000103.1:0-9743 GCA_046291035.1 Candidatus Brocadia sp.
GCCACCCATGTTGAACGAAACCATGTGTATCAATTTTCAAAAAACTAAAGTGTTACCAAAAAATATTTTGACATTTCCAGCAAAAATATTTTTGTAACGCGTAGAGACGCCCCACCGGGAACGTCTCTACAGGGATTGGGCAAAGTCATATCCAAAGATAGAACACTTTTTCAAGTCTTCATCAGAAGGGGAAAGAAGGGCCTTTATCGGAGGTTGGACAACGTTGAGTTTAAGACCTTTCAGACGGTCTTCCATGAGCCTGGTGGCTTCTCCGCTCCATCCATAAGTACCAAACGTTGCACACTTCTTGAGTTTTACATTAACACTAAACATAACATTCATAATATCCCACAGAGGCTTTAATGCATCGCCATTTATCGTTGATGAACCTAGCAGGATTCCATCGGCAGACTCAATCTCGCATCGCATAAATTCAGGCGATACGTTTGCAGCATCTATCAGTTTGACCTCGGTATTCATCGTAGATGCCCCCCGTGCTACTGCCTCCGCCATCTTTTTCGTATTACCATACATGGACGCATAAAAGACCAATATCAGCTTTTTGCTGGGATCCTTTCTGGGTGTGCTCCAATCTTTATAGGCATTAATGTATTTCCACGGGTCGGTCCGAAGGATGGGACCGTGGCTTGGGGCAATTAACCGGATATCCATGTTTTTAATCTTTTCTATTGCCTCAAGGATCTTCTTTCTATAAGGACCCATTATGTGCTCATAATAATACTGAAAATCCTCAAAAAAGGGGTCAACCTGATCGTCAAAAAGCCGTTCATCGCAAAAATGGCTTGCAAAACCATCGCAGGGAAACAATATGTGGTCTTCTTCCAGATACGTAAACATGGTATCCGGCCAATGCCAAAACGGCGCATGAATAAATTTTAGTTGTTTATTACCCAGGCTAATACACTCGCCATCTTCCACGGTCTTTCCTTTAACATCCGAGTGAAGGATGTTTTTCAGAAAAAGGGCTGCTGTCTTCGTAGATAGGATTTGTGCATTAGGGGCCTCTTTCAACAGGGCGGGTAGCGCACCCGAATGATCCATTTCTGTGTGATTTACCACGATGTAATAAATGTCCCTGAGATTGATTAATGATCGGAGCTTTTCAAGGTATCCCTGAGTGAACTTTTCATGAACGCAATCAATAAGTGTGGGTTTGTCTGCCTGGATAAGATAAGAGTTGTATGTGGTTCCGAATCGAGTTGGAAACACCGCATCGAATACCCTGAGGGTGGCATTTAATACCCCGACCCAATGTATATCCTTGGTAATTTCTAAGGTTTGCATTGCTATAGTTTATGGCTGAAATAAAGTACAAATTTAAGTTACAGAAATCCCAAATAACAAACTCCAAATCACAGATAAACTCTAAATGCTAATTCCCAAAATTCCAAACTAGTTCTGTCATTGAAATTTCGTTCACTGGATTTTATTTGGAATTTGGTATTTGTAATTTGTGATTTGGGATTTATCAAGCACTCATCTTCTTTTTTACAAAGTTCATTAATCCCCCGGCCTGGATAATTTCCTGCATCTCCTGTGGAAATGGCTCAAATTTAAATCTCTTTTTTAAAGTATGATCAATGATTTCGCCCGCCGCAAGGTTGATTTCTATTTCGTCGCCTTCCTGAATCTGCTCTGCAGCCTCAGGACACTCAAAAATAGGCAAACCGATATTGATAGCATTTCTAAAGAAGATACGGGCGAAGGACTTTGCAATAACACTGGAAATCCCCGCTGCCTTGATGGCAATTGGTGCATGCTCGCGGGATGAACCGCATCCGAAATTATCTCCCGCTACAATAGCATCACCTGGCCTAGCCTTTTTCACAAAGTCTGGATCGGCATCTTCCATACAGTGGGCAGCCAGCTCTCTTATGTCAGTCGTGTTCAGATACCGTGCCGGGATAATCTCATCCGTATTAATATTATTTCCAAACTTCCAGCATTTACCTTTCATCATAGCCTCGTTAGCTGTTAGGTCACGTGCAACGTGCCCCATGCATTAAACCCCAAAATATGATTTATAGTACCATAAATAATTGCGCGCACTTAAATTACTACGCATAGATCAAAAATCATAGATAAGGTATGGATGGTACGTTGGACGCACCCTACATTGGTTAAAAACATAAATTTATGTTAAGGTATTTCAATGAGGCAGACAGAAGCCAACTTCCGGTTGGCGACCGTACGCGTCTCGTACACCATTGATGGCTGCCGGCCGCCGTTGGGAGAAGGCTCTTACCCACAGCACTCTCAACCTGTTCCCAAACAGAGTTCGGGGACAGGCAAACCGGATCACCCACTACCTACTGCCAACTGCCTGCCGCTTACTTCGTCTTTTTGTCTGCGGCTTATTGTACGGTGTTTTTTAGAATTTACTTTCCCTTCCATCCTTTGATATGCCTGATGCATAAAAGCCTCTAATCGTGTTTCCTCATTCGTCTGTTCCTGACCATCGAAGGATAACTTCAGACAGGGCATGCCGTAAAAATCTTTCTGGAATCTTTCCAGCACACCATTCACCACTGTACCAGGCATGCAGTGGAATGGAATTACGTTTACGAGACCATCAAATCCTTCCTCAACGTATTCAATTGCCTTACCCATGCTGAGAACCGGATCGCCTTTGTAGGAATCGTCAATATACGGTTTCCCCTTCTTGATAAGTTCTTTAATCGGTGCTTCTTTCAGGAAATGCCTGATCCTCCCTTTAAACACCTTCGTAAGCCTATAAGCATCGTATCTCTGGACAATGTCAGATATAAATTCACCAAAAAATCCCTTATAATCCTTTTCAAAAAGACACGATTCCCTGCGGCAGTGTGCAATATAATTAATCCATTCAGCAAACGGTGGTATAAATACTTCCCCACCCAGTCGTTCGATATTTCTTGTAAGAAAGTTGTTTGCGAACTCATTGCACCGGACATAGGTCTCTCCAATGACTCCGATTAATGGCCTGGGTTTGCTTCGGTCCACTTTTATATTTGCAAAGGCAAAACTCGCCTCGCGCGCAAGTTCAACCAAGTCCTGATGTTTTTCGAGTGCCGCTTCTGCCTTTTTCACAAAGCCTTCGTAAATGGTATCCGTTTCACCTTTCTGTAATTCGTAAGGTCTCGTTTCTCTCTGTAATTTTTGCAAAAGGTCGATGTACATAATGCCGTTCCACGCAAGCTTACGGAAGTGAGTGCCCAAGCTCTTGGTATCCTCGTCATAGTTTTCTCCCTGATCCATGGTGTATATAGGTACATTGGGAAATCCGAGTTCATCCAATACCATGCGGTGGAACTTGTTGTATTGACCAAACCGGCAGGGACCCGATGCCGTGGCCATAAAGAAGGCGCTGGCCTCGGGATCAAAATCCGGGCTCATGGCCTTTTTCACGATGTCTCCGGTTGTAAGAATTGCAGGATAACATTCCTTTCCCGATGTAAATTTTCGTCCAATATCAATCGACTGTTTATTCGCCATAGGTAATGCCTCTGCCATCACACCATTGGCCCTCATGGAGGCAGCAATCATCCTGCCGTGGTCACACATATAAGGGATGTAAATCGTACGTCTCTTTTTCTCCGTCAGGTTCCGAATCGGGACATCGTCTCTTAACTTTTTTCGATCAGTGGAAGGTTTAACATTTTTAAGGCTATCGATAAATGCCTCGCATCGGGTTATTGCCCCAACGTCGGAACTGTGCTCGTCAATCTCTATGATTAAACAGGGCTTTCCTCCCAGTTCCTTGGTAAAGAACTTGGTGATAAACGAATCGGGACCGCAGCCAAAGTTGGTAATATACAAGGGATAAAGCCTTTTATCCCTGGCAATTATCCTGGCCGCTGCAAGAAATTTTTGCCCGGTCTTCCAATACATATTTGGATAATCATGGGCCACTTCTTCGATATCCAACTTCAAGAAGTCCAGCGGTATGGTCAAAACCCCCAAATCGCGTAATTTGTCAGGAAGGCCAAGATTCATACCTGTATCACACCCATTGTATGAGCGGCTAATCAGCACAAACGCCTTTTCATTTTCCCCTAATTTTTCCAGAACCTCACTTCCCCGTGCCTCAAGGGTTTTATGGAAAGCCTGCAGGGCCTCACGTGCCGACTTTATGGCTATTTCGACAACCTCTCCGGTTCTTCCAATGCTTTTTGCGATCTGACGCAGGGTCTTATCCACATACTCTTCTCCGTATTCGAAATGAATGACCGGAGATAAGACCTCAAACTTCTTTTCCTTAAAGTCAATGGCCGAGCGGACGAGATACGGTATGCACTGCACGTAAGGACATGCGTATGAATGGGTGAGTCTAGGACTGCTATGCGTCAAATTGACAACGCTGGGCAAGAACAGATAATCGATATCCCTGTTTAACATGTCGATCACGTGCCCGTGCGCAACTTTGATGGGGAAACAGGTCTCTGCGGTAATTACTTCCACACCATTATAGATAATATCTTTATTGGTATCGCGGGAGGTTACAACATCAAGACCCAGCTCGATGAAGAATGCCTTCCACATCGGGTAAAGGTCGTGAAAGGTAGACACCTGTGGTATCCCGATCTTTTTTCCTATCGGCTGATCCGGTTTGTTTTTCTTATAGGTATTGAAGAGCGCATCCTTCCTCTCACGGAAAAGTCTGGGCAAGTGCCTCCCTTTTTTTAGAGACCTTTCGTCATCAAATTTACCACATCGGCTTCCGTAATGAAGTGGATTTTCCCCATCGATAGTAACCTTCCTAATTTCGCAAATATTTGAACAATCCTTGCAAACAAAGGAAGACAGTTCATACCGCTTATGACGGAGGTCAAACCCCTTAAACCTGGATTTTTCCCATGTCCTTTCTTCCATAGCAATAATGGCGGATCCGATGGCCCCCATAATATCATGATGAGGGGGAACAACGATCTTTTTCCCTGTTACTTTTTCGAACGCCGCCTTTACACCACGATTGGCAGCAACCCCCCCCTGGAAGAAAATAGTATTTCCGATCTTTCTATCCTCTACGACCCTGTTGATAAAGTTCAACACCACAGAATAGCTCAGGCCTGCGAGCAGGTCGTCCTTGGACGTTCCGCGTTGCTGATGATGGTTCAGGTCCGATTCCATAAAAACGGTGCACCGTTCACCAAGATGGGAGGGACAACAGGAAGAAAGTGCCCGCTTGCTAAATTCCCCTTTGATACTTACACTGAGTTTTTCGGCCTGTTCTTCCAGGAATGAACCCGTACCGGCAGCACAGACTTTATTCATGGCAAAATCCACAATGGCCCCGTTTTCCAGGCGTATAAACTTGGAATCCTGCCCGCCGATTTCAAAGATAGTGTCCACATTTTTATCCACGTTTGCTGCAGCAGTGGCATGGGCGGTGATTTCATTCTTTGCGATATCGGCACCGATAAAGTCCCCCGTCAGGTAACGCCCGGAACCTGTGGTTCCCGCACCGCAGACAACCACCTTATCTCCGACCTCTAGACCTACCTCATAGAGACCTTGCTTCACGGCCTCCAGTGGCCTTCCCGCCGTCATGAGATAGCGTCTTGCGAGGACATTTTTCTGCTTATCGATAACAACAATATTTGTGCTGATCGAACCCACATCAACCCCGACATATGCCTCGATCTTTTCGTCGCCAACGATTGGATGTATACCATCAACAATTTTGTAGTTATCTGATTGGAGGGGTTCGAGGTTCGATGCCTTTGCGCTGCGGCTTCTCAGGTATTCTTCAACTTCCTTTAATCCACGGAAGGGCGAGTGGATACCTTTCGCCATCATGGTAAACACCGCGCCGATTGCCCCCATTACATTGAAATATTTTGGAATGATCAGTTCGCCCGGTTTGAGTTCCAAAATATCCTCAAATGCCTTGACCATACCAATGTTTGCTGCCACGCCACCCTGGAAGACAACGGGTTTAAAAAATTCCTTTCCCTTTCCAATGTTACTCTTAAAGTTTCTGGCCATGGCATAACAGAGGCCGGCCACAATATCATGTACCGGGGTACCTTCCTGTTGCAGATGGATCATATCCGTCTTGGCAAATACACTGCAACGACCGGCAATGCGCGGCGGGTTTTTAGATTTCAACGCAAGCTCTCCAAATTCTTTTTCTATAGCGATACCAAGTCTTGTAGCCTGTTGATCCAGAAACGAACCCGTACCAGCAGCACACATGGTATTCATCGAAAAGTCAGAAACCTTGGTTTGCTGTGTAGATGCATCCTTCTCAATAAGCATGAGCTTTGAATCTTCACCACCGATTTCAATAATGGTACGTACTTCCGGGTACAAGGTTGTCGTTGCCTGGCTATGGGCAACAACCTCGTTAATAAAGGCAATGTTCATTAATTCTGATATAAGCTTCCCACCAGTCCCTGTAATGGCTATACCGTCAATATCATCTATATGCGTCCGGTTAAACATGTCTCGCAAGACCAGGAGGAATGTTTCTACCGGTTGACCGTGCGAACGGACATAGTGGTTTTCCAGGATTTCCTTGCGTTCGTTGATCAATACTGCCTTTACGCTTACAGAACCGATGTCAAGTCCAATATATTTTTTCTGAGACATAGTTTTACTCACTCTTTCCATAATTTATTCCCTAACCTGAACATGCTGACGACCAAACGAATTAATACTTTGTCCATTTACTCTCTAAGTTCTTTTTGAAGAGTTACAGAGTCTTTATCGACTTTTTATCGCCTCATCAGGCGGTGTAATCTTTCCCGTGATTGCAGATGCAGCTGCAACGGCCGGATTGCAAAGATATATCTCGCTTTTGGGATGTCCCATGCGGCCAACAAAGTTACGGTTGGTTGTCGATAGCGCCCGTTCGCCCTCTGCTAAAATTCCCATATGCCCGCCGAGGCACGGACCACATGTTGGGGTAGAAACTACCGCCTCAGCATCAATAAACGTCTCAATCAAGCCCTCTAGTAATGCCTGTTTATAAATATCCTGGGTAGCTGGAATAATAATGAGTCGAATGGAAGGATGCGCCTTTTTTCCTTTGAGGATTTTGGCTGCTATCCTGAGATCCGAAATTCTTCCATTGGTACAAGAGCCAATAACTACCTGATCAATCATAATCCCAGAAACCTCTTCCACGGGTTTTGTATTTTCCGGCAAACTGGGGAGCGCTATTTGAGGAGAAATCTCTTCGGCATTAAATTCATACGTTTTTGTATAATTACACCCGGGGTCACTTTGGTACATTACATATTTTTTCATTACCCTGCCCCTTACATAATCTTCGGTATTTTTATCAGGTGCAATTATGCCACTTTTAGCCCCGGCCTCAATTGCCATGTTACACATGGCAAAACGATCGTCCATCGGCAAATCTGATATGGCGCTGCCAGTAAACTCCATCGCTTTATAGAGGGCGCCATCAACACCGATCTTCCCAATCGTGTAAAGGATTAAATCCTTTCCGGATGTCCAATTTTTCACCTTGCCGTGAAAAACAAATTTAATCGATTCTGGCACCTTGAGCCACACCTTTCCCGTAGCAAAACATGCAGCAAGGTCGGTGCTCCCGACACCTGTTGAGAATGCCCCGAGTGCGCCATAGGTACACGTATGAGAATCAGCACCAATTACAAGATCTCCAGGTGCCACAATCCCTTTTTCGGGAAGCAGGGCGTGTTCGATCCCCATCCGGCCAATCTCAAAGTAATGTTTTAAATGATGTTTTCCGGCGAAGATTCTCAGGGATTTTGACTGCTGTGCAGACTTGATGTCCTTATTGGGGGTAAAGTGGTCGGGAACCAAAACAATCTTTTCCGGATCAAAGACCTTTTTGATCCCTGTCTTTTCAAATTCTTCAATAGCGATCGGGGCAGTAATATCATTGCCCAGGCAGATATCCACATTTGCGTAAACAAATTGCCCGGGATGTACTTCCTTGAGACCCGAGTGCGCAGCGATGATCTTCTCTGTTATTGTCATTCCCATAGATTGTTTTTAACATTGCAGTATGCTTCGTCTTTTTTTCGGAACGCAAGCAACTGAGGATGATTATTATTCGAACAGATTGGTAAAATTTTTAATTTTCTGAAAATCTTGTTCTATTCCACGATTTTAAAAACAAAGGATCCTGTAAATATTTCTTATGACACTTGGTGCACAAATCAAAACGGAAGGTTTTATATTCTCCGTTCTCTAATGCCTCCTCAGGGTTCGATATGCCATCCTGCCTCTCGTTTTCTTCATCCATCTCCCACATCTCTTCATCCATGTCTTCATCGTCATCCATATCCATAGCATCGCATGCGGTATACACCTCAATTTTTACCACATACCGAATGTCTTCATCGGCCAGCAATGGTTTTCCGCACATATCGCAAGTATAGTGCACCATTCATGTTCCTCCAAGTAAATTACTATCTTTGTAAAAGCACACGTTGTTTTTGGTAATAATCCAGGTTATTAAATACAAAGACACCGGGAACCTTCAGTATTATGTTTAAACCGGTCTCTGAAAGGCTGGTGCTTTATAAGCCGTGACAGAAAATTGTTGCCACGGTGAACGTCCTGTTGAATAGCCTCTTTCAGGCCATCGCTCTGAGTCTCTTGATACGTTCTTCGATTGGTGGATGAGTACTAAAGATCGCAGCAAACGAACGACCGCTTAAGGGGTTCACAATAAACAGATGGGCCGTGGCAGAGCTTGCATCAATAGGCCTGACCATTGATGCCTGTTGCAATTTCTCAAGTGCACTGGCCAACCCCAATGGATTTCCTGTCAATAATGCACCCCCTTTATCAGCAGCGTACTCACGTGAACGGGAAATCGCCATCTGGATTATGAGTGCGGCAATGGGGGCCAGGATAGCTACCAGTAACATCGCAAGGCCTCCACCCCTATTTTCTTCTTCATCCTTCCCACCATATCCCCCAAAGATGGCCGCCCATCGGGCCATATCGGCCAGCATCATAATAGCGCCGGCAACGGTTGCAACAATGGTAGATATAAGTATATCGCGGTTCCGTATATGGGACAGTTCGTGCCCTAAGACTCCTCTGAGTTCTTCACGTTTCAGAGAGTTAAGCATCCCTTCGGTAACTGCCACAGCGGCATGATTAGGATTTCTGCCCGTGGCAAAGGCATTCATGGCATTCGTGGGAATGATATAGATCCTGGGCATAGGTAATCCCGCATGCATGGTTAATTCCCTAACGATCCCATAATAGGCTGGTGACTCCTGTTCTGAAACCTCCCTGGCACCATACATCTTTAAAACAATCTTGTCGCTAAACCAGTAACTAAAAAAGTTCATACCCATAGCAATGGCAAAGGCGAAGACCGCACCCTGACGTCCTCCGAACATACTACCCACCCAAACAAGCAATAGCGTCAGGGCAATTAATAATACCGTAGTCTTAAAGTAATTCATAAATACTTTTTCTCCTCAAATACCAGCAAAGAAACTTTCAGGGGAGGAACCCTGTATATCTACACATGTAAATCAGCCTTCGGCTGCTTTTTCAATGTAGAGCGAACTTCGGTTCGCATAGTATGCAAGCGAACTGAAGTTCGCGTTACAACCGTAGCCTTGAAAATCCTTAACGTCAGGATATCTTCACCCGGAAAAAATTATTATAAGTATAGCCTATTTTTTGTCAAGGAATTTAATCTTATGCAGGGCTACGTCAAGCATAAATGCAAATAGTATCAGGTAAAAAAGAAAGAAAATAAACTGGCTTTTTCAGAACCG
>JBKBTA010000104.1:0-9722 GCA_046291035.1 Candidatus Brocadia sp.
AAGGGTTTTACCAGTGGCTCACTACCCATTAAAATGTTTATCTTCGCAATCCCCTCTGCATGGTCGCCCATGCGTTCGAGATCCGTTATTATGCTTAAGATAGAGGTCAGCTCCCTCAAATCAATCGCCATGGGTTGTTGTGTGGCAATAAGAGAAATACACTTTTCTTCAATATCAAAACGTTTTTTATTTATGAGCAGATCGTTTTCGATAATCTCCCTGGACGCATTGATATCCCTTTTTTGTAACGACTCTACAGATTTTCTTATGGCGTTTGCCACCATCTTCCCCATCTGCAGCACCTCATCCTCAAGATTTTTTAATGCCTTGTGATATGCCTCGCGTGTCATGGTTTCTCCTGTTCAATTTTACATTTTGACTTATCCCTTTGCTTTTTTATTTTTAATTTTTGATTTGTTTTTTATCCAAATCTACCCGTTATATAGTCTTCCGTCTGTTTTTCCCGTGGGTTTGTAAATATCTCGGTGGTAACGTTAAATTCAACAAGTTCTCCAAGCATAAAGAAGCCTGTATAGTCCGATATCCTGGCTGCCTGCTGCATATTATGAGTGACAATGATAACGGTATAATCCTTTTTCAGTTCCACGAGCATATCCTCAATCTTTGCAGTGGCAATGGGATCGAGGGCGGAACACGGTTCGTCAAGGAGTATAATCTCGGGTTCCACGGCTATTGCCCTGGCAATACAGATTCGCTGCTGTTGACCACCGGAAAGGTCAAGGGCGTTGGTATGGAGCCTGTCTTTGACTTCTTCCCAGAGGGCTGCCTTTTTCAGTGCCTTTTCGCAAAGCTCGTCCAGGGTGTTTTTTTTGCTGATCCCTACGATACGCGGACCGTATACTACATTTTCATAGATAGTTTTCGGAAATGGATTAGGCTTTTGAAATACCATGCCGACCCTTCTCCTAAGATCGGTAACATCAATTGCGGGATCATAGATATCCTTGCCGTCTATTTTGATACTCCCTTCAATTGTTACACCTTCTATAAGATCGTTTAGACGGTTCAAACACCGGATCAATGTGGACTTTCCGCACCCGGATGGACCGATAAAAGAGGTTATCTTTTTTTTAGAAACATCCAGGTTTATCCCCTTCAGCGCCTTCGTTTTGCCATAATAAAGGGTTAGGTCTATGATATTAACGATCGGTTCCGTGACTTCTGTTCTCTCATTTTCCATAATCATGGTAAACGTTTCAAATAAGCTGGCATGCTATTGTCATGCGAGCGGTAACAAAGCAATCTTCGTCTGAGATTGCTTCGTCGCTTTGTTCCTCGCAACTAAATTATGTTGGTTTTTAAACGGAAAACCCAACTGCTTTTTTACCTTAGTGAACGCAAAGAGAAAATTGAAATTCATTGTATAATAGGTAATTTGTCATTCTTCTACATCGCCCCTGTGCTGTACCATTTCTTCAGCTTATTTCTCACCACAATGGCCGTAAGGTTCAACACAAGCACTGTAAAAAGCAAAACGAGGGTTGTAGTATAGACCATGGGAATGGCTGCTTCCACATTGGGCGATTGGAATCCGACATCGTAAATATGAAACCCAAGGTGCATAAATTTTCTCTCCAGATGGATGTAGGGAAAGTGACTGTCAATTGGGAGGGAGGGCGCCAGCTTTACGACACCAGTAATCATCAGGGGTGCGACCTCTCCGGCAGCCCTTGCCATAGCCAGAATGGTACCGGTAAGTATGCCAGGGGTTGCCTGGGGGATCACCACTTTCCATAGGGTTTCAATCTTTGTGGCGCCAAGCGCATAAGAGCCCTCCCGTATGGACATGGGCACAGCAGATAGTCCCTCTTCCGTTGCTACCACAACCACCGGCACTGCCAGGAGCGCCAGGGTAAGCGATGCCCACAAAATACCACCGGTTCCATACGTAGGTGTTGGCAGGGCTTCCGAAAAAAACAATCTGTCTATACCTCCCCCGATAAAATAGATAAAAAAACCGAGACCAAAAACACCAAAGACTATGGATGGCACACCAGCAAGGTTACTCACCGATATCCTGACAAGCCTGGCAATAAAATTGTCGCTGGCATATTCCTTGAGATATACCGCCGTCAATACACCGAGTGGAACAACTGCAATACTCATGATCAGCACCATCATAACCGTCCCAAAAATAGCGGGAAACACCCCCCCTTCCGTATTCGCCTCCCTCGGTTCACCCCAGATAAACTCCCAGAATTTCGTTATATAAAAACCTATTTTGGCAAGAATTCCCATCTCATTTGGGGCATAGGCTCGGATAATCTGGAAAACAGGCAAAATCTTCTCCTTGCCGTCCGCAAGGAGCACGACAACCTCTTTTTCCCGTGCCTTTGTATAAAGTCCTGCAAGCGCATCTTCTTTTTCCCGGTATGTTTTTTCCAGATCGTCCATCCCGGCCCTTACAGCCGCAACCATTTTTTGAATCTTTTCGGATGGCTGTAACGTCATCAGGCGCTTCAATTCAAGACGGGATTTTTCCATCCGGTAATTTATATCACCAATTTCTTTTTTCTCTACGTACCGTATCCTTTTGTAAAGGGCATGGCTCTCTTTGAGCAAGGGTACCATGTCTTCCAGGTTCAGGGGTTGAACACCGTCATCACGTCTCAGACCCTTTAAAAAGCCGTACATATTACCCCATTCGCGCCTTTCAAAGGCTAACGCATGTATGGGATAATCATGGGACACAATATCGGCATTGTCTATCCACCTAAAATCCATCCCAAAGACGTCCCTATTACCAACTTTCAGCTTTGTTCGATAAGCATTTTTTTGGTGGGGGATGGACTCCCGTTTTGCAATCTCCCCCAAAGCTACCGTACCATCCTGGAGGGTAAACTGAACTATTTTTCGAGGCCAGAATATGCCGAACCCATTTACCATAATGAGTACAATTAACCCCGATATCATCAAGAGACAGACCGTCAGCGTTCCAGCCGTCAGCCATATATACGGATTTCCGGTTCTGAAAAGTTTTTTCATAACTTGCTATACCTTAGCCTCATCCTTTGTCTTACCATTTCTGCAAGGGTATTTACGATAAAGGTGGTTACAAAAAGTAGCAATGCTGCGAGAAACAGCACCCGATAGAGAGTTCCTCCAAACGGCGCTTCTGGTATCTCAACCGCTATGTTTGCCGAAAGTGCCCTGAAGCCGCTAAACAAATTCCAGTCCATGATGGGGGTATTGCCGGTGGCCATAAGAACGATCATCGTCTCGCCCACTGCCCTCCCAAAACCAATCATGACGGCTGAAAAAATCCCCGGGCTTGCGGTGGGCAATACCACCCTGATAGCCGTCTGCCACGGGGTTGCTCCAAGCGCAAGCGATGCCGATCGGAGGCTACTTGGAACATTGCTCATTGCATCTTCTGATATGGTAAAAATAAGGGGTATCACGGCAAACCCCATAGCTACACCTACAACAACGGCGTTCCTCTGGTCATACTTTAATCCGAGGATATTGGAAAACCATCCCCTGTAATCGCCCCCTAAAAAGAAGGATTCAAAGACACCGCCAAGCTGGAGAGACACAAATACCGCCCCAATAATAAAAGGTACCAAAACGAGCGCCTCTGTTCCGTATCTGTACCAACCCTTTCCAAAGACAGGCATAATTTTCCAGATAAAAAGGGCTATAACAATAGAAAGGGTGATGAAAAACGGCATAATGATTATGGCGGGAAATATTCTCTCCATTAATGGCGCAAGCCAGAGTCCGGCAAGAAAACCAAGGATAACGCTGGGAAGTGCCGCCATGATTTCGATAACTGGCTTTATTATTTTTAAGGAATTATGGAGAAACTGGGAAGTATAAAGCGCTGCAAGGATGCCAATAGGTACAGCAATGATCAGGGCATATACCGTACCTTTAATAGTGCCAAAGATCAATGGCACAAGGCTTAGCTTTGGTTCAAAATCATCTGTGCCTCCGGTGGACTGCCAGATAAACTCCGGTTTTTCGTATCCCTCATACCATACCCGTCCAAATAGGGTTTTTAAGGTCGTTTCCGGATGCGGGTTTGAAATGATCCATTGAAAGAGATGGTTATTTGCATCGGTCACCAAAATGCCGTTGGCCTTCGGCGAAAAGGAAAGGGTCATCGGAATAGATTTCGTCCCGAGCTTTAAAAGTGTCTGTTCGGAGGTTGCGTGGTTGAGGTGGATTGTTCCGTCAGCCGCTGCCGTCACAAACCCCTTATCCCTCATGGACTGGGCAATTGCCAGAACCGGGGCGCTGTGAGATGTAAGGTTATGCACCTTTTTCAATGTCCAACCTGAGGGTGATGCCTCATCCCTTACCTGCATCCATACATTCACCCCACCAGCGGCATCACCGACGACAAGCGAAACATCTCCCAATAAAAAACCTAATGCGGTAATTGCTTTGTCAGACACCTTCACCTTTTCCACAAGACAGGGATTATTTCTGTCTCTCACGTTTATGTGAAACAGATCGCCTGAAGATGTCCCGACATAGAGATTTTCCATAAAGAGGTCAAGAACCAGAGAGGCTATCTCGGTCGTGTTTTTCTGTTCTGACAAATTTATCGGATTATGTGAACCAGGCATTATACCAGACTCAAGTTCTCCTACCTCCCCTATTTCCTCTCCTTGCGTAAGGGAGGAAATCTGGTTTAAGCCACGCTGCGCAACAAGATCAGTAATATCTTTTTTGATCTCCTTTCTTTCCCCCTCACCAAAGAGTGTCCTTTCGACCTCCGAGGATATGAGCATTAACCTGCCATCCTCTGTATGTACTGCGGCAACTGTTGCGCTTTCATCGCTCCTTGATGCAATGCAGTGAAGCCCCTTCCCCTCATTGTTAACTGTTACAATTTCTCCTTCTGATACCTCTGGGAGAATGATCCTCTTGTCATTTTCAAACGATTCAGAAAAGTTGACAGATACCGTTAAGATCCTCCCGTCGCTTGTTCCCAAAGCAAGACGCTCGTGATCTTTACTAACTGATGTTATGCAAATACTATGCGCATTGGTTTTGCGGGAAAAAGTTTTTGCACCACCCCTATTCCCCCCTTTCGAATGGTCTGAAGCAGGAGGGGTAATTTGATCATGTCTTACCATATCTCTCTCTGATGAAAGGAGTAAATTAGTTACACCTCGGTAAGTGACGGAAGAATCGTTAAGGCCTGTTATAGTATATTTTTTGAAGACACTTCCATCTAAAAGAGAGATAAACTCGATATTACCATCGTTATAAATGGCAAAGGCAACCTCCTGGCGTTCATCTACTCCTATGAAAACCGCCTTGCCATGCAAGGTATAGGTATTTTCTTTTACTACCTTCGCACCCGTAAGAAGTGGATAAACCTCTAAAAAGATAAAGAAAAACAGGGCAAGTACAACAAAAACGGTAGCCGCTCCACCGAGTGTAATTACCCAGTGGGCGGCCCTATCTGTAAACTTTCTTCTTTTCAGACTTTTCATGTACTATTCTATCTTCTTCAGTTCCTCTTCAACAACTGACGTCGGCAATGGTAGAAATCCGTCCTTTACAACTACTTTCTGACCTTCTTTACTCAGGATAAACTTTACAAACTCCCTGACCAGAGGGTCGAGCGGCTGACCCGGCTTCTTATTAATATATACGTAAAGGAAGCGTGCCAATGGATAGGAACCGTTAATTACATTTTCCATTTCAGCCTCTTTATAAGGCTCCCCCTCTTTAAATGCAAGAGGCAAAGTACGCACACCCGAAGTCTTATAACCAATGCCGCTGTAACCAATGGCATATCGGTCTTCAGTTACACCCTGCACAACAGAGGCAGAACCCGGTTGCTCTTTTACCGTATCTTTGAAGTCTCCTTTATAAAGGGCATGTTCCTTGAAATAACCATAAGTGCCCGAGGCAGAATTACGGCCATAGAGACTTATAGGTTTCGTTGCCCATTCTCCCGTTAATCCGAGTTGCCCCCATGTTTTAATATCCTCCTTATATTTGCCCCTACGGGTTTTTGAAAAAATAGCATCGACTTGTGGAAGTGTTAAACCCTTTAAAGGATTGTCTTTATTTACATATACGGCAAGGGCATCCAATGCGGCTTTTATTGCTGTGGGTTTATAGCCATATTTCTTTTCAAAGGCATCAATTTCTGTCGGTTTCATTGCCCTGCTCATGGGTCCTATCTGTGCCGTTCCGGAGATTAAGGCTGGTGGCGCAGTTGTAGAGCCCTTCCCCTCTATCTGAATTTTCACATTTGGGTACACCTTATTAAAACCCTCGGCCCAATATGTCATAAGGTTATTCATGGTATCAGAGCCTATGCTATTGAGATTCCCTGAAACGCCTCCCACCTTGGCATATGACTTAATCTTCGGATCAACATGAATAGTTTCACCGGCTACAACAGCACCGATCAAACCCAGATTAAAAATTGACATCAACAGCCACGATTTTTTTACCATAGAGCTTTCCTCCTTATACTTTTAACAAACACGGACAATATATTACTCAAATTAATTATGGAAGTCGACTTATTTTTGGGAATGACGTTTATCATATTCCCCGACCGCCTCATCTGAATCAAAAACCACCGTTTCACCATTTGGTCCGTAACCTATCTTGATAACTGCCTTGCCAAGTTCTCCAGATTTTTCAAAATCTGTTAACCGCATGGGCGAAGTAAAGACATACAGCCTTCCATCCTTCTCGACCTCTTGATATGTATCTTCCTTCACGGTCTCAGCCCCGGACATAACCGTCTGCAAAATTGTACAAAATGTCAAAACTGTTATACCCAGGGTAAAAATAAAGCTCAACACCTTTTTTGTTACCTTTTTCATACTCGTTAATTACCTCCTTTCCCTAAATTCCTCTTGTTAAAACCAAACACCAGGTTTAAATTAGGCCTTTGGCGTTTTTTGTGTAGAGCGAAGTGCCACTTCGCTCTACATTTGAAATTCTATACATTAAAATATAATCTGATATTGTACCCTGAACCGATTTTCTCTTTTATCTTCCTCTTTACCATCGGTCACAAAGTGTCCAACATCTGCCTGTATCTTGGACCGATGGCCACGGAAGTAGTAGTTTATACCCCCCGTATATTCCCTTCCTATGTCATCAGACACATCTTTGTCAGGTTCAAGCATGGAATAGCGGGCTGCCACTTCCAGCCTTTTTGGTATTACAAAATAACCCGCTTGGGTAAAAAACCCATCTGATTCCACTGAGTCACCGCCTGATTCCGGATCATCACTCCTCATAAAATACTCGTTATGCCATGAGATACCTTTGTATTTCATACTCAGTTCAACTACTCCAAGTATGCCATCAGAATCCACAAGTTTTTCGTCTCTCTCCTTTGGATTAACAACCACAGAGGCCGCCACTGATGCCTTAAATTTTTCCGTAAACTTCAAATCTGATTCATCAACGGTATCATATTTTCCAAACGGATTATATCTTACGTTAAACACGTACATAAGTTCATTATCCAGGTTATCATCGGTACCCCTGTCTTCAGGATTCTCTCCCGCCCCCTGAAAGATCGCCGCATGATATTCCATGTATCCATCAAAGGGCTTTCCATAAATATCAAATCCATAATCACGATCCTGATCAAATTGTTCACTGGCAATGGATCTGTCCTGAAAAAGGAGTTTTGCAGAGGTTGTCATCCTTTGCTGGTTAAATGGCACCTTAAAATACCCAATCTTGGCGTTAAATTCTTCCAGTGGAGTCCAATACACATAGAAATCTCTTATGCCTACGTCAAAGCTATCCCCATCCAGCTCGATATAATAATGGATGAGTTTACTATAGACGTTTCCCCCCAAAGCAAGCCTTGCCCTGCGAACGTCAATGTTATTCGTATCTCGCTTCCCGAAATCCTCATCATTGTCCTTAAACGTATATCGGAACTGCAACCTGCCACCAATGCCTAATGAATATCTGTCATCAGGAGATCTCATTACCAGCGAGTATTTTTCTTCATCTGGGGTAAAGGCCGACACAAGAGTCGGCAAGCCAAGCCCCATCTTTTTCCGTGCTTCATCGGTGGCTAGATAGTCTTCAATTTCATGCTTAATCTCTTCCTTTGTAACCGGCGGTTTCTCGACGCTTAATGCCTCTATTCGATTTTTTAAGGCCTGTATCTGTTCCTGCTGCTTCTGAAATAACTCCTCCATCCGCTTTAATTGCCATTGCAAATAATCCCGCTCGCTTTCGGATACCTCCTCGGTTTGTTCCGTCTGCTGGGCAAAGGCATTGTACAATATACTACTGGTAAATATATTACCAATTACCAATGCCAACGATAATACCAACTTACACCATTTACTACGCATCCAAAATCCCTCACTTTCTACAAAGTAACCTTTCATATAAACATACAAAACGATCCTTTCCACAATATTTCAAGTCAATCCCCTTTGTAGGGACACGGAGTACCGTGTCCCTACGGGGATTTCTACGTTTCTACCACCATAAAAACAGCATAATAAAATGAACCACCTATAAAACCTAATTACTCAACATCCTTGGCAGCTTCTTTTCGAGTTGGGACGACAGTCTGTTGAGGCCTTCAACCGCTATATTGTGGCGCCTATCCATACCAGTAATTATGTGCTGTATAAACTCTGGTATCTTGTTTGTTTCCCCTTCAAAGGCTTCTCCACCAATCATTTTCTTTTCGGCATTCCTGTTTTGTAACAAAACCACCAAACGGCTGTAAATCTCAGTAATGTTTCTGAGATCACTGGCCATTGTGTACAACCTTGTTCGAATATTCCAGGGTAATTTACCAATAAAATCCATAAAGGTATCCTTCGCAATCATTTCCACGATCACGTCACCATCCGCTATTACCGAAGCAACTCTCTTCGTCTCCCCAAGGAAGTCCATTTCTCCAAAGATATCCCCTTCGGCTAATAAACCGATTAATACCTGTTTACCATCAACGTTTTTAAACACCCTAGCCTTGCCACTTTTCAAAACATAAACATAATATGGCCATGTATCCTCTTGAACAATAATCTCACCGTTTCTTACTTTCCTGGTTCTGGTAATGATCAGTTCCATTCTTCACCTCCCTTAAATTTTTTATCCTGCGTTACTTATTTTTCACGTAATTTACAATTAAGTATAATTCTTATCATTTACCCGTTTTTTTTAAATACGGGAAAGGTGTAGAAAACTCTTTACCGCATGGGGTCCGGTCGTCCTTACCGCAGATTCCACATAGGGGTTAATCTTGTAAATCATGCAGGTAAGGTACTATTTTAACGTTAAGAAATTGTTAAGAATGTGTTAAATTTGTGTTAAGGTTAAATAATTTTTTACTGCTTTTTTTTAATAAGTCTCCTCTTTATTGCAAAAGCACAGGCAAAGGAGGTTCCCTTTACCCTTGAAGATAGAGATAGGATTATAAGGATTGAGGCAAGACTTGGAGAGATAGACAAAAGATTTGAACAGATTGACAAAAGGTTTGAGCAGATAGACAAAAGATTTGAACAGATAGACAAAAGGTTTGAGCAGATAGACAAAAGGTTTGATGACATGTTCACATTTATGTGGA
The DNA here is from genome assembly GCA_046291035.1 of Candidatus Brocadia sp. Lineage (GTDB taxonomy): Bacteria > Planctomycetota > Brocadiia > Brocadiales > Brocadiaceae > Brocadia. Next base: position 9,563 of record JBKBTA010000104.1, read on the forward strand.
TACTGGCTGGTATCTTCTCTGCCATAGTTTCTGCCACCATAGGTTTTGCCATATGGGATAGAAGGACGATGATAAGGCCCTTTGAAAGAAAAGTAAAGGAAATAGAAGAGGAGCTTATGAGCGATAGAGAAAAACTCCATTCACTTCTTGAGGTTTTTAG
>JBKBTA010000105.1:0-9685 GCA_046291035.1 Candidatus Brocadia sp.
TTCAGCATCCGTGTAAATCGTTCCCCCAATGGAAAAATGTTTCCATCCTCCGGATGCATGGCAGCCACTAGTCAGGCAGTCTTTCCCCGCATTGTGGCTTACTGACTCTTCATCTTCTCCGTTTGCAAACGATACCTGCTCCCCGTTTGCCAGAAAAGCAGCTGCACCAAAAAAGCAAACAACGTATTTCAAGAGTCGTTGAACCATAAAATCACTCATGATGAGACATGCCTTTAAAAAAATTACAGATATTCAGAACCACCAAATTAGCTGGTAGTTCTCACTTGAAACGTTCACAGATAAAAATAGATCATAGTTATCGGAAGATGAAATTACCATCTCCTGGTGAAAAGGATATACAACAATGTCCACCCTTAAAAGCAAAATACTAAAAGGCCCACACGATCGATGCCGTTGCCCTCCAATCCACTACCTGCTGGGTGCCTCTGGCACGCTGGTAGAAAGGCTTTTGGAATTTCAGGTCGACACTGCCACCGGTCTTTGAAATCTTTATCTGAAGCGAAGGCGAAACGGAGAGAGAGGTAATACCGGTGTTATCGGTATTGTCTATAAGGGATTCATCCGGCCTTGAGTATCTACCATCGTGATCTATATCTTGCGCGGCGTAAAACAGATTAAACTCCATACCAGGTTTTACAGAGTTGGTTACCTGGTACCTGGCAATAAGATCAAATGAAATTTTATCCCCAAATTCATAACCCTCGTCACCTTCTGTGGTCATCTGGTAAAAAAGATTGGTTTGAAATACCCACGGGTAAAAAGCATGCATATAATTAGCCAGAAAAAGCGGGTCCCATGAACCCGTCCCCCTTTGCATTGCGGCGTGAACAAGACCACCGGAGTCAAATTCTTCATCATTTTTCCCTGTGGGTGTTTTTACCCCCAAACCCAGGGTAACTTTTCTTGTTGGCAGTTCGATCTTATTGGCGTACAGGGTATAAAGCCCCATAAGGGTTATATCTCCAAGCCCCTCAATCGTATCCATCTTCATGTTCATACGCTCGTCATTTTCAGTCATATCGCTTGCCAATGGTCTCAGATACGACCGCAAGCCACGTTGGGCAACATGATGATGATGGCCGCCTCCGGCACCCCTTGTCACCATCCTCATATCCATGTCGTTGATAACATAGGGAACCGTGGTTAAAAATTGGAGTTTCTTCGTTACGGAGTACGTACCCAACAGGGTGTATTTCTGCATAATCATCCGTGTAGGCACAGAAAAACTCTTTCCATCTTCCGGCATTTCTGGCCATCCTGCAGCAACATTATCCAATACTGAATTAGGACTTATGCTATGACTGCCCTTCCGTATTGTTTCCATGTTCGTATATTCATACTGGAGAGAAAGCCCAAAATTCGGTGCAAGGGTTACACCCGAGATTGCTGCATCTGCAATGGACTTTGACAGACAGCATTCTCCATGGGCATAAACAATCCTGTTTGTAACGACTAAAAACAAAAGAACTGTAATCACGATCCGCATACACAGTATTTCCTCTCTCTATAAATTTATGTGCAGTCCTCAAGCAAAAAAGGGATAGCACCTCATAGCCATTCTCTTTTCTTCACGGAAACAAACAAAGAAAAAAGTTCTTAGGTACTGTTGCTGAGCTATAATTTTCGCTAGTATTCAAAGCCAGATACCCTTACCCTGCATGTTTCAGGCAGGTACGGACAAACAAGTTTGTCCGTACCACCCGGCCCCATTAGTTACATTAAAGGGAGATTCTAGACAAGTGAGTTACATGAGGAACACAAGGCAACCACACATTAGTGAGATACTTAAAATATCATTAATGTCCACCGTGATCGTCGTGATCTCCATGACCTCCGTGATTACCGCCTTTGCCACCTGCGGGCCAATATCCATTAATCGGCAGAAATTCATCGATGGCCTCGTCGGAAGGGTACACGCCGATCTCAAATCCTTCGCCGCAATCCTCCGGAAGGGGATTCTTTTCCAGATCTCTTACGACTCTCAAATATGGCCAAAAGTCCACCGACACGACGTCCGAATCATCAAATTTCTCTGTTAAGCGACCAATCCATATATCGGCGCGGTCGTCGTCTGCTTCGTTCTTGGATTGTGTGCAATAGTTGGCAATGGCAATGTACACGGTCAACGCAGTTGCGCAGGAATCTGATTTGAATTTAGGAAATGATGCACTCCATGGAATAACTCCCAGCAAACCGTCAGGTAATTTGCCGTTGGTAAACGTAAATGCCCTGACGTCCTCTGTTAATTCTGAACCATGAGAGGTAAATGCCGGAACAGGCCCTTTCAACACTTTAACCTTTTTAAAAAGGCTGTTCACGGCAGGTTTTGCCCCCATCACGGGATTGCCCTCTATATGATCCCAAAGATTTATTGATTCTTTTGTATCCGTGCGCTCAGCAAGGGAGTCTGCGCCATTGGGGAAAACAACGCTCATTGCCCGTACAGGTTGACCTTTTCCACCATGCGACGCTGAACATCCATGTGGTATACTGAACCAATTGAAGCCGGTTGTTCCTTCAAGCTCGTCGCGAGAACTGTAATTAGTCGGTGTATTTTTCGACATGACCGTTGTATGTGCCATGGCGATTCCTGAAATCAACGTTGCCCCGACTATTGCAACGATGGCAAGATAACTCTTCATCTGTGACATAAATCATTTCCTCCAATTTTCCAATTTTAAAGTAGTTATTGTTACTCAAAGATTTCCCATGCCCCACTTGAACGAGGCAAAGATAGCAGTTGTCAGACACAACAGACAAAATAATATCCCTCCGGATAGACGAAATATCTCTCTGGCCTATCCTGCTTCTTTATTGGGCTAATTGTTTGGTAATTTTGCCAGAGTAAACGCCTTAAGCACGTTGACCAGATGGAATCATTGCAAAAACATTTTCATCGCCCAACGTAAACTTAGCAAAACAACCTTGTCGTACAGGCTCCGCCATGAGTCTTTGACATGAAATCAAGAGGACATTTCCACAAAAGATTGCCTGTGGCTGGGCCTTTGCAATGACAACGTTCTTTTAGCGTTTGCTTTATATCGGCAGATTGGATTTTATACGTGAAAGCGTGGAGGTTTTTCGGGAGGTGATACCATGACTTCACAGAGGTGGGTCATGGTATCGCTGACAAGAAAACACAAAAATGTTATATGGGGGATTATAAAATCTTCGTCCAGAATGTATTTCAGTTCGGCCTTTACCAGGGTGACTGCATCGCTTCCGGACTTACACTTGAGGCTGCTTATGAATGATTGAAGGCTGTTTTTCTGTTTTTTTACACGATATTGAGACGTTAACTGATTTCCCTGCGGCGAGCAACAGCAATGTACCTTGCAATCAGCCGCTGATTTGCAACCACATGCATGATCTTTACAGGAAAATTCATCGGATTTTCCAGATAAACGGATATTGGTCCCGCTACTACACCATGAGAGACTGAGAAAAATGAGGATTTGAATACAGGCAACTATCTTATTCGTTTTGCTCATGGTTGCGCGCACTTTCTCTCATATTACCATATGTTAAAGTCTTGTCATAAACCATGACAATTTTCTCCTTGAAATTTTCTGGCATAAAAATACCATAAATAATGTGCAAAATCAAATGCTTTTTACATTCAAAAAGGAAAAGACAAATGGGTGACACCATATCTGTACAAAAAATTTTCTTACTCTCACTTTCAATATCCTCCAATAAAACAAATTAAATGCCTGTTTCTGGCACGTTATGGCTGCGACAAGCGGGTGACTGGCGGACTTGGCGTAAAAAACAGCGCCCCAAACCACTTTCTTCCTAACCACATGAATTGGAAAAGACTGTAGTGGCAAAGTGCGCCTTGCCACTACACGGATAACTACTGATTTACCTCTTCAATATCTGAGCACATTTTTGCCTGATCTGCCGAATAAGGGCAGGCAGAAGGATAATTTTGTGGCTGAAGCCAGCAATGCCCGTCGTTTTTGCACCGGCACATCTTCAATTCATTTCGTTTAAGCTGGTTAGGCCAGGACTTAAAAAATGGCAAAAGGCTATCACTTATCGACGCAAATGCCTTTTGTGCTTCATGAATGTTTTTTGTTCTTTCCAGATCCTTGGCACCTGCAAGCACGTGCTGCATCATGTGACGGCCAGCGCCTTCCGGCTCGGTTTGAGCGGCTTGCCGGGCTGCATCTGACAATTTTTGGGCTAAATCTGCTATGCCATGGAAGTCTTTCTTTACTAAATGGCGATAAACCTCCTGGTAAGCTGATAGGATTGCTTGAAGATGAACAAAGGTCTTCTTACCGATAGTGATTATCGATTCATGAGGGTGATCATGACCTTCATGGGCAGAAACAATATGAACGTAAACAAAAAACCAATTAAAAAGCAATAGGGATATCGCGCATTTTTTGAAATAACCATTTTCAAACATCGCAACCTCCTTTTTTATTTAAAAAGATATTGAACAGGTAACTATTGCCCTGTACTCTTCCAGACCCTCAGCGCCTTGCTGTTCGGATTCGTTGTTCAGGTCTTCCCATGTAGGCAATTTTATCAACATTCCAATGCTAACGTGTTTGCCAAACGTTGCCCGTAAACCCGGTGAAAGATAAAGGATTGTCCCGCCCGTCGCATCGTCTTTTTCTCTCTCTTCATCCTGATCTTTTGTGAGATGGAGCATGTTTGATTCTGCTATAATATCAAGCCGGAAAAGAAACCCGGTTTTTTTCTCATAAATTTCATAACCGCCTGCTATGTTGAAACGAATTTCGTTGCCTGGTTTGCCATCGTTATGTTCGGTAAATGTCGTAAGCGATGTATCCCCGGTCAAGGTAAAATGGGGAATGATCATCTTCGAAGCAGCAAAGCCAAAATTAAAACTGGGGGCGCCAAAGCCAGGCTGCATACCCATATCAAAGACATTTCCATTGTTATCACGGTTAGATGTGGTACCGGTTGGTACTGTGAATCCTGCCTGCAGAGCCATTTTTAGGTCATCTGTGCTGTATGGTGCGCCATATGAGTCTTCGGGACCATAACTATATAAGCCGCGAATCCCGTCCCTTTCTCCATACTTAAAACCATACTGAAACACAAATCCCAAATCTCCTAGCCCGCTGGAAGTACCCAGACTATCCTGGTCTTTTATAGCTACCGGTAAAAGTGCATAGACACTTAAAGCATCAGTAAAGCCATATCCAATGAGGTTGTTAAAGAAGGTAAAGGTGTCAATGTTTTCCGGTTCCGCATGATCTTTGTGTTCAAATGGTACGTATTCAAATTTTTCAAATACCAAAAATCTTCCCTTGCCCAGGGCCAGTGGAGAAGCTGTTTCAATGGGCGCTCCGGGCCCAAACGCCGTAGAAACCCCGCCGTGATGGGCAAAACTATTTTTTGTACTTATTATAAAGACAAAAACGAACAAAATAAAGCATACAAAATGGCGACGGTGCCCTTTTCCTGCGAACATTATTGCCTCCATGATTTTTACCTCCATGATTTTTATTTAAGCCTTTGGCGACTTTTTGTGCAGAGCAAAGCGCCGCTTCTCTCTACCTTTGAAATTCCTAAGCATTTAATTCAGTCTTCGGCTACTATCTCGTCATGCAAGGTAGGAGCCGTCTCCTGACGGGGATTAGCAATGCGCAATGGCTTGCAAACGCTACGGGCCGCCAACGGGAGTTGTCTCCTACCAAAAACTTTGAAATCTCTTCGACGGTTCAATCGTCCTCGATTGAACCGAAACATTTGATATAATCCCGTTTTACAGCATGAGTTTTTTCTGAGGTGAACCCACCTTACCCATGGCTTAAACACCGACTGCACAATTCAATTAAAGACAAAAGTTGTCATTGCAAGTGTACGACATGTGCGAGATGTCAGTACAATCTAAAGTGTAATTTAATTGCTTTTTTGCTCGCAATGACAACTTAAGAAGGCACCTGCAATACATTGATGGCACAAAAGTGATGTACGTGCTACCAATATTTCAAAAAAATATTTATCTTCTTATCGCTTCCATTCCGTATTGTTTTAATATATATTCATCATGTACTAATTCATCGGTGGCCTTATCTGCTATAATCTTTCCCTTGTTCATGAGCACACAGCGTTGCGTAACTTCCGAAATTAAATATAAATCATGAGAAGCCACCATAATGGATATCTGCAAGCCGTTAAGATATGTAATCAATCTGCGCCGTTTCCTGTGATCAAGATCGTTTGCCGGTTCATCAAGAATTAACAGTTGTGGTTCCATGGCCATGGCAGCGGCCAGGACAACACAGCGTTTCTGCCCGCCAGATAAATGATGCGGAGGCCGATGGCTCACCTCCTTCAGGTCAAAATATGCCAACCATCTTTCAACCGTTTCATGTATCTCTTGTTTCGACCATCCCAAATTCCTTGGACCAAAGGCAATTTCATCCCACACAGAAGAACAGAAGAGCTGATCGTTTACCTGTTGAAACGTAAGAGCCACGTGACGTCTGACCTCGTTAATGTTCTTATGCTCAGCAAGAGAACGGTCTAACACCTCGACATATCCTGAATCGGGTTTTAGCAAACCATTCAAATGCCAGAAAAAGGTAGTTTTGCCCGCCCCGCTTGGTCCAATCACTCCTACTTTTTCCCCTTGATGAACTGATAACGACAAATCAGAAATCGCCAGACCTCCATTTTGATACCTGAAAGATAAATTCTGGGCACGGATAACGCAGGACATCGCAAACGACTCCAAACCACACAATACATGTTAAGAGAAATAGAAAAATCAAACTGCCATAGGGAACTACAATGATATCTTTATCGTCGGCAAGAAAAGGAAACGTACCGTTAAAGCCACGGGACTGCATGGCACGTTCTACATTTTCAGCCTGCTCAAAACTTGCCAACAGCAAACAACCAACACCGCCGGCAAGGTTGCGCAATCGTAAAGGATGTATGCCTCTTTTCGCCCCACGGGAGGCCTGGGCGGCAAGCATTGTCTTTACCCGTTCTGATAAGATCGGCAAAAACCGTGCAGTAAATGCAATGATATGGATGAAAACTGACGGCGCCCTTAACTTTTCAAAAGTAAACAAGATTCGTTCAAAACCAACCCATGTTATCCAGATCACGACCCACAACCACATGGACAACATCCTTGTTATCAAGCCAGGGGCGAGAGAACGCCCCCCATCTGTCCAAAGCAAGGTTGCACCCGTTAGAACAAAAAAAATCAACACCCCTTTACAACGCCAAACTGTAACAAACGTCCTTCTCGCCACAAGTACAGCAAATACATTGATAATCAATAAATAAAGGAGAAGACAAAAAAGATTGTCAAGCAACCCAAGCCCTGTCAAAACCAACAAGATAAGTACCGTTCCCAAACGCGTCGAAGGCGGAGATATACTCATTACGGATTTCAGATTTTCGATCTTAGATTTAACAGACGTTTCATAATAAGACCGCCTCCAGCCAGGACGGCGATTCCAATTGCAATGCGGACACTGAAATAATCAAAGATGCCCTTTGAAGTTCCCTGTAAAACTTTTTGCCATGCGGTCTTCGTGAGGTGACCACCCGGCGCCTCGATAATAACAAATTTTGGCTCCCCCTCCATGTCTTTCGGCAACGTCCACATCCCTTTCTCATCCAAGGCGTCCTTGCTAATTACAATACCATCTTCATCTACAACAGTTACCACAGCGCCTGAGGCCGGAGATCGATCACTGAAACTGGCATATAACCTTTCTCCGTCAGAGGATACATAAAGTCCATGGGCATTTACCAAAGAAGGTAGTAAAATAAGGACAGTGAAAACAATAGGGAGTATAATTTTCATGTCGTGACTCGTTGTTATTTAGCCCTTCGCATTACGACCACAGCTTTGAAATACCTTATCATTAAATCAGGCTGCCTTTGGCAGTAGCTTTTCATTGCTTGTTGCCAAACTCTGTTTGGGAACAAGCCGCAAACTAGCTTAATAAATGAAACATTCATGACCTTCGGTCACAAAAGGGGATGAAATCTCCCCTTTGTTGTCATTCCGAACGGAGCGAGGCATCTTCAAGATTTTTCCCTTCGGTCCAAATGACAATTACAGGTGAAAATTCTATACAATCAAGTTAAGTTATTCAGTCTAAACAACCTCTGTATCCACCAGTCTAAGCTGTTACACTAGTTCTCATGACGAAACCCCCAGTAATGATGGTTTAACTTTTTGGAGAAAATGTACCAACCAAAAACTGATGGTACCTTCTACGAAGGCGACAGGAATATGGCCTAAAAAAACTAATTTAGCGAGTGGCATAAGCGCCGTACGCGTCGTAGATAGCGTTCCGTAAAGTAAAGTAGCCGAAATCAAGATTGTTCCCCCGCCAGTAAACGATCCTATCCACGGGCGTCTTTTAGGTGAAGATTGTTTCATCCAACTACGTCCAATCACCCCCATGATGGCACCAGGCAAGGCCATGATTGAAATATTGACCCCTAAAACGGTCAGGCCACCAAAACCAATGAACAATGCCTGTAATAAAAGCCCTACGGTTATAACCGTTAAAGCGCCCCAGCCAAGCATGAGACCAGTCATACCGCTGAGCACAAGGTGCATGCTAAACGGCCCGACAGACACATGGATTGTCGAACCGGCAAAGAAAGCTGCTGCAATTACACCATACGTGCTGACCTGGTCGGTTCGTAAATGGCGGAGAGACACTCCTAACGTGGGTAGGGCTATTGCCCATCCTATTCCAATAATGTATGGCGAAAGGATCCCGTCGCTGATATGCATCAGAAAATCTTATAAATGGTCTTTTTTACAAAAATGTTTTAACCATTATCCGGAGAATTGCGATTTAAGAATTTTGATATTTATGGTATTACAAATATGATAATCGTGCTATCAATAAAGAAAAAAATTTCTTTGCGATCAAATGATTTCTTTTCCTGTGGTAGCCATGGCAACCCCTCCGTGTTTTACACCTTTTGCTGACTTTAATTTCCCGTACAATTCTTGGATTTCTTTCGGCTTGCCTTTTATTACGATTATTTCCAAGCAATTGTCATCATCCAGATGGATATGCTGGGTCGAAAGAATTGTGTCATGATAGTCATGCTGAATGTCGATAAGGAGATTGACCAACTCTCTTTTGTGATGATTATAGACAAGGGTAATTGATCCGGCAACTTCTTTACCCTCCTGCCATTCTTTTTTCACCAGATCATCCCGAATCAGATCGCGTATGGCCTCAGAGCGGTTGGTGTATTTCTTCTCTTTGATACGTTCGTCAAACCTTTGGAGTAATTCTCTTTCGAGAGAGACCCCAAACCTTACCAAACTTGACATAATATCCCTCATTTATTAGTAGTACGATTATGAAAATTATAACACTATGTCCTGCTTCTGTCAAGAATATTTTCGTTTTACAGAGTTTTCCTGTTGGTTAATAAAACGAGAGGGTTCATGCAATGTACATTTAAGCCGGTATCAATATTTATAATATTTTCGACTCTGACAAGGTAATAAAGGGAGACGTGTAAACCTCAATTCCTTATAGGTTCAATGAAAGTATGAAACTGGTAACAGTTTCGTTTTTTGAAAAATTCCGTACCTATTCAGCAAAAATATTTTAAAATTTGCTTGCCACGAGATGCAGTAATACTATGGTCATTATGCAATGTATGGGCTATTTGC
>JBKBTA010000106.1:0-9588 GCA_046291035.1 Candidatus Brocadia sp.
CTGAAAAAGCCAGTTTATTTTCTTTCTTTTTTACCTGATACTATTTGCATTTATGCTTGACGTAGCCCTGGTATTCCCCTGTGCGCTCTGTAGCTTCGTTCCTTTGGCCTTGTTTTTGCTTATGAAGGGAGAAAGAGAGGGATAATTTGCCTGCGGCTTTACTGCCAGGATGAAGATTGCACAATATTTTGGCAGAGTGAACAGCTGGATAATGTAGAGCGAAGAGCCTCTTCGCTCTACAACCGCACCTTTGAAATTCTGATCGCAAATTAAGCCTTTTCGGCAACTTTTCTCGCTACGAACACACATGGATGCAGTCATTGTAAGAGCACTTACAAAGAGATATGATAGATTCCCGGCCTGGAAGGTATAAGTTTCTCAATAGAGAAAGGCGATATATCCGGGCACCTTGGACCCAATGGCGCCGGTAAAACAACGACGATAAAAATACTTTCCGGATTATCAAAGCCATCTGCAGGAACTGCCCGGATAATGGGATATGATATGGTAAAAACCTCGCTCATAGTTAAGAGGTTCGTAGTACCTTGCAAAAAATATATTTACCTTATCACAAAATTTTTTTTTGTTGTGGCCGCGCGCGCCTTGCCACTACGGCTTTTCCAATTCATTTGGGTTAGGAGTAGTGCCCGAAACTTCCAACCTGTATCCTGAACTCACCTGTTTTGAAAACCTCCTCTTTGCAGGCAGGCTTTACGGACTAAGCTCAGATGTGATAAGGTCAAAATCAGATGAGCTTCTCAAAATATTACAATTCCTGAAAAATAAAGGGATCGCTATACTTCTCACTACACATGATCTTTTTAAGCGGGGTATTCATCCCTGTAGCCAACTTACCGCCTACGAACAAACCATTAGCATACTTAATGCCCCTTACTTACAGCATTGATTGCATCAAAACCTCTCTTGGCTATCGTCCAGAAATATTTCGTCCAGTAGAAAGTCTGACGGTTCTTCTCATCTTTGCACTCGTATTCCTCGGATTGTCTGTAAGAATATTGAAAGGCAGGATGTCGTGACCGATTGGAAACTAAAACAAAATATTTCCATAATTTTACGGTTTTCCCTTTAACATCCTGTTCCAGTACAACCAGGGCAAAAAATATCGTTTCAGCAGCCACATACTGTATCTTTCCTTAGATGGATCCAGGGGAAATGTTGGGGTTGGTTTTTTGTCATAATCAAATTCTATTAAGAGTAATTTCCCATATCCGGTTGCTATTGGACAGGAACCATACCCATTATATTTCAGAGGGTTCAAAATACTTCCGTTTTCGATACACTGTAATAAGTTATTTACCACAACCGGCGCTTGCTTTCTGATCGCTGCGCATGTCTTTGCATTGGGAGTACCCGAGACATCGCCCAGTCCAAATACATTTGTGTATCTTGTATGTTGAAGGGTATCTCTACGCAAATCAAGCCATCCAGCCTGGTTTGCAAGAGGACTTTCTTTGATAAAATCTGGAGCAGACATGGGAGGAGTGACGTGCATCATATCGTATTTCATGGCTACTTCACGTACCGGCTGCCCATCTTTTAAGATGTCAAATACAGACTCTTTAGCCTCACCCTTAATTTCTTTCAGATTATGATGAAAGTAGATCTTTATACCGTATCGTTGCACCACTTTCATAAGGGTATCAGCAAAGATTTTTATTCCGAATATTTCTCCGGCAGCAGTAGCAAATCTCAGATCAACCTTACTCAGAAGACCTCTCTTCTTGAAATAATCACTGGCCAGATACATAACCTTTTGAGCCGCGCCGCCGCATTTTAACGGAGTGTTGGGCTGGGTAAAAAGGGCTGTTCCACCTTTAAAGTTCTTAATGCATTCATACGTATAGGCGGCAAAATCAGGACTATAGTTGCAGCACACACCATTTTTACCGAGGGATTCCTTTAGTCCTTTAATCTTATGCCAATTGATTTGAATCCCTGGACAGACTACCAGATAATCGTATTCAATTTCATCCCCGGATCTTAATACGACTTTATTTTCGTCGGGGAGGAGCTTTGATGCATATTCTTTTATCCAATGAGCGTTTTCTGGAATAACGTCTTCTTCGTTCCTTTCTGTATCTTTTATATCAAGAATCCCTGCACCTACCAGGGTCCAGCCAGGTTGATAATAATGCCTTTCTGAAGGTTCAATGATTGCAATATCTAATTTTTTATCCTTATGGAGGAGTGTTGCGGCAACTGTAATACCAGCCGATCCTCCCCCAATGATTACAATTTGATGATGCCTGTTTGTCATAAATAAAGTCTTGAGTCGTAATAGTACAATTTTGTCATTGGAGTATTACAAAAATTTCTAGACAGGTATTTTATAAATTTTTGCATAAGTAAACAAGCTTGATTGTTATTTTGCAAAAGTCCGGTTCTGAATTGAAAACTTTTAGGATTTTCGCTTGACTTACCGTGAAAAAGGTATTAGCATGCCTTAAATCATTTAAGGTTAAATAACATTTTCTTCCAGTGCATATGCCATTAATGAAGTATTTTATCAGAAACAAAAATAGAACAAATATCCTGTTTGTTTCGACTCTTCTTCCATATTTGCTGTTATGTTTAACACTCGGAGGCTTTCATAATAGTTTTTTAAACACCCAGCATTGTAACCACAGGCAACATCCTATAGCCCACAAGACTATTGATTCCTCTCATACTTCATACATTGAGGTTTCAGAAAATGGTTATCAACACGACTCTGAAACGTGTCAAATTTGTCAATGGTTAAAGACCCCTTCAACGGTAGCACAATTTCTAGCATTAGATCAGCAATTCGATTTTGTCTGCATTAGTCCTCCGCGAAATTCCAATCCAATTCTTCCATCGTTATCCATCCATAAATTTACCATCCGTCCACCTCCTTCTTCCTCCTGTTTTTCCGCTTAACCAAATAATTTAGGCCACAAAGACGCAAAGGCACAAAGCCCGTAGGGGCAAGGTGCACCGTGCCCCTACATTGAATTCCTAAACGTTTAATTATTATCTATCTTCTCATTTCAAGGCGTTTTACAGGAGAATAGATGGTATGAAACTGCTAAGTTATATATTACTCCTTTGCATACTCATTGCAAGCAGGGGCGAATGGCTGTTCGCCATCGCCAAAGTATATGGCGAAGTGACATCAACAACCGATAAAGATTCTCAACCGATGAGCATCACAGAAGGACAAGAAGAAACTGCAGAAGACTCAAAAGAGATCCGTATTAGAAAGGACGAATTTGAAGAGATCGTGGAACAACTTCAAGGGATGAAGGAACTTCTTGTGAATATGAAACGGGATTATGATATCCGTTTTAAAGAGATGCAAGAAAAGATCGCCACCCTTGAGAAAGAAAAAACAGCACTTAAAAAGGAAAAAATACAATTAGAGGAAGACAGGTTAACTACTGCTAAGGTGGATGCAAAAACCCCGGAAGTTTCTGTGACAGAAGAACCCATGCCGCCACAGACAGACACGAGCACAACTCCTCCTTCACCATCTCAAACAATGGCAGAGTCCATTTCGCCACCGCTGAATACAACAGCTGCTAACCAACTTCCAGGTTTACAACCCGGGACATGGTCGCCTGCACAACCTATTACTGTGTGGAGCATGGGAAAGAGTTTTATGAATATTTCTTTCGATGGATTATTTTCTGCGGCAGGTTCTACAGCTAAAGATTTGGAGAACCTTGAAACGGGTGGACATGACCCCATACAACGGGGATTTACTGTGCAAAATTTAGAAGCAGTATTTGAGGGAGCGGTAGACCCTTATTTTAGAGGGCAAAGTAACATTGTATTTCAGATCGATAAAGACGGTGAATCGTTTCTTGAGGTGGAAGAAGCCTATCTAACCTCGATGTCGCTACCCCTGAATTTACAAGTAAAGGCAGGTACCTTTTTTACAGAATTTGGCAGATTAAACCAGTTTCATCCCCATGCATGGGATTTTGCAGACCAGCCATTAGTCAATGGCAGATTTTTAGGTCCCGATGGGTTAAGAAATCCTGGTGTGCGTATTTCGTGGTTGGCCCCAACCGAGAACTATACAGAATTATACTTTACCGTACAGGACAGCCAGGGAGAAACTGCTCATAGCTTTAGAAATGAAGAGGCACTCTTTGGGCGTGATGCCGTTGAAACACGCGTACGCGCTATGGAAGACATGCTATACACTCCACGTATTACAACTTCTTTTGAAGTGACGGATGAGATGACTGTTTTATTAGGTGCATCGGCTGCCTTTGGACCAAATTCCACAGGAAGGGATAAAGATACCCTGATTTATGGGCTTGATATGTTCTTGAAGTGGAAGTCCAGTTATGCAAGTGGCGGTTTTCCTTTTGTAACCTGGCAGACAGAGGTCATGGGCAGGCGTTTTGAGGCAGGTCCTGGTGCAAACATTAAAGAAGGCCTGCCAGACGAAGTATTACACAATTGGGGTGCATATTCTCAAATTGCGTGGGGCTTTAAAAAGCGATGGGTAGCAGGACTCCGGGGAGATTATGTGGATGGAGAGCAGGGGGCAACAGATCCTTTAGGTTTTGAACGCTGGCGGCTTTCGCCCAATCTCACGTTTTATCCATCGGAGTTTTCAAAAATCCGGCTACAATACAATTATGACGACATCTTAGGAAATGATACTACAGAACATTCCGTGTTTCTCCAATTCGAATTTTTACTGGGTTCACATGGGGCACATAAATTTTAGGCTTATGAGTTAAATTTGTGTAATCTTAGCAAATATTTTCTGCAATGTTTTTCCAGAATTCAGAAAAAGTAACAAATTTCAAACACTAAATAACAAGTAAGTTCCAATGAGCTAAATTCAAATTTCAAACAGAAGGGTAAGACGGTCGTCCCGATCGTCATACAATATTGTATGAGGGACAGCCAATGTTTATTTTTGGGACATTCGGAATAGCAGTTTGGAATTTGTTTGGGATTTGAGATTTGTAACTTGGCATTTAAAACGATAAAACATCTTTCGTTCGGTTTGTCCAAATTAGGAGTGTAACATGAAAATAAAATTCAAAATATGCCTTTGTTTCTTATTTGCAGTAAGCTGGGCATCAGTTGCCCATGCAAAATTAAATATCGTCGCAACAACCTCTGATCTAGGCGCCATCGCCAAGGAAATTGGAAACGATAAAGTGGATGTAACCAATATTGCCAAGCCTACGGAAGACCCACACTTTGTGGATGCAAAACCTGGTTTTATTGTGAAACTTAATAAAGCAGACATCCTCATTGAGGGTGGATTGCAGTTAGAAATGGGCTGGTTACCGCCTTTAGTTTATGGTGCAAGAAGCCAAAAAATACTCCCTGGGAATCCCGGCTATCTAATTGCTTCTATGGGAGTTCAAATATTAGAAGTGCCAGACCCTTCTGTTACTCGTGCTGCAGGAGATATTCACCCCTTTGGGAATCCCCATTTTATGCTGGATCCATTAAATGGGAAAATAGTTGCAACACATATCTGTGACCGACTCTGCCAAATCGATGCTGCAAATTGTAATTATTATAAGGATAACTTAAACAATTTTATAAAAAAACTGGATCAAAAATTGTCAGAATGGCAAAAAATGATGGAACCTTTTCACGGCACAAAAATTGTTACGTATCACAAGACTTTTCCTTATTTTGCAAAAAGGTTTAATCTGGATGTGATAGGTACGCTTGAACCAAAACCGGGAATCCCCCCATCACCTGCCCATCTTAATAACCTTATTCCCATGATGAAAAATGAGGGGGCGAAACTTATCCTTATTGAACAATTTCGTGAACGTAAAATTCCTGAATTTGTTGCTGAACGGACAGGAGCAAATGTTGTCATTATACCAATTATGGTCGGGGCCCTAAAAGAAACAAGTGACTATATAGCCCTTTTTGATTATATTATCAATCAGATTGTGGCAGTACTGAAAACAAAATCTTAAACAGTTATGAATACAGATAATTGCATCACATTGAAAGACGTTGCTATTGGGTATAGTGGGAATATTATCCTTAGCGGCATTAATTTTTCTTTAAAAAAGGGTGAATTCGCCGTCCTGTTCGGGCCAAATGGGTGCGGCAAAACCACACTGTTTAAGACCATTCTACGCATTATTCCCCCTATTCACGGAAGTATCATTTATGGCGGCGATTATCCTCCAAGATTTGGTTATGTACCACAACGTCAATACTTGGATGAAATATATCCATTTACCGCGGAAGAAGTGGTATTGATGGGTACTTTTGGGCAAAGGAAACCATTTTATCCCACTTCCAAAACTGATCGTTTATTGGTAGAACAGTGCTTAAAAGACGTGGGAATGCTGGAGTTAAAAAGGGAATTTTTTTCCGAATTGTCCGGTGGACAGAAACAGCGTATACTTATAGCACGGGCGCTGGCCACAAGGCCAAATGTTTTGCTGCTTGATGAACCCATTACAGGACTTGATGTCCTTGCCCAAAAAAAGATTATAGAACTTATCTCTGAATTACACAAAAAGCACAAATTAACGATTATGATGATCACCCATGAGGTTCATCATATTCCAAGCTGGGTAAATAAAATAATTCATATCCATCACTATAAAGTGGTACTTGGCTCATTGGAAGAGATAATTTCTTTATCAAGGATCGATGAAATACCACCAACTCAGGGATAATTATACATGGAACAACTTTTAGAGATACTTAGTCCACACTTTCTTTTACGGAACGCATTTTATGCAGGCTTGATCGTGGGGTTTGTGTGCCCGCAGGTAGGCATTTTTTTTGTGCTGCGTCGTATGATTCTATTGGGAATAGCCCTGCCCCAAGTGTCAAATGCAGGTGTCGCCTTTGCATTTCTATTACATACCCTTGGATGGCATTTTTTTTACCATATGGAATCAGAAAAGGTTATGGCATTGACAGGTTCCGTAGTCTTTACGCTCATTGCCATCTTTGTTTTAGCCATCCTCGAACGCAGGCGGAAAGGATTCACTGAAAACCGTATTGGGTTTACATATGCCATTGCAGGGGCTGCTTCTATTTTGTTTGTTTCCTGGAATCCTTATGGAAAATCAGAAGTACTTTCCATGCTTACGGGAGAGATTATTTCCATACCGGATATCTATCTGTGGTCAATGCTTGCCATCTACGGCACGATCTTTATTATTTTAATCGGTTTTCATCGCAACTTTGTATTGGTATCATATGACATTGATATGGCTACCACCATTGGAAAAAAGGTTATCCTATGGGACATTACGCTCTATCTTATTATCGGTATCATTATATCCTTCGGGGTTATGACCGTTGGTCCATTGGTTATATTCGGCTTCCTGTTGATACCGCCAGTTGCAGCAAAAATGGTCACGCGTGGTATTCCTCTTTTTTGCATCGTATCATCAGTCATTGGGGTCTTCGCATCTTTTGCTGGTTTTTACATTTCATACCGTTTTGACCTTCCAACAGGTCCAACAGATGTCGCACTACTCTGTGTGATACTAGTGTTGCTCTATTTCGGAAAAGTGCTTTTCCGATTTAAAAGATAAGTTGAATCATCAGCCACACACGGATATAATTCGCTATACACCAAGATTTTAGTTTTCAGTTCGATTTTTGAATCAAACCAAAGGAGAAGGAATAGTGAATAGTAAAAAGATTGTAGGTACAACATCTATTTGTAGCCTTGCGATTGTAACGTTACTGTTATTGAATCCACCCAATTGTTTTTCTGAGGAAGGACCTGTTACGACCGAAAACAAGGATAAAGCGAAAAAAGATAGTCCCATATTCCGTATTGACATAGCTGACGAATTTTATAAACAAGGATTGAACTATGCGCAGTATGGCCTTTATGACGAAGCAATTGAAATGTATACAAAGTCACTGACCAAGAACCCCAATAACACAGAGGCATACAAGAATCTTGGTCTGGCATACGCCCAAAAGGGGATGTATGACAATGCCATTGAAGCCTTTCAGAAGGTTATAGAAAAAAGGCCTGAAGATGCCGATACGCAGTACAATCTTGCTTCGGTATACTTTGATAAAGGCGACTTTGACAAGGCAATTAAGGCATTCAACAAAACGATCCAAATCAATCCCGAATATCGTCCTGCTTATTCTCTCCTGGGTATTGCATATACAAAGATTGGTAAGTATGATGATGCAGTCCAAACATTGAAGAAACGAGTAGAATTAGATCCGAATCTTGCCATAGCCCATTCGAACCTGGGCATCGTCTATTCGATGAAAGGTATGGATAAGGAAGCCTTGGCGGAATATAATAAGGCGCTGGAAATTGATCCACGTCATGAAAATGCACTGTATAATATTGCCCTTTTATACGACAAGGCAGGAAATATAGATGAAGCCATCCAATATTACAACAAAACGGTCGAAATTAATGTAAGTAATGCAGATGCGCAATATCGGCTAGGCAAAAATTACATGAAGAAAAAACATTACGACGATGCAATTAATGCATTCCAGACCGCTGTAATGTCCGACCCGAATAACGTTGAGATTTACAAAGATATCGGAACCGCCTACAAGGCTAAAGGCATGGAGAAAGATGCAGAGAATTACTTCTCTTTGTACAAAAAAAAGACTAAAAAAGAGAAATAAGGTTGGGAACACAAAGGTATAAATGCGGCATCAGCGTGATTGTGGCCAAACAGCTTTTACACGGTAACTATAGTAAAAAAAGTTATGCCTTCGGAGCCTCACATGGTAGCCGCATGGCTTTAGCCTGCGTGGAGCGTGTGATACATTTTTTAGTTTTTTGAAAAATTCAAGTAACAATGTGGTTATTATGCACTTAGTGGCAATTCATGAATTGCCACTATAAACTGTCACAAAGGCATTTTAAACACAGATCTTCACCTGAGAATACCTCCCGTGCTGTCATTCTGAGCCCTTCGCTTTTTTGTCATTCTGAACGAAGTGAAGAATCTTTTTTACCGTTCAGGGTAAACTCCGTGAAGAATCTCTTTTACCGCTCAGGGTGACATTTTCACTGTCCTTTGTGAGCTGAAGGATCATGGATGTTTCATGAAACTAAACAGTTCCTTGCCATCTAATACGAAAAAAAACGTCAAAACATCTCAGCCAGCTTTTTTGAAATTATGGCAAGGTTCTTATCCTTCGTCAGGTATTCTACCTCATTCGGATGCACCTTCAAATCAAGGAGCATTTTCTTAATCCTCTTCCATCCGGATTCCTTCTTTTTTTCACTCGTTTCCAAATACAAATCCGAGACTAATTCCCCCAACTTTTGTATAAGGCGAAGGTCTTTGTTTTCATAAAAATGCTTAATCACCCTCTTTTGATATTCCGTGTATCCTTTTTCAGCCATCTGTAAATTAACTGATTTTGCCCGCAAAATCGACAAAGTTGTCAAACCAGTATTTTTTATAATTTTCCAATACCGCTGACATGCCCTTGCCTGTTTTTAGTAATAGTTTTACATTTACAGTAAATCCGTTGCCTGCCCGCTCGGCAGGCAGGTATGAAAAATAGCTGGTAGGCTGGAGGCGTTAGCCTCCAACCCCCACTCGTCGCCAGATACTTTGGACAACGTAACAAAGTATC
>JBKBTA010000107.1:0-9582 GCA_046291035.1 Candidatus Brocadia sp.
TTCTAATCCCCTCTCGAGAGGGGTTGAGGGCGTGTAAAGCAGTAGCAGAAAGTTTGAAATTCTATACTATCAAGTTATGAGTAGAGTGGATTAAGGTGTTGGTTTTTACGCCGAATCCAACCTTCACGGTATTTGTAAATGATGACGATTTTTTCCATTCAGTGCTTCTTTAAAGTAGCTATATCGCTCAGGAAACGCTCTTTGGAATATGTCCCCTTCTTCATCACCAATGAAACGCAGTGGTTCAGCTTCTCTTTGTCCGCCTGTGTCAAATCCATCGCTGTAATCACAATAACAGGAATGGTATCTGTTTCGGGAGAGGTTTTTAACTTGTCAACCACATCAAATCCACTAATCTCAGGCATCATCAAGTCCAGGAAGATTAAGTCTGGTTTATATTGAAATGCCTTGTCGATTCCTTCTTTTCCACCGTAAGCCTTGAGAACCTCGTATCCTTCAGAAACCAAGAGGGTACTGAGCAATTCGACCGAATTTGGTTCATCGTCGATAATCAATATCCGGGTATGTGCGTTATTGACAATGGGCGGCAATTTGTACGAAGCGAGTTTGGATAATAGTTCACTTCTGTTCACGGGTTTACAGAGATAATCTGTTGCGCCGAGCCCAAAGCCAATATCCTTATTATCAATAATTGATACAACAAGGACGGGAATATCTTTAACGTCTTTATCTTCCTTTAGCTCTTTCAACACCTCCCAGCCATCTTTTTTGGGGAGCATTACATCAAGGGTGATTGCAAAAGGCTTGAATGCCCTGGCCTTTTGAAGCGCCTCTTCACCATCAAATGCGGGAATCGTATTATATCCGGATTTATTTAAAAAAATGCAGAGTAATTCATTGGTCTTCGGGTCATCTTCTACCACGAGAACAGTTTCATGACCTAGTGGTTTTCCTGGTACAAGGGATTCCTCTTTCCTCTTTTCCAGTCGTATAGATTGTTTTTTGGGCAATGTAAAATAGAAGGTACTACCTGCTCCCACCTTACTCTCAAATCCTATCTTGCCTCCATGCAGCTCTACTAATTTTTTGGTAAGGGCCAGACCCAGACCTGTCCCTTCATATTTACGGGAGTAAGAGCTGTCAACCTGTTTAAACTCCTCAAAGATCTTTGAGTAATCTTCTGGAGCTATCCCAATACCTGTGTCGGTAACACGAACTTCAATAAAATCCCTTCCATTCTTAAATGATTTCGTACGGATGGTAATTTTTCCGTTTTCCGGAGTAAATTTAATGGCATTGGAAAGCAGGTTATACAACATCTGCTTGAACTTAATAAGGTCTGCACAGAGACGATCAAAGGGATCGTGTAAAATCGTTTCAATTGACAAGGATTTCTTATGAGCAAGGCCCTTTAGTGTCGTTAGACGGCATCTATAGCCACTCTAATCTCAAACTCTTCGTATTTTAATTCTAACTTTCCCGATTCCACCTTTGAGAGATCCAGGATATCATTAATCATCTGCAAGAGATGCTCGCCACTACTGTGAATGTCCATAACAAAACCCATCTGCTCCTCATTCAAATCGCCACACAACTTGTCCCGTAGCACTTCTGAAAAACCGATAATCGCATTTAATGGGGTACGCAGTTCATGGGACATATTAGCAAGAAACTCACTCTTTGCCCTGTTGGCTGCCTCGAGCTTCCTGGTTTGTATTTCGGCAAGTCTCACCTTTTCCTCGAGCGCTGCATGGTAACTGTGGATATAGGCATCCATGGCCAGTTGCATATCCAGGTTCATAATCTTATCCAGGACCAGGATATAGTCAGTTATTTTGTCAGGTTGGTCCTTGTATGTTTCAATAATAAGCGGGTAGAGAAGCCGATGATATAAGCAATATGCCCCAATGTACCAATTGGGGTGTAGATCTATGCGGTCGTGGGTCTTACCAACATTTAACCGGTGCTCGAAGTATTTCTCGTCATAATTTCCCTCGGTTAGCATTAGGAGATACTCCTTTTGCGTGCGTTTGACCTTCTTAATCGTCTCTTCGTCAGATAAAAAGGTTTTCGTCTCTTTGAATCGGAGCAGGTGAGTATAAAACTTATTTATTATATCATCGGCATGTTGATGAATGAGTCCTTTTAATTCTTTTAACAAGGTTACGTCTCGCTCTGTAAAATCTAAAAAGTCCTTACGGGTCTGGCGTTCCTGTTCGCTGAGACTCAGCTCGCCGATAGGCATAATATGTTCTTCCATTACAAATACCTTACTCAATCAGATTTTTGATTATTCTCTGTCTGGAAAAGTAAATCATCTGTCTCATTATTTCGGAAGTACTCTCACCGTTTTTTTATCGAGATTTTTTGAACAACAAAATTAATGCTAGTATTTTACCACAAAGTTCTATGCATGATAAGGAGAAACTGGCATTAATGCAACGGCTGGGCGGGATAAATGCGCCAATTCTCAGAGGGGTGTTTGTAAAACTCTCTCTCGATTCCGCCAAAAGGCACTGTTCGAGCGAGGAGTTTAGACCGGTCTTTTTCTGAGAGGTTCTTAAACTGGTGTGCAAAAGTTACATTCTCTTTAAGTTGTTCAATACTATCCATACCAGAAACTAAAGTACTGACGGGCTGACTCCAGGCAAAATATAAGCATTCTTTTACCGTAGCTACTTTATCTTCCAGTAATATTCCGTTTGCCGTTGTCTTCATTGCAAGAATCCCGATATTGTATTTCACAGCTTCCGGGATGACCTGTCGAACAAAACTCAGATAATGTGGGTCCACAAGATTCACGGGCATCTGCACCGTCTCAATGATGTGATGATACTTTTGAATGGCTTTTACGAGCGGTTCCGGGTCCCGATGCCCGGTAAACCCCACGTGCAGGACCTTTCCTTCTTTCTTAGCCTGAAGTGCTGCCTCAATGGCCCCTCCTTCCCGAAAAATGGCATTAACGTCATCCATCGTTTGCACGTCATGGAACTGCCACAAATCGAGGTAATCGGTTTGCAGCCGTTTGAGGCTTTCGTGTAATTCATTCATCGCTGTGGTCTTATCCCGCCCGCGACTTTTGGTCATGATAAATGTCTTGTCCCGCCGGTCTTTTAGTGCTTTTCCAAGACGCCTCTCGCTATCGCCATCATTGTAACTCCAGGCCGAATCGAAAAAATTAACACCTTCATCAAGTGCGGTATGAATCATCCGGATGGCGTAACGCTCGTCTAGCATCCTGCCAATGTGATAACCTCCTGCACAAAGCATGGAAACCATCTTGCCTGTTTTACCCAGCGGACGTTTAGGCACAACTTCATCGTTTTCATTTGACGCGGGAGGAGAGACAAGGCCTAAAGGGAAGCCTTCCGTCAAATTCTTCGTAAATCCCGCGCCAAAGGCAATAGCGAAAGTGCCTTTAAGAAAATCCCTGCGATTGGTAAAGTCATTTTTCTTAGGTGTCATTTTTGACAATTCTTAGCAATTAATTTTTATCAAAATTTCGAAATCTGAATTACTTTCTCAACTGCCCGTTTCCAAAGATCACGAATTTGTATGACGTGAGTTCCTCAAGGCCCATGGGACCGCGGGCGTGGAGTTTGTCTGTGCTGATGCCGATCTCCGCACCCATACCAAATTCATAGCCGTCGGTAAAACGGGTAGAGGCATTGACGTACACGGCCGCCGAATCAACCTCTTTGGTAAATTTCAAGGCATTATTGACATTTTCGGTAACGATAGCATCGGAATGATTTGATCCATATTTGGTGATATGAGTGATAGCATCGTCTATTGTATGTACAACTTTTACATTAAGAATTAAGTCAAGATATTCATTATAATAATCGTCTTCAGTGGCATGTTTTATATTGCCTAAAATGCTGCACGTTCTGTTACAACCCCGGATTTCTACTCCTGCATCATGCAATTTTTTTGCCATGGCTGGCAAAAAAACTGGGGCAATCTTTTCATGCACCAGCATGGTTTCCATGGCGTTACAGGTGGCAGGGCGTTGCACCTTGGCATTAAGGCAAATCTCCTCGGCCATCTTGAGATTGGCAAATTCATCTACATAGGTATGGCACACGCCTTTGTAATGCTTGATGACGGGGATGGTGGATTTCTCTACTACGGTGCGGATAAGAGCCTCACCGCCACGGGGGATAACGACGTCCACGTATTGATCAGCCTTGAGTAAATAGTCAATGGCTTCGCGTTCTATAATCTCCACAAGCTGGATACACCGCTTGTCCAGTCCTGCTTTTTCCAAGGCAGATGTGAGGATTTTGTAAATAGCAATATTGGAGTGGATTGACTCCTTCCCGCCACGCAGGATAACTGCATTGCCAGCCTTCAGACACAATGCCGCCGCATCGGCAGTTACATTGGGTCGGGATTCGTAAATGATAACGATAACACCGATGGGTACGCGTATTTTTTGAATTTGTAAACCATTGGGTCGGGTGTGTCCGTATATGATTTCTCCGACAGGATCCGCAAGATTAATGATTTGCCTGACACCATCTGCCATCCCCCTGATGCGGTTGTCGGTAAGGCGGAGACGGTCTATAATGGCCTCAGATAGCCCGGCTTTTTGCGCCGCTATAATATCCTTTTCATTTTCTATCTTGAGTGTAGCAGTTGAAGAGATGATACCTTCTGTAATATAACGAAGAGCAGTGTTTTTTATTTCAGTATTTGCTGATGCAATGACCCGGGATGCCACCTTTGCATTTTTAACAATTTGGTCGACGTAACTTTCTATATTCATAATGATAGGAAATCAAATAATAGGCAGCCGCTATAAGGATAATCAAGGCGGGGAACTGCCATGGGAATGGGCCGTCAAACAGAAAGGTTTTCCATTTATTCTGCGGTACTATTTTTACAGGTTCTTTCTTTGATGTGCTTCTGATCCGGAAATTATATCTTTCGTAAAAAATCTCATCAGTTCCTATGTACCCTAAAAGTTCGCGCGCCTCTTTTTCTATACGTACAGGATCATTCTTCAATGCGGAATACTCGTTTTCAAGCTGAGAATTTTCAGCCACCAGCCGCGCCTCTTGTTTTTCAAGCACCTTTTTTGTTTCCAGCATCTGAATTCTCTCCTGTCTGGTCTTGCTAATTATTGAGGAAAACAGAATTACCACGCAAGACGTTATGGACACCATCAGGACAAATTTACCCCAATACGAATATTCTCCAGATGAATTTCCATTTTCCGTTTTACCGGGCGGTAATGCCAATAAGCCAGGAGAATGTGCGTGATGATTATTGCAGCCGCGGGCTTCTACATTCACATCTTGCATAGTCTGCCTCCGTAAATTGCATTGTCAGAGAGATCTTCCTCAATACGTAAGAGTTGATTGTATTTACATATCCGATCGGTTCTGCAGAGAGAACCAGTTTTAATCTGACCTGCATTCGTAGCAACGGCGATATCGGCAATAGTCGTGTCTTCTGTCTCGCCTGAACGGTGCGAAATAACGGTGGAGTATCCATTCGTTCTCGCCAGTTCTATGGCATTGAGTGTCTCCGTGAGGGTACCGATCTGATTGACCTTGATCAGAATGGAATTGGCGACCTTTTGTTCAATCCCCTTTGCCAGGATTTCCGTATTTGTTACAAAAATATCATCACCGACGAGTTGAATTTTGTCTCCTAAACTTTTCGTTAATTTTTCCCATCCCTCCCAGTCTTCTTCTGCAAGACCGTCTTCTATACTGCAGACGGGGTATTTACTTAAAAATTTCGCATAGAGGTCGATCATCTCGTCACTGGTCTTTTTTGCGCCACCTTCTGCCCGTAATACATAGTTACCATCCTTATAGAATTCACTGGCGGCTGGATCCAATGCCAGGTAGATATCCTTACCAGCCGTGTATCCGGCTTTTTTAATTGCCTCCAGAATCAGATCGAAGGCCTCCTCATTGGTCTTGAGGTTTGGGGCAAAGCCACCTTCGTCACCCACATTGGTGTTGTATCCCCTCGATTTTAATACAGAACGGAGGTTATGAAAGACCTCGGCTCCCATGCGTAATGCCTCAGCAAAACTGTCCGCATGGATAGGCATGATCATAAATTCCTGGATATCTAGGTTATTATCCGCATGCTTGCCGCCATTTAAGATGTTCATCATGGGTACAGGCAAGACCTTGGCATTCGTCCCGCCAATATATCGATAGAGTGGAAGACACAGGGCATTTGCTGCCGCCTTGGCCACAGCCAGGGAAACTCCTAGAATGGCGTTAGCGCCCAGTTTTTCCTTGTTTTTTGTTCCATCTAGTGAGAGCAGGAGATTATCAATCTCAACTTGTTTTGTAGCATCCATCCCCTCAAGTTTGTGCGCAATAATTTCATTTACGTTTTTAACGGCGGTTTGTACACCTTTTCCCATGTAGCGGGTCGATTTATCGCTATCCCTGAGTTCCAGCGCCTCTCGCTTTCCCGTGGATGCCCCCGACGGTACAGCGGCACGACCCATCGTTCCATCCTTTAAAATTACGTCCACTTCTACGGTAGGATTTCCACGCGAATCCAGAATCTCTCGTGATTTGATACAGCATATGGTAGTCACTGGTAGCTCCTCTTTTAATGTTCTGAATTTCAATATTAAAGGGTGCATGGACAAGCTTGTTCGTCCATGCCCAAACTTGCTATGTATGCTTGTAATGCTGGGTAGGTCATAAAAATAAAAAGTATGAGTTTTATAGTAAATTTTTAAGGACTTGTCAAACAGATTCTTTAAAAAACAATTGACATCGCCTCCTAATTTGTTATGTTATCAGCTAAATGTCGGAAGAAAAGTAAAATGAGGATAAAAATAACCCTCTCGGCAGATGGATCAGGCGTCATCGACTTCAACTACCAGCATCAAATACAGGCCATCATCTATGGTTTCCTGTCCAGGTCAAACCCTGACTATGCTCAATGGCTTCATCAGCAAGGATTTGTTTACAAAAAAGACAAGCGGTTCAAGCTCTTTGTCTTTTCCGGTATAATATTCGACGGCCCCATCAAAATCATTCATTCAAACCGCTTGAACGGCTTAAACAGCTTGAACGATTCAAGCGGATTAAACAGCCCGAATGGTTTAAACAACTTAAACAATCTAAACGGTCGGAATGGCTTTTCATTTAAAGCTTCTCAAACCATTCCCTTTACCTTCTCCTTTCAGATCGCATCCCCGGTTGATAAATTCATTCAGCACCTGATTGACGGTATATTCAGGGAAGGAAATGAAATTACCCTTGGAAGGCAGAAGGTAACCATTTATCGCGTTGAAACCCTTCCGGATACTTTGCATAGTTCAAACAGTTCAAGCGGTTTAAACTGCTCGAACGGCCTAAACAGCTTAATCGGCTTGAACGGCTTAATCGGCTTGAACGGTTTGAACCAAAGTTGTTTAAATCCTTCAAAGTCTTTAAAAATGGCAAGATAACTGGCGAGATCAAGGGCACACTCCGGCCATTTACCGTAACCGGTCCAAGAGAATTGATCAGGATCGGCCTTGAATGCGGCTTTGGACAAAACAACAGTATGGGATGCGGGTATGTGGAAGCGGTTCAAACTGTAGAAACCGTTCAAACGGCTTAAACTGTTTATCGGCTTAATCAGTTTAAACTGTTTGAACTGCTTGAACTGTTTAAACTACTTAAACCATTTTTAACCGTCTTAATTTTTTTGGAAGGAGCCATAACATGTACTTTGATGACCTTGAAGTTTGGAAATCAGCAAGAGAATTAACAAACAAGATTTACGGAATTACCAATGATGGTAACTTCTCAAAGGACTACGGCCTCAGAGACCAGATCCGTCGTGCCTCTGTATCCATCATGTCAAACATAGCCGAAGGCTATGAAAGAGGCGGCAACCAGGAACTTATTCAGTTTTTATCAATAGCTAAAGGTTCATGTGGTGAAGTGCGGTGTCAACTGTATATTGCTGGAGATCAGAACTATATTGACCAGAATGAACTAAAACCCCTCATTGAACAATGTAAACGTGTCTCAATAATGATTAACAACTTCATGGAACATTTAAAGGGTAGCCGATACAAAGGTTCAAAATACAAGATGCCAAAACAAAAGAGTATAAAAGAAACACTGGATGATATCATCAGGAAAATGAATACAAAGAACGATAAAACTGCTTAAATCGTTTAAACGGTTTAAACAGTTAGCTCTGTTTGAACTGTTTAATCGGTTTCACCAGTTTGAACAGTTTTTTTCGCTTGAACTGTTATTTTTACTGCTTACTCGGTTTGAACAGCTTTTTCGGCTTAAAACGATTTGATCGGTTTCATCTGTTTGAACGTTTATTTTTACCGGAGGTAATTATGCCATTATTTATCCTGTTAGAAAATATCAACATTTATGATTTATGAGTTGGAGGACATAAGTAAAATTATAATTCCTTGATAGATAAGAATGTGGTTTAAAATCCCGTCCTTTCTAACGGGGTTTAATTAGACTAAGAATCCGTAGGCGTATACGACGGAAAGGAGGTGTCTTTAATATGAGATTTGCAGTAACCTATAATTTATCGAAGGATACAATACCAATAGATTATAGAAGCGGATTTATTTCTCTGATAAAGAAGGCAATGGCGACTGCTAACAAAGATTTATACAAAAAGTTTTACGAAGAAGACCAAAATGTAAAGCCATATACCTTTTCTATATATTCCACGGATGGTTTTCTTAAATGTGGTGATGAATTTAAGGTGGGCAATACTCTGGTATTCAATTTTTCTACCAATTCCTATGAAATAGGGACCTATATCTATAATGGTTTAGTGGATGATGAAATGAAAATTTTTCCATTCTTTGAAGGCAATCAACTTAAAAGACAAAAAGCAATGCTTTTACAGGAGCCTGAAATAACAAGCAGTACTGCTGTATTTAAGACAATGTCCACAGTATTGATTAACTCTATTGGGAAAAAAGACTGGTATTTTATTCCTGATAATCCAGAGTTTAAAGATGCCTTTGATACCTGCGTAACAGCAATGGTTAATGGACTTCTTGGAATAAATAATGCCAAAGTAATTTTCAATCCTATAAAATTAAAACGGCAGGTGGTCAAACACTATAGGGGAAACATGCAGGGCTTTGAAGGTATATTTGCTTTATCAGGAGATAGAGAAGTATTACAACTAATCCATGCCGTTGGCTTAGGCGTTAGACGGAGTCAGGGTTTTGGGATGTTGAGGGTGATGAGATGAGAATAACTATTGGAAACTGGCTTTATAATGCGGGGATTGTGGGATTTCTGAGGATACTCAGAGAAAAGGGTATTTCTTATAGTGATGTAATAAATAATGGAACGGTTTCCATAACCCCAGATATGTTAGAAGGCTTTGAAGAAGCCTATTTTAAGGTTGCATTAAAAAATCAGTATGAAACCCTTCTTACAATTAAGGAACAAAATAAAATTAGAGAATCTTTCGAGGAAAAATTAGATGCCAATTTTGACAAAATTAAGGATGAATATTTATCTAATTTAAGGACGATAGAAAGTTCTAATAGAAGTTTTGAAAACTATAGTAATGAAGTGGTTTCTGTAATTGAAGGTTATTTTAGTGAGATTTTAAAGGTCTTTGAAAATAGCAGTCTTTCAG
>JBKBTA010000108.1:0-9538 GCA_046291035.1 Candidatus Brocadia sp.
GGATGTTGATGCAATTAATAATGAGTGTCACCTTCATCGGTGTCCTCGTATCGCCTGCTCCACGCATAACCCCGCTGCATGCAAGGATAATGAGGCGAAATACCAGGAACCCCCCAACAATCTGGAGATAACCCGCACCAAGAACTGCAACGTTGGGTCCTGCGCTCATGAGAACCAAAATTTCATTTGCAAAAAATAGTAAAAATGGTGTAGCAACTATGCCCATAATGAGGGACATAAGGATTGCCTGGGCTCCGACTATCTGTGCCTGATCTTTTTCCTTTGCCCCGATGTGCCTTGCAACGATACTGGCTGAACCAACGTTGAGTGAAGAGAAGATCATGGAGATAACAAAAAAGATGGTGCCCGCCAGGCCAACCGCAGCAATGGCATCTGTCCCCAGGCGCCCTATCATGATTGTGTCTGAGATAAAGACGCTCATATGGAGGACATTTTCAATAGCTACCGGGATGCATAGCTTGAAAATGTTTTTATTAAGATTTTTTTCTGTGAGGTCGAGCAGGTGCATGGAATTATCGGTTCTATTGTAAAAAATAAGCGGCTTTATTATAAATGCAAAAACAAAAAATCAAAATGCAAAATAGTCGCTTAGCACCTAATTGGAAGAAATGAAAAGAATGCTCGAAGCAAGAGGGCTGACACTGCATCCAGACAAGACCAAAATAGTAGACGCAACCCAAAGGGTGGGATTTGACTTGCTGGAATACCACTTTGAGCGAGGGATGAGAAGGCCACGTAAGAAAAGATTGTATTACGTAATTGAGTTTGATCTTTTGACCATATTAAAACAAAGGTAATTTCTTAGGAACTACGATAATTCCCTTTTCTGTAATAGTAAACTGCCTGGCATCTTCTTCTGGATTATATCCGATTTGTTTTCCGTCTGGGATGGTTACAAATTTATCAATGATGGTATTTCGAATTTTGACGTTTTTACCGATCCTCACTCCCTCCATGATAATTGAATCGTAGACTTCGGAATGAGTTTCGATCCTCACATTTGGTGAAATGACTGACCTCTCCACATGGGCACCACTGATAATACAACCATTGGAAACCAGTGAATTCAGGACAATACCGCATTTTCCACCGGGAAAGAATTCTGAAAACACGGTCTTTGCAGGGGGAAACTGTTCGTGATACGTACGAATTGGCCAGGACGTGTCGTAAAGATTAAAGATTGGTTCTATCTGTATCAGATCCATATTCGCATCCCAGTATGCATCGAGCGTTCCTATGTCTCTCCAATATTTAACGGCCTTATTGTTCTTATCATTGAATATATATGCAAATACACGACCTTCACGAATCAACGAGGGGATAACGTTCTTCCCAAAGTCATGGCTGGTATCTTTTTTTGCATCTTCTATTACACGTTTTACCAATACTTCCGTATTGAAGAGATAAATTCCCATAGACACCAGTGCTATGTTGGGATTTGAGGGTGTTGGTTGCGGATGGGCCGGTTTTTCCACAAAATCCATAATTTTTTGATCGTTATCTATACTTACGATTCCAAAACGGTTTGCCTCGTTTAACGGCACTTCAATACAGGGTACCGTGACGTCTGCGTTCTTCGATTCATGAAATTCCATCAATTCACGGTAATCCATTTTATAAATATGGTCACCCGCTAAGATCAAAACCTTTTCTGGCCGTTCTCTTTCCAATACATAGATATTTTGATATACGGCATCGGCTGTTCCCTGGTACCACAAATCACCTGTTCTTTTTTGTGGGGGTATGCCTTCAATAAACTCACCTAATTCATAATTATTTATATTCCACCCAATTCTTAAATGCCTATCCAGGGAATAGGACTTATACTGTGTCAATACGCAAATCTTTCTTAAGCCGGAGTTAAGGCAGTTACTTAGGGGGAAATCAATAATTCGATAAATACCGCCAAAGGGGACTGCAGGCTTTGCCCGGTCTTTTGTCAGTGGATAGAGCCGTTCGCCCTGTCCGCCGGCCAGTAACATCACAAGTACTTTTCTGGACATTTTACCAATAAAAAGATTTGGACGTAACGAAAGGTATTATGCGATGTTCATTGTCATAAGGAACTCTGCGTTGGTCTTTGTCTTTGCCAGCCTGTTTTTGAGTAATTCCATAGCCTCTATGGGGTTCATTTCGTTGAGCACCTTTCGAAGCATCCACATGCGCTTAAGCTCTTCCGCGTTTACAATCAACTCTTCTTTCCTGGTGCCGGAACGGGTAATGTCAATGGCCGGAAATATTCTGCGATCTGCCAATTTTCTGTCCAGATGGAGTTCCATATTGCCTGTACCTTTAAATTCCTCAAAGATAACTTCGTCCATCCTGCTTCCGGTATCAATCAATGCCGTTGCAATGATGGTAAGGCTGCCACCTTCTTCAATATTTCTTGCAGCGCCAAAAAACCTCTTCGGTTTCTGGAGTGCACTGGCATCCACGCCACCAGAAAGTATCTTGCCACTGTGAGGGACTTCCGTGTTGTACGCCCTTGCTAACCTGGTAATGGAATCGAGTAAAATGACGACGTCTTTACCGTATTCTACCATCCGCTTTGCCTTTTCAATCACCATTTCAGCTACCTGGATATGCCGGCTGGCAGGTTCATCGAATGTGGAGCCAATGACTTCGGCTTCAACAGACCGGTCCATATCGGTTACCTCCTCTGGTCTTTCGTCGATTAACAGGACAATCAGATATATTTCAGGATGATTCTTGGTAATGCTGTTGGCGATTTTTTGTAACAGCACGGTTTTACCCGTTCGTGGGGGCGCTACAATTAAACCCCTTTGCCCTTTTCCAATGGGGGTAATCAGATCCATAATCCGTGTTTCAAGTTCTGTCGGGCTTTTTTCTAAAAAGAGTCTTTCGTGGGGATGTAAAGGGGTCAGATCATCAAAGACAATCTTTTCCCCCATAATCTCCGGATTTTCAAAATTGATAGCCTCTACCCGCAATAAGGCGAAATACCTCTCCGTATCCTTTGGAGGCCTGATCTGCCCGGATACTATAGCACCCGTCCGAATGCCAAATCGACGGATCTGAGAAGGGGAGATGTAGATATCATCCGGACAAGGTAAGTAATTGTAATCCGGTGAACGTAAAAATCCAAACCCTTCGGGGAGTACCTCAACCACACCTTCTCCATACATGAGACCATTCTGATTGACCCTTTCTTTCAGAATTTTGAAAATCAGGTCTTGTTTCTTCAGCCCGGTATACTCTTTAATACCTTCTCTTTTTGCGGTCTCCTGCAATTCCTTGATGGTCATCTTCTGCAATTCTGTAATATGCATCTCACCGCGTTTGATTTCTTCATATTTTTCATTTGTTTCCTGATCTACAACCACAGGTTCTTTTTTACCGTTTGTTACTGCCATAAATTTTTCCTCCTAACATTTTAGAATCAATTTTTTTCTATGTAAAGTTGCCAGAATTCTTTTATCTGTCTGAAAGTGTTATCTTCCGTATAATTATTGTCAACGACATAATCAGCCTTTTTTCTCTTGTCTTCCAATGCCATCTGAAACCGTTCTCTTTTCTCCAATTCACCATCCTGCCAATGCCTGCAGATTTTGCTTCGGCTTACTCTATGATCTTTTCCCGTGTTCACAAAGATAATAAAATCACACAGCAAGGAAAGATCGGATTCCTCCAGCAATGCGGCATCAATTACAATGGCTTTCCGACGTCCCCGGTTTTCTATCTCGGTGACCCTTGATCGTATCTGTTCAATGACAATGGGGTGCAAGATGTTGCAGAGGTCGTCTAAACAGGTCTTGTCCTCAAACACAATCTCTGCAAGTCGGGAACGGTCGATCTTGCCATAGTTGTCCAGTATGGCGCCTCCAAACCTTTCTACAATTTTATCTTTCACCTCTCTTATAAGGATGAGCCTGTGGCACATCTCATCGGCGTCGATAAGTTCAGCCCCCAGCGAGGCAAGCATACGGGCTACCGTACTTTTCCCGCTCGATATGCCACCAGTTATACCAATGATCGTGGGTCTTGTGCTCACTCGGTTTCCATCCAGTTTTTTCCGGTCTTAATGTTTACCTTAATCGGAACATTCATGGTAACGGCGTGACCCATTTCCGTCCGTACCATGGAGCGTGTTATCTCTAGCTTATCTTCTTTTACCTCGAAGAGTAGTTCATCGTGTATTTGAAGTAACATCTTTGCCTCGTATTCAGGATTTTTTAACCGTGCGTAGATCTTGTTCATGGCAACCTTTATTAAATCGGCTGCAGAACCTTGAATAATCGTATTAACGGCGATGCGTTCCGAAAGGCTTCTGCGTTTTTTATCTTCAGAATGAATATCGGGGATAGACCGTTTTCTGTTTAAAAGTGTTTTTACGTACCCACAGGTTCTCGCATCTTCAATGACCTTGTCTCGAAATCTTTTTACACCCTGATACAAACCAAAATAGGCGTTAATGAACTCCCGTGCCTCTTCCAGCGATAATCCTGTATCCCTGGAAAGCCCAAATTCACTCAGTCCGTAAACAATTCCAAAATTGACCGCCTTGGCATTTCGTCTCATTTCCGGAGTTACGTGTTCTATGGGAACACCATAAATGGCAGAGGCAACGGCCGAATGGATGTCTTTGTCCTGATGAAATGCCGTCATCAAAGCCTCATCTTTGGAAAAATGTGCGAGGATGCGTAACTCGATCTGCGAGTAATCCGCCGATAGAAATACCGTGTCCTTCCGGGAAGGGACAAAGGCACGTCGGATTTGTCTTCCAACATCCGTCCGAATCGGAATATTTTGAAGATTTGGTTCGCTGCTGCTGAGCCGTCCCGTGGCCGTTACTGTCTGATTAAATGAGGTATGCACGCGACCGGTATTTGGGTTTATCATGTCAGGCAAGGCATCGACGTACGTATTCTTTAACTTTGTAAGCTGTCGGTATTCCAGTACTAACCTGGGCAGGGTGTGCTGCCAGGCAAGGGTTGTCAGAACGTTTGCATCTGTTGATAGCCCAGTCTTGGTACGCCTTAACTGTGGCAATTCAAGCTTTTCAAAGAGAATCTCACTCAGTTGCCTGGGTGAACTGATATTGAACTCATGCCCGGCTGAGGCATAGATTTCCTTTTCAAGTTGTTGTAATTTCGCAGTCAAATTGCAGGACATCTCCTGTAAAACATGGGTATCCAGACATATCCCATTCCATTCCATTTCAGCCAGAACGTAAATTAAAGGTATCTCTACATCATGGAGTAAAGGCAACAACCCTTCTTCTTTGAGAAGGGGTTCCATAACGCCGGCTAAACGAAATGTGATATCGGCATCCTGACAGGCGTATTGACAGACTCTGGTAATATCTACCTGATCCATCGTGATCTGTTCTCTCCCGGACCCTATCAACTCTGATATGGTTATTGTTTTATACGATAGATATTCAAAGGCGATATCATCCAGATTATGGTTCCTTTTTATTGGATTCAGGAGATAGGAGGCAATCATCGTGTCAAATACGATTCCCTGTAAGAGAATGTTATTATTTCTGAGTACAAGGAGGTCGTATTTAATATTTTGTCCGATCTTCTTAATATTTTTATCTTCTAAAACCATTCGAATCTCTGGAAGTACAGTGTCTGCATTCAGGTGTGCTGTTCCCTCCGGAGCCATCAAAGGAATGTAATACGCTTCTTTTGCCTGCCAGGAAAACGAAATACCCACGATCCGTGCTTTGAGTGGCACAGTGCTGGTCGTTTCCAAATCTAAGGCAAATACCCTTTGTCCCTTTAATTGCTCAAGAAATTGATTAAACTTTTCCATGGTGTCGATAAGCTGATATCGCGTTTCCTCGGTCTTTGCCGTTGCTACCATATCCGTAAGAAGGGTATTAAAGCCAAATGCCCTGAACAGTTTTTTTAGTTTTGTATTTTCGGTACCAGTTACCTTGCAGGCATTCATATCCAGCGGTATGGGGATGTCATTGTAAAGCCTCAGAAGTTTCTGGGAAAGCCTGGCCTGGTCTGCAAATACCCTTAAATTTTCCTGCCTCTTCTTTCCAGTAATGTTATTGATATTGGCAAGAACAGATTCCAGCGAACCCCATTTTTGGATAAGTCCCAGCGCCGTTTTGTCACCGATGCCCGGCACTCCAGGCACATTGTCTGATGCATCTCCTGAGAGGGCCAGGACGTCTACCACCTGCTCTGGCCGTATACCTTTTTCCTTGAAAAGGACTTCCTGATCAACCATCAAACCTTTCTTTGCATTCAATATTTTTACGCTTGGACTTAATAATTGTTCCATGTCTTTATCTGAAGTTACGATAACAATTTCGACAGGTTTGTCAGATAGTAATTTTACCAGGGTACTAATTACATCATCTGCTTCATATCCCTTGGCTGCGTAAATGGGAATGTTATGTGCCCTGACGACTTTATAGATCAGGGGAATTTGTACCTGTAATTCATCGGGTGCCGGTTTACGGTTTGCCTTATACTCACGGTAACTATTGTGCCTGTGGGTGACCCATTTTGTATCAAATACCACAACAAGGTATTCAGGACGATGTTCCCTGAGCAGCTTTTGCAGCATCCGTGTGAACCCATATACTGCATTTGCAGGTTTTCCATCGGGCGTCGTTAGTCTTGCCGTTATAGCATAAAAAGCCTGGTAGCAGTGTGAATGACCATCGATGATAAAGAATCGCTCTGACATTCTCGGTTAGCGATGTAAAGCCTTGCGAACCATCAAACCAATGATTTGCTCTGGAGCATCAGTAATAGAGACAGACAGGCAATTGTTAGGCAAGACGGGTTGCGGAGATATATCGTAATTTTATTTATAATTTGCGTTCTTAAACTGTGGAAAATCAGAAATCAGAAATATTGTGACTCTGTAATAAAGATACTAAAATTGCTAATTAAAGATGTCGGAAAATACCAGAACAAACTTAGGAAAGATTAGCTTACAGCTATGCTAACTTTAGGCTGGATAACCTAATTATTAACTAAAAAATTATTTATGTATAATTTCTACAAATATTAACATCATTGAAAATTGTTGTCAAGCTAAATAATAAATTATTGAAAATCTTATGAAAAAATACAGGATATTCCTTGAAAATATTAGTTGGAGATGTTATTCTTACTCCTTAACATGACTGATAGGCTTTGAAGAACTAAAGTTGTCTTAAGCCTTCATTTTGTAATATTTTCACCTCGAAAATAATTGAAACAGGTGGCGGTGTAGCTCAGTTGGTAGAGCAGCGGACTCATAAGCCGCGTGCCGGGGGTTCAATTCCCTCCACCGCTACCAAATCTATTGCCACATTCAGCAGATTAATGAAATTCCCTCTTTTACTCACCTATCTTATAGCCCAGAGCACGATGTAAGCAATCACATGAAATTTTGTATTGATTATACTAATTTATTCTAATTCTTAATATATAAGGAGCATTACTTTGAAGAAGACCTCAGCTATACTTATCATCGCCCTATTTTGTGTTGTGCAATTCGCCTGGGCGAATTCGTCAAACCCTCGCGTTCGACTGGAAACCAATAAAGGTGTCATTATCCTGGAGCTTGATTCAAAGGCGGCTCCGAAAACGGTGGAAAATTTTCTTAACTATGTACACGATGGATTTTATGATGGTACTATCTTTCACCGGGTGATAAAAGGGTTCATGGTCCAGGGTGGGGGTTTAACTGCCGATATGCGGGAGAAACCTACACGAGCTCCGATTACCAACGAGGCTGATAACAGACTTAAAAACCGGCGCGGTACGGTGGCTATGGCACGCACCATGGATCCTCACTCCGCCACTGCCCAATTCTTCATCAACACTGTGGACAATGCCTTCCTTGACCACAAAG
This sequence comes from Candidatus Brocadia sp., assembly GCA_046291035.1. Classification (GTDB taxonomy): domain Bacteria; phylum Planctomycetota; class Brocadiia; order Brocadiales; family Brocadiaceae; genus Brocadia. Next base: position 7,855 of record JBKBTA010000108.1, read on the forward strand.
GTAAAACCATCAATGGCTGGGGTTATTGCGTATTCGGTAAGGTTGTAGAGGGTATGAATGTGGTGGACGTCATCGAGAATCTAACTACTACAACGAAGGCCAGGTACCAAGATGTTCCCCCCCTCTACGGTAATTATTGAACGAGCGGGCATGGAGAAATAAGCTTATTTAGACCGAATAATAAAACGACTCTTGCCCTGATTGTCGTGGATTGGGAAATATTGTATAGAATTTGAAAGGTACAAATTTTACAAGACCTTCATTTCTGGGGATAAATAATGGGGCAAAGTTAAGTAATTTTTCAATAGGAGTCATAAAATTTATATGAAGAAAGCCGATAACCTTAAGATAGAATTCCGTTGTACTTTGCCAGAATTCTGCTTCGTAAAATTTTATTCACGGAATCCACTAAAAAGATCGCTCAAGCCAATCGAGTAAATGCGTAAGCTAAAATCGAAGGGTATAATAGTATGAAGGAATTAATCGGTTTTATATCAGTAATTGTTATTCTTTTGCTTCTTTTACTGCTGGCTTTTGGGTTGCTCCGGGTAGCGCTAATAACCCTGCCAGCCTGTGTTGTAGCCATCAGTGTAATGCTTCTGGTCTTATACCTTTTTCGTGTCCATAGAATCCACTATTTGAACTCCCATGGGACTTTGGCGAGTATACTCATAGTTCAGTTTGATGGACAGAAATTAAATTGGGGTCTGGAAGAATCTCAAATTGCATCGTATGCAAAAGCGAAACTGGCAACGTTCTTTAGTATTATATTAGGAATAGCATCAATCTGGTTAATATTAAGCATCATTTTTAAAAAGGGAGCTTTTGATGATCTAACGAGATTTTCACCACATGCTAACCTTGTTATGGGATATATTATATCAGGAATTGTTGTTATAGTAACAATCGTTAAGGCAAAGCCGGTAGAAACTCTCAAAGATGCAATATGGGAGCGGGGCGGTTATCTGGTGAGTCGGATAAATACCAGGCTCGAGAGAATCCAGGAGTTATGTTCGTTAGAAACTTCTATCAAATCGATTGCTTACCAATTAAAAGTCTCTTTTCCCGTAGATTTCAAAACAGAAATTCAAGAGTTTGTCAATACTCATAAAAGTGAACTTCTATCTGATACTACCGAACTGAACAATTTGATTATAGAAAATATCAAACGAGCCGAAGAAGATAGAGTGCATTTAGAAAAAGCAAACAATCATTACCGTGCTGCAATGAAACTTTACACAGTAGTAGCCATAGAAGTAAACTGGACCGGCAGCATACCACTTATAAAGGAAATGGAATATGATTATGAAGGCTTGACTTCCGAAAATCTAAAATCCCTTCTATCGAATAGGAAGTGGGATGATTTCCACGACATAGTAAGCGAAATTATGAGGGATCTTCAACGATTGAGAGAACTTGCCATAAAATATCAGGAGGAAGGATATAAAGAAGGGACAAACGGTCATAGGATAGAGACGGATGAAGAGAGGGCATACCGTATTATGGAAATTTCTCCTACCGCTTCAGATGAAGAGATTAAGAAGGCTTACAGAGAGCTGGCACTAAACTACCACCCTGACAATGCAGAACAAACCACCGTCGGTATTAAAAAGTTGGTAGCGTTGTCAAGTGGAGACCTGACAAAAGCCCTCCATTTATAGTATCTCATGTATCAAATCCGTTG
>JBKBTA010000010.1:0-35875 GCA_046291035.1 Candidatus Brocadia sp.
TCACCACGTCAACTTCCTTCTTTTCCTTGCCTTCTTACTCCCTCTTTTTGGTATCGCTGGACTTTGACGTTACCCTGAGCAAAGTCGTTTTGCCTTGCAAAACCTAATTTAACTGAGTATCATTGTCGTGTTTGGTACCTCCAGGAACAAGGGTAAAAATGACGCTGGATAAATCAAAAGCCAATCTGGTAATTGATGCCTTGATGTTCCTCTGTGTGATGGCAATGGCAGGGATTGGGATCCTGATGAAGTTTGTCTTACTACCCGGCAAGGACCCTGGGTCGTGTATGGTAGAAAAGTAGAATTGTTCCTGTTTGGAATGGACCGCCACCAGTGGGGAACGATCCATCTCATCATTGCCTTTGTCTTTCTGGGTTTGCTGGCGCTTCACATCCTCCTTCACTGGAAGATGATATTGTCATTTTACGGCAGGTTAATAGGAAGTAAGGTTTCAAGACGTATTATTGCTACGATTATTGTTGTGGTAAGTATGTTCCTTGTAGTCTTTCCCCTGGTTGTAAAGCCTGAAGTGAAGGAACCCGAACGAAAGGGTAGACATCTTCGTGAGAGTCCGGGTTATAAAGAAGAAATTAACAAATAAAACGTCTTGTTGAAATGTCACAAACAAGACGTTTTGCGTTACATAGTGCTTTATTTATTAGAAAAAAGAGGGAAATAAAGGGTCGGTAAATTCTCTATTTTAATAAAGGGGGTTAGGAGGCTGTTAAAACGGAGAATAAAATTATCAATGTAGATTTTTAAAGATTTCTCAGTGTACGCTGTGGTTAATTTTTTAACAATACGAATAATGAGCAAAGGGGGCAAATCTATGATCAGTCTTGATCTCACGCAAGAGGAAAAAGACATTCTGATAGGGATTTTGGAAAATGACCTTTCTGATCTCCGCATGGAGATAGCGGATACGGACAATATGGATTTCAGAGAGACATTGAAAGGCCAGAAGGGGGTTTTACAGAAAGTCTTGGAAACGTTACGGCAGGCCAAATAGGGTATTCCAGATACATAACGTTACCAGAGCCACAAAGAGGAGCGGAGTAATACATACGCAGAAAAAGGCAGTTCATACGTCTGCCTGGCTAGAGTATGGTTAATCTGCCGGAAAAACACACTGCCTTCGAGATTTATACCTAAAAATATTTTGGGCTTACAATTTTACTTGAAACTAGCTTCATATTTTGCTATTATCCCATATCGATTTTTTAAAAATTTCTTTCATATCCCAGGGTCTATAACGAAAAATATCAAAAACTTAATTTAAAGTACAACAAAAAGGGGGATCTTATGTCTAGTTGTAACACGAAAGCAAAGGCAATTATGGTAGTATTGGTAGGTCTTTTCGGACTACTATGTGTTGGTTTTGCAGTATCGGTTACTGAGAAGTACAGACTACAGAAGGAGCGGGTTCATGGACTTGAAAGGCAACTTAGTGCCGGGCGCAAAGAGGTTTTGAAAGTTCCAGAGTTAATGGAAAACCTGGGTAAAGTAGAGGTTGCAAAGAAAGAAGTAGAAGACAAATTTGCTGCCTGTGCTGCGGAAAAGGATGGTTTGACGGCAAAAGTAACTGAATTGCAAAAAGAAGTGGACACCTTTGGCGCTGTTAAGGCTGCTGTCGGCGTTCAGATTAGTGGCTTACAAACTACAATACAGGAACAGCAAGGCAAGCTTACCGAATTAGAAGGCGAAAGAAATAAATTGGCAGAACGGATTGCCTCAATTGAGGAAGAGAGCAAGAAAGTTACCGAAAAATTTGAATTACAGCTTGCTGATAATAAAAGAATTCAGGAAGAACTAAAAAATCAACTTACCTATTACACCGAGGCAAAAAAGATAGCCGATCAGGAACTTGCAGAAAAGCAAAAGATTATTACAGAACTCCAGAAGGCAAAGGAAGATTTAGAGAAAGAATTGGCTAAAATCAAGCAACAGGGTCCATCTGCCGCGCCTGAGGAACCTTCCACTTCAGGGCCTCATTTCCCACTCATGGAATCTGGAAATGCCACGGCAGAAGAGTTAGACAAAACCTTTGCCCTGTTGCGTGAAAGGATTACTTCTCCATCAATATCTATCTCTGAAGTAAGTATTTTACTTTCCAGAATGGAAAAGGCATTAAAAAATTTAAAATAAAAGTTTACAAACTATCATCATTTTTCGGTGTAGTTTTAAACTTATTCAGGGGAAGGTAAAACCTTCCCCTTTTTTATTTACAGGAATAGTGAGATTTTTTCTTTTGAAGACGCCAAAAAAACTTCTTGCCTTATCATTTTCTTGATGGTAACATAATTTGTTCTAATGATAAAAATAAATAGTGGCGGCTTCGCCAAGTGGACTAAGGCCACGGTTTGCAAAACCGTTATCCTGGGTTCGAATCCCAGAGCCGCCTATTTACAAATCATTGGGCGAGTGGTGGAATGGCAGACACGAAGGACTTAAAATCCTTTGACCATAAAAGGTTGTGTGGGTTCGACTCCCACCTCGCCCATATGAAAGAGGGCTTCGATTTAGACACCTTTGCTACGTCACTTTGATAAAAGCCGTTAATATTCTTGGAACTAATTTAATTCATGGCTTGTTGTAAAAATATGGATACCGTTAAATTAATAAAATATCTTGTGCTTAAACCAAAAACTGCAATAGATGTCGATCCTGAAATTTATGAGGCATTAAAGCAGATCACCGCAAAGAATCCGCGGCTTTCTGTTAATCTCCTCATTGATGTTGCATTAGACTACGTTTCGAACCTCAAGGAAGAGGATCTCCTGAAGCTTATCACAGAATATTATGGAAGAAAGCATACCTCATCGACTTCCCTGTAAGTAGTTTTTTGCTGGCTCTTGCCAAAATTATTTTTCATTAAGGAGTGGTTATGATCAAAGGAATTACTGTTTTCGTATTTTTTTTAAGTTTACTGGCATTATCTGTCTGTGGCTGTGGAAAAAATGAACCGGGTAATCCACAATTAAGCAGCCAGGCAACGGAACAAGATTTTGCAAAGATACACAAGAATGTCAACTTCAAACAAGAAGACAAGGAAAAAATGCATGGATTAGGGCTGACATCAGAAGACAGTGGTTATAGTGGACACGGCATGAGCAGTGTTCATGGCAAAAAGGAAAAGGCGGATCCTAACAAAGTAATTGCGACCGTTAATAACGAAAAAATCCTTCGCAAAGACCTTGACAAAATCCTGGATCGGTTCAAAAACCATGTAAATCCTGCCGCGTTACCTTCCATGGAACAACAAATCACAGAACAACTTGTCACACAAAGTGTGCTAAGGCAATTTGTTGTAGAACAAAAATTGAGTGTTTCCAGCGAACTCGTAGATAAAGAGATTGCCAAGATGCGGGAGAACATCAAAAATAATCCTGCAACGAAAGACAAAACGTTAGAACAGTTTTTAGAGTTTCAAGGCAGCAACATCGAAGAATTAAAAACCGCAATCAATATGTCAGCGGCGATTGAAAGCTATGTATCCAAAAATATTGATGATAAAAAGATGGAAGAATATTTCATAAAGAATATTAATAATTTTAATGGTGAAACCGTCACAGCAAGCCACATACTGGTTGATACAAAGGGGAAGAAGACGCAGGAAGAAATCGACAGTGCAAGGGCAAAGATAGAGTCAATTAAAAAAGAACTTGACGAAGGAGCTGATTTTGCTGAATTGGCAAAGAAATATTCCGATTGTCCGACAGGGAAAACCGGTGGTGAATTAGGTACATTTCCCAGACACGGCGTTATGGTAGAAGATTTTGCAAAGGCTGCATTTGCCACTGAAGTGGGCAAGATTAGCGATCCCGTTAAAACGGAATTTGGATATCATTTAATAAAAGTTACGGCAAAGACCGCTCCCAAGGATGTGAGTTTTGCCGAGGTAAAAGACAAAGTACGGGAAGAAATGATTGCATTGGAAATGAATAACCTGGTTAAAGATCTGAAGGAAAAGGCAAAGATAGAGATTACCTTGCAATAATGGATACCGCCCAATTTCTTAACCAGACATCGATAGTTTTATACTGGCTTTGCTTTGTTGCCTATACAACGTATTGGGGTCTCGGATTGACACGATGGAAACTGCGCTTTTCTATTTTATTGGGATTCGTACTTCTGCAGATTGCAGCGATTGCCTTACGTGGCATATCAATAGAGTATTTTCCACTAACCAATAAATTTGAATCCTTTAATGCCTTTGCCGCTGCGACGTTTATTATCCTGCTCATCTATACCAGGACAGAGAGTCGTATCTATCGCATGTCCTTATTCGGGGTTGGATATGGCTTCTTTGTGGCCGCAGCGCTTTTCCCCAAAGGAATAACTTACGCCCCGCCGTTGATGCTGACAATTTGGTATGTATTACATGTCCCCCTTTCTTTCTTTTGTTATGCATTGTGGGTTAGTGCTATGGCAGCGGCTGTAGCCCGCTATTTTGCATCAAGCGAAAAAAAATCATATGATCAGATTATCGACTCAGGGTTCCAATATGGTCTCATTACCTTCTCTATTTCGATGATTTTTGGAGGCTTATGGGGATATGTAGCATGGGGGGCATATTTTCTGTGGGATGCAAAGGTCGTCTGGTCTGTCATTATATGGTTTTTTTACGCTACATGCCTGCACCTGGATTACTGGCAGGATGCAAAACGATTTAAGCCACCCATGGCTATCCTGGGATTTATAATTCTTTTAATGACATACGTAGGGACCAGTTTTTTTATCGGTAGTTCCCATAGCTTCAGATAAATGAAATTTCGGTTCGGTTTTAGCCTTGGTAACATTTTTAAATCAAGGCATTTTTGCCTCAGCCGGAATATCTCGGTTACGAAACAATTTTAAAGTGAAAAAAATTTACGATATCTTTAAATCACAAAAACTAGGCATCCTTACCGGCTTTACTGTCACCGGTCTGCTTATTATTGGCAGCCTTATCATGAACTTTAATCCCCGTGAATATGCGGGCCTTTCCGGCGAGGATATTTCCTTTTTTTTCATTCACAAGAAACCGATCCATATCTGGTTTTATCTGTTATTTCTCGCCTGTATCCTCTATGGAGTAAATACCTTTTTATGCACCCTCGACTCGATATTAAGAAAGGCAAAAGGAGGCGTAAAGAAGGTCACCCTCTATGGGGCATCTGTGGTACATATTGGATTTGTAATCACCCTCGTTGCACACCTCTTCGGCGGACTTTACGCGTCAACGGAACCCCCGGTATACGTAGCCGATGAGTGGACGGATCTGGGCGGTGTTGAAATGAAGGTTACAGACCTTAAGACAAGTTCTTACCCCAATGGGATGCCCAAAAAAATAGAGGCATTTGTTACCGTTCGAAAGGATGGAATTGAATTCTCAGACACCCTTGGTTACAATAAACCCGTTCTTTTGCAACACGGTGTCCTCGAAATCCTCATGCGGGATTATGGCTGGATCGCATCAAGCGTAATCCTTAAGATAGATAATCGCACCTGCAACCTGAAGATCAACGATACATTCAACGTACCTGGTGCACAGGTACGCGTAGCAGATTTGTATATGCCCCCGCAATATCGTTACCCTGTAGTACAGTTAATTTCTACCGCGCAAAACAATGAAACCCAGCAAACCTTCCTGCCAATCGGAGAAAAGAATGCAAAAGATATTCATGGGGCGAAGATTGTCTTTGCAGACATTAATTCCGTACCAGCCGTCCTTGCCAATGCAAAAAACAATCCCAGTATTCCGCTAACTTTTGTAACTATATTTTTCTTTTCAATCGGTATGATTCTCGTAATCTTCCGGATTATTAGCAGAACGGTTAGTAACTGCTGACCAATAGGTACAGGCAGAGCAAGTCTGCCATCCTAGTGCTGGCTAAATCAATATGGACAGGGGAAGGGACCCATGCTGAGGCATTCGGGAAGTCTTATCGATCCTATGAGTGAAACATGCAATCCTGGGCTGAATACCGAGGACCTCGATGAGTGGTCTCATGGGTGAGGAGGCCTATCGAGAGCGGAAGGCTGAAAAGACGCTAGGGGTGTTGAACAGTAGTTCGGCAGACCCAACCAGAGATATAAGGGTAAGCCAAAAGAATTTTTCGGATGAGCAGATATGGCAGTTGTACGTGATGCTGGCAAGTGTAGAGAAGGTGTTTCGCCACCTTCTCACCAGCTAAACTAACGACACTCCTATGGAGAAGTGGATGGATTTTAAGAAAAAGATATTATAAACTTACAACTTCACAGACCATAGGAAACGGAATATAGTATTACTCTGTAAAAACTTCTTTTTTCGCAAGTTTTTTTAGTAACTAGCCCACTTGTCCGCTTAAGTAGGCAGTAGGTAGTTGGCAGTTTGTAATGGGAAAGTATCACTTTTTGCCTACTGCCAACGGTGTACTGCTTGCTGTATCTTTTTGGTTGCGGCGTAGCTACGCTTGGTTATTTGATTAAATTCATCTCCGGCAACTTCTGATGTAGAGCGAAGTGGCACTTCGCTCTGCATTGAAATTACTATTAAACAAAAAAAGGCATGTTTGAAAATCAAACATGCCTTTTTGATTTATCCTTGAATAAACAAAAAAACAATTACTTCGTTGTCTGTTCGTGCTGGTGATCCTTCGGAACTTCTTTCTCACAATCAAAGCAGAAGTAGGTTCTTCCGCATTCATGTCCTTCTCCAACCTCGGCCTTACATGTGAAACAAAAGTGGGTGACACCACAAATATGCTCATCTCCCACTTCTTTTTCGCAATCGTAACAAAAGTAGGTTATATCACAGATGTGACCTGGCCCAACCTCTTCTTCGCACTTAGGACAAAAAGTCGTTACTCCGCAGATATGTCCATCTCCCACCTCTTTTTTGCAATCATGACAGAAAAAAGTTAAATCACAGATATGACCGGAACCGACCTCTTCCTTGCATTGCGGACAATATGTTGTAACACCACAGATGTGTCCTTCCCCTACCTCTTTATTACAAGTAGCACATTGCTGTAACCCCTCCTTCTTTTCCGGAGGTAATGCCTCTGCCTTTTCTTCTGGCTTTACAGGAGGTTCTACAGGTTTTGCCTCTTCTGCCGGTGCCGGAGGTGCAACAGCCTCAGGGGCCGGAGCTGCAGGCGTAGCTGCTTCCGGTGCTTCAGCTGGAGCGGGAGCTTCTTCCACTGGAGCAGGAACGGGTGCTTCGGGCTTTACCTCAGCTTCAGGAGCCACTGGTTCAGCGGCTTGTGGGGCTACAGTTTCTGGAGCTTCTACCGGAGCGGTTGGTTCAACTGCTTGCGGGGCTTCTGGCGCTGCTTCCACCGGGGCTTCGGGAGCTGCCGGTGCAGCCACTTCCGGTGCTTCAGCTGGAGCGGGAGCTTCTTCCACTGGAGCAGGAACGGGTGCTTCGGGCTTTACCTCCTCCTTGGGTGGCGCTGCCTTCACTTCCACCTTTAATTCAGGCTCTTTTGCTTCCTTTACTTGCGGTTGAGTGGCAACGCAAGAACTTAAAAAAATTGTAAGACTTACTAAACCTACCCCCAAAAACCCTTTTCCCATAATTCTTTCTCCTTCTATATAAAATAAATACTTGTTACGGTTAATTCTTGGTACTGTTGCTGACCATTAACTCTAACTCATCGGGTATTTCCCGCTTTTCTATGTCTATCCCTACCGCAGAGAAAAACTTTTTCCTTACGGCGTCAAAGGTAATTCTCAAAAGCGATTTTTTATCAGTTACATCTCCAAAAATACCTAAGTCGATGCATCCAGCTGCCATAGTAGCATGTCCTCCGGCATTCATAAATCCAAATGCCTTTTGCAATAAAAACGCAAGATTAATTCTTGTATCCACGCTTCGGGCCGATAACTGAACCTTGTCCTTGTCAATACCAAAAACAAGAACGGTAGAAACACCCTCCATCTGTAACATTAATTCAGCTGCCTGCGGTAATGCATCCCGATCCGTTATAAATTCTACAAAGGATATCAGATACGAACCTCTGACCTCACGGTTTCGTATGGTCCTTCCAATAATGTCGATAGTTTCTGCGCTCATGGGAGGATTTTCAATTTGGTTTAACAGCCCCACATCCAGCAATGGGGAGAGGTAAGCAGCGGCATCAAGGTCCTCGGTGGACGTGTTTCTGGTGAATCCACACGTGTCCACCCTGATTCCATAACGAAGCGCCGTAGCAAGGGGCGGATCGGGTATGATATCCAGATGCCTCAGATATCTTGTCATGATGGTAGAAGTGGCACCAATTTTTGGTAATATTTCAACGAACTCCCCTTTCACAAGGTTAAAATCTGTTTGATGATGATCAATAACAATATTGGGAACTATATCTGCCGGCAATATATTGTTTTTTGAAGAAATAGAGGCCTCTATCAATGCCACTTTATCAACAGCATTAATTATCTTTCGTGCCTCTTCCTGGGTTTTTAATCGAACAAGATCGGTTTCTAATAAATTGACCAATGTCTTATTTTGCTGACGTCCAATATTTCCACCATAATAGATATTGGATTTGATATCATATTTTTCGGCAATGCGCTTGAGCGCAAACCCCGAGGCAATTGCATCCGGGTCGGGATTATCCTGCAAAAAAATCGCTAACCCTTTACCTGTTGCTCCTTTGATAACACTAACTAAACGAAAAACCGATCTTTTTAACTTTGCCGTTTCCAGTTCATTCAGGAATGCGTTCGTAATGATTCTGACTGTTTGAATAACCTGGTCTACGCCATTTCCTAATAATTCAGATTCCTCTTTTTCATCAGTTACCCTTGATACTATAAATTTATCAGGAAATGATTTTCGGATACGCTTTGCTAAGGTCAGGTTATCTTCAAAATTTTTTTGCAGGAGGATGAAGGCAACGGCGTCTTTTGCTGGTAACGAGCCAAAGTCCCATGTATGGACATCCGCTGTGATCGTACGAAGGCTGGAAGCCTTTAACCCGGCTAAAGCCGTTTCGTCATTACCGATTACAAGTACCTCCTCGCCGGATTTACTTAAATTTCTGGCCAGCGCACTTCCGACGTCATCGCAACCAAAAATTATATACATTGCTACATCCTTAAGTGGAATCCAAATTTTAGTTTATAATTAAAATGGCGCTTCATTATACGATTATGTCTTTTTGAAGTCAATACTAAAAACAGACCGCATCTCAAGTTTAACCTTTTACAGATATAGGAGTTATACATGGAATTGCATTATAAACAGCGGTATATATATTCAACTGCAGTCCAGTTTTGTCTTGAAATCAGGGAACTGGTTTATGTAACATCGTATCAAATTTAATACATTATTTATTAAAGAAAGACAACACCTATGCAAATATATGATATTGTTAAACAGGTCGGTATTTCTGAGTCCATGTGGCAGGAATCAACCGAAAAGCACGATGTTGTCCATGAGGAATTCGATGGTATTGATTTTTACCGGGTAACGAAAAAAATCGGTTCCCTGGGAAAAGGGTCGATCGTTACTCAGGAAGGGATCATTTTTGATTTCCCAAGTATTGCCCGAATATTGCATCTGGAAAATGGTATCCGCAATGCCTATACTCAACCCTTTTATGTTGAAGAAAAAGTAGATGGCTACAACGTCAGGGTCGCACGTATTCAGGGTCGTATCGTAGTTTTTTCACGTGGCGCGTATATCTGTCCATTTTCAACGGATCGAATTGTAGATTTTTTAGATGTAAAAAAGATATTTGATGAAAATCCTGGCCTAGTCATTTGCGGTGAATTTGCCGGACCTGATAATCCTTATAACATTGAACATCCCCCTTATGTAAAGGAAGACATCCGATTTTTTGCCTTTGATGCAATGATGATGAACAAACCTCATAACATCCCTGTTGATGAGCGATACAAAATCTTTGATACCTATCGCATACCCACCGTGAGGAGGTTTGGACGGTTTTCAGCATCGGATATTTCAGACCTGAAAAAGCTTATTAAAGATTTGGATGAGACGGGATGCGAAGGGATCGTAATGAAACCAACCCATCCTGCTGAGAAGATTCTCAAATACGTGACATTAGGCTCCTGTCTGCGTGATATTCGTGTTACCGCCCCATTGATGGCGGAGATGGCATCGGAGTTTTTTACCCATCGGATTATTCGCGCGGCCATGTTTATCCACGAGCATGCGCATTCATTAAAACCAGAAATTTTCACTCAGCTGGGAGAGGTATTATTAAAACCTGTTTACGAAAATGTCGGCAAGGCGGCACGGAGTGAAATCATCGACGAAAAATTTTCCCTCCGTTTTCGGGAAGAGAAAAATATTCAAAGAATGATTGACCACCTCTATAAATGCAAAGTAAAGTTCGAGGTATTATCGAAAAACAAGGAAGGGAATTACTGGCATGTCAAGTTTGCAAGAAAGTGTTACGCCTCGTATGAAATCCTTCAAAAACATCTGGAAGGTTCAGCCCACGTAGACTGATTTTTAAAGCCACCGAGTTTAATCCCGGACCAGCAGCATGAAAACGTAGTTATAAAAATACCGTATGGTAAGCCTGTGAAAATTCATCAATTGTTTTCGTAGACTTAATGCAGCAGTTTGTCGAGTATACCCCGTAACGTACGGGGATCGATGTAACGGATACCCAACTTATCAGCCCATTTTACGATACCCGTATCAGCCGTTACCAGTATGCCATCGAGTTCCTTGGCCAGGAGAATCAGGTCTACGTCCTCTTTACTATCAATAATCCCTTCCCTGAGGGCGGCACGATATTTCTTTCTCAAGTCAGCAATGGCAAGAGCTTCTAAAACTTCCGATTCGGTTCTGTGTGGAATTTCTTCAGTCATACGCACATCCGGGAAAAGAAAGACCGACTTTTCGTTCAAGGCCTTCCGCTTCCGTTCAATCTCCTCAGACGCCTTTAATCCCTTGTTAATCCTTTTCCGTACGGCTTCTTCTGCTACCCGCAATCCCTTGTCTATCCTGTGGCGTACATCCTCGATGAGTTCATACAGCAAAAAAGCCGGAACCGAGAGTTCGTATCGCTTTGGTGGTTTTTGGATTATACGAATTTGAAGATCGGGTGGGATATCTTTTATTTCAACAAAATTGAGCAATTCCTGATAGATCGCCGGGGGCATATAAAAAGCCGGCCCCTCCAGATTACCAATAATCTCCAGAAATGTACGTAACGCCTCCGTTGGACTTGCACCAAATGACTGGTAAACCTCCGGATTGGTAAAAATACTCGTATCAATAATAACCCGTTCGCGTTTAATGTCCTTTTCCATAAAAAGACCTTTCATTTCATTACGGAATTTCTTTCTTTTTCTGTAAGCTGAAATACCAGCTTAAAGAGCCGTTCTTCTGCAGAAGTCATTTCTTTATCCCGTCTTTTCATCGATATCTTTGCCACACGTAATGCGTTTTCCAGCACATAGACCTTCATACCATGGTATGAATACCACGCAAACGATGGAAGATATTTGGGTGGATAGTTAAAGGTGACGATATTACAAGAGAAACCAATGATGCTACCCGTCATGATCGTTGTATTGATGGCCGTTTTCGTGTGGTCTCCCATCGCCATACCAAGGAACATATGATTTGTATTTATAATATTTCCATCGATTTCAACTTTTACATCTCCATAGGTGTTGAGTAAATTACTATTTACGGTATCCGCCCCCATATTAACCCATGAACCGATATAAGAATCTCCGAGGAATCCATCGTGTTGTTTGTTGGTGTAACTGTGGAAGATCGTATTTACAACTTCTCCTCCTATCTTGCAAACCTCTCCAATATTTGCACCGCCACGGATCCTCGAATTAGATTGAACCACAGAATGATTACCGATGTAAACGGGTCCCTCAATGGTCGTGTTCGGAGCGATGGTAACGTGCTGACCAACATAAATTGGCCCATCCTCGGCATCCAATACGCAGCCCGGTTTAATCCGACTATTTCTACCAATGAATATTTGGTCTTCATTAATAAGGTGAACCCCTTCATAAAGTTTACCAAAGATGGCGCCTTCCCTGACAAACAACATGAAATCCTTTTCTAATTGAGACTTGTTGTGTTTAATAATATCCCAAAAATAGTTTATAAGAGGTACCTGGGTATTAACTACCGGAACCGTACCTTTTAACAGCTCAATCGGATCGCCCGTAAGAAGCGTCTCGGATGACATTTTTTTCGCGTTTCCCCCCTTAAGCCTGGCATAAACAAGGGTATTATCCTGAATTCCAATTTCCTCCCGACCTTCTACAGGAATAGGAAGGGAAAAGATAGCGCGCCCATTCAAAAAAAGACAGGTATCATCAATTGTATGCCGGTCGTTAATACGATAGGAATACCGCTCTTGTAATACATCGGATAGATAGTTTCTGCAGAAAAGGATAATCGTGGCACCGGGATAATGGCTGACAATTCTTTCCAAAGAAGTAAACAGCCCGCATCGAAGCTCAAAGACCGCTCTTGTATAGAGAAGCGGAACCAGTTTTGAATATTGACGATCTTCAAATACACAGATAGATGGCACTTGAAAATACCTCCCTTTTCTATCACCTGGAAATATGCCTTTTTGTAACAAACACTATGCAAAAATGGACATGAATTTGGGACTTTTTAGCCTGAATAAAATTGTCTGGCACAGCTACGCGGTAACCTAAAAGATGCAGCATGTGGTAAGCAGTTGGTAGAACAAAAAGTAATAAATTTGTTGCCAACTGACTACTGTCTACTTAAGCATGTAAATGGGATAATTGCTAAAAACTTACAAAAAAGTGTTTTTGCGATGTACTGTTATAGCCAAAAAAGTTGAGATTATCGGTACCAGGATTACCATAGGAACAACAACGTATCGTTATGTTCCATGTCGGTAGCATACTTAGACTTGCAATCTTTGTCAAGTTATTCCTAACAAATCCCCCTTTTCTAATGTGGACTTTTCACATAACACTGTCATGCGACGCGCTTAAATAAAATGAAAATTCCTTACAATTAAATTAGGCCTTCGGCGGCATTTATAACGTAGAGCGAAGAGCCTCTTCGCTCTACAACCGCAGCTTGTGTAGGTGCGTAGGACGCACCCTACAGGATTGAAATTCCAAACATCAAGTATTTCAGCCGGGTTGCCACATCCACTGCCCATAAGTTTAATCGGTGATAGTTTACCATATGAAAAAATAAAATTTTTTTTAATATCCTTGACATAAGATAGGTTGCGTAATACAATCAAAAAAACTTGAGAGAAGATAACCTTTTTTATCGGTAATGTCTTATGAGCAAAGTGCAATCCCCTATATTTTCCTTACCATTAAGACGGATAGATGGATTCTTAACCGATAAAATTTGTTTTAGAGATGCAAAGGCACGGACTCCTCATCCTGGTTTGACACTGGAAACTGACCTTCATAACGAACGGCGGTTGCTGGTCTGGGATAAATTTTTAATCAAGTATGAATATAAAATCTCTAAACAGCATGGTGAACGTTTCGTTGATGTAACCAACGACAACAATCTCATTCACAGAAAAGGCAACATTGTTCCTGGTGCAATGACCGTTTCCAAGATCATCCTTCCCTTAGAAATTCTCTTCCCGGAATTAGAAATATCCTCAGTAAATATAAAATTTACCGGTTCGGCTTATTATAGCGAGAGGACATGCAGTCTGTTTTTATGGCAGTTTGTAAGTAACGACTACATCCAAATTGAAGTAAAAACCTATCAACAAGACCGGGCAATTGCCACTACTATTATCCTGGGAAGATTGAAAACCGCAAGCAAACAGGTCAAAGAGATAGATGAAGCGGCCGTAAATAAAAAATGTTTAGCAAGGGTGCAGGACTATTTTGAGACATTGGGTATTCGAAGTGATTTTTATTTCCAGAAAGAAGGATACAAAGATTACACCTATCCTCTAGCCTATATTGCCTCGTTACCATCAGCTGAGATTGTAAATCAATTGTCAGGACAGGGTGGTATGATTAATATATTGCGTATGGATTTCGGTAGTTACGAAAGGATTCCAATTACCGGCGATAAAGGTCCAGAGGTTAAGCTTGCAAGGGCAAAGAAGCGGAGTACATTCAATAAAATCATGGCAGAGATCGCCGAAGGACTTGTTACCTATTACCGCGGTCTTGCGATCGTAAATCCCATTGCCAAATTCCACAATTCCAAAGAACCTGTTCTGGATGCTATTAATAAGCTGATAAGTACGGATCCGCAAGAAAAAGAATTTATTGCGCCTACCTAATTAGCACATATCCTCTTTTAATACAAATTCCCCCATAAATATGTGGTAAACGCTCTCATTGTAATTGGATGGCACAAAAAGCATAAGAACATCAATGTCAGAAAATGTTTCGGAATCCGACACGAACCAGAATAGCAATCAACTCCGCATCCGTCAACGCTTGCGGTCCACGACTAGGGAGTCGTTCACGCGGTCTTTCCTCCTCCTTCCTCAGCCTGCATGGTTGGTTATCTAAAAGGTTTTTTGTAATGCGGGAAGATGTTGTTATTTGATGAGATTAAACACATGTGGTATAGGGGCAGGTTTGAAACTGTCCCTACAATTATTGCAAAATGCCCAACCAATCCCTTAGTAAAAACTGAATCCGGCCTATAAGCAACGACAACCTGCCCATAACCGTATAACCAAAGGATGCGCCGAAGGAGATCATGAGAAACCATATCCCGATCACCGATACCTTCCCTATAGCACCCTTATGCTCAACCGAAAAGATGAAGTAAATAAGCACAGAGATAACCCCAAGCAAGATCAGTAACGTGTTGATACTGGAAAGGATGGTTTCTCCTCCAGCAAAGACGGGATTTAAGGAAGGTTTTATCTGCTGCAGAATAAAGGCTGAGATAACTCTTGGAATACTGACCCCTGCTCCAAGACCCACCACGAATGCAAAGGTCCATCGGCTCAACCACGACAATTTCCTCGAAAATCTGAGCAACATAAAGAGACCCAATAAGGAGGGGAAGAGTAACGCATACTGAGGGGCTTTTGTTGCAGCCTTTGAAACCATCGGGACAATCAAGGGATCGTAAAGGTCGGGTTTTAAGAAATTAAACCAGGTAATAATGATAGTATAACCCAGGGAAACGCCTACATAAAGATTCTCGGCAATTTTGAAGGCAGGATTATCCTTATAAAGGAAGCTGTAGATAGCCAGGGTAAGCCCTGCACCCAGGATGATTCCAAACCCATCGAAGGAAAAGGGGAGTTTCCCAGTGGCCATTAAAAAAATATTAATACATACAAACAAGCCAATCGTACCGGTTAGGATGAAAAAGTTAGAATCCTTACGCATACACTACCTTTTTGATAGAAAATAGACAACGTTGCCAAATATGACGAAGAGAATAATAATCACATGAACCACGCTTTGCGGACGCATTCCACTCACAGCATAGGCCTTTTTCTTGACCAATGCCTCATATTCTGCCGCGCCCTTTAGACCGCCTAGCAAGCCGGTGAGCTGTTTTGATTGGAGAAAGGGATACATATCAGGCCCCATTACTGCAGTACATCCCGCCCCAAGTTCAAATTTGTATTTTTCTTTTCCAAAGGCTATCCATGTTTCAATGGTTGTGCCCGCTGCAAGGTCAAATAAGTAATCGATTTCCCGTAATGAATCAACACCCTGTAAAACGGGTAATGTCGTTGTATCATTTCCGTAAAAATCCTTGGGAAAGGCAGAATACAGGTTTTCCCCCATATTGATAATAAGCGACGCAGCGCCGGGTTTGTAACCCAGAAAGGCGTAGTCCTCACCATATTTTTTCTGGTATTGGTTAGCTACTGAGGTCAATGCCTGCTCGGCAAGTCCGGGGGCACCCGGATAATGCGTCATACTAATAACTTTTAAATCCCTGCTAAAACAATGATGGAGAAAGGCAATGGCCATGGGCTGGAGTTCTTCTTTGGAGGAGGGATCATAATCAAAGGCAATCATGACATGGGAACCTGTTGGCAGCGATTCTATCTTTTCATAAATCCCCTGCACCGGTTCTGAGGCAGGTATCGGTAACTCAAATCGCAAAACAAGGGAAACAATAACTGCCACGGTAATGATTGCAAAGATAATTCGACGGTCTATCCGTAAAAACCTTTCCACTGATCACCCCCGTTGCTATGAGCCGTCTCCCGACGGCAACGGTTCCCAAATAAAAATCTTCCCATTAATCGCCCCCGCCAAGATACGACCGTTCGATACCAAATATGATTTTGAGCGAGGTCGCTATCGCCCCAAGGCTGACCCCCAAAAGGATGCCTCGTTTGGCTGCGAGGTTAGGAACTGCCATTATCCAATCGGCCACGGCGGGGATATATTGAGAGATATAGTTCCCAATGGGCACCCTCCCAAACATAACAATGATAGCCGCGATTAATAACACCGTTGATTCCTTTGTCCGTGCACGAAAGGTTCGATAGGCAGCAGAAGCAATAAAGAAGGCCAAAATGGAAAAGATTGTGGCACCGGCGGGTACCTGTACATAGTAATAAAGCCAATCAAACATCGTGCCATCCTGCTTGTCATTCCAGAAAAATTTTCCACCATTCAAAAGACCAAATATCAGGGTAATTATTGCCCCAAAAAAGACAAAGACGCTGTATCCCCAGCCTTCTACCTTCCTTTTAATCCTCGTCCAGTGGAGATGGAACAGGCTATACGCCCCGATAAATACTGCAAAACCCGCAATAATCCTATCCCATCTGGTTACTACCTCCAGCAAGTCTTGTGAAAGCTTATGCGGAACATAATACTGCATAGCCATGAGCACACCCATGATAAAGGCAATGATGAGCGGAATAGTTCGTTTTAAGAAATTCATATTGTTTATCTTTTAAATAAAATTTTTCCTTTTTTCATGGCAGAATTTGCTAAAGGGATAGTATTTTTCTCTATTTCTTCTTCTGTGTAAACAAACAAATCAACTCCCAAACCCACATCTTTAAAAAATTTCTGGAAATCTAAAGCCCTGTCAATAAACCTGCATGTCGACTCGTTTACCACAATGAGAATATCTACATCACTTGAAGGTAGTCCTCGATTTTCTGCAATAGAACCAAACAGTATTACCTCTTTTACGTCAAAACGGTTAACAGCTAGCGTGTTTACTGCGTTAAGAATATTTGTCTCTAAGAGGCCTTTATTTAGCCAGAACACCTTTACAGAATTGTAGGATTTTTTCTGAATTACTGACGGCATTACCTGCATCCTCCTTAGATATATAATCAGAAGGCGTGCCTGAAACCCAGCCATTCGGATATCTGGCTGGGATATAAAATTTATCCAGTTGTTTTGCAATGTTTATTAAGTCCTCAGGAACTTTTACCTTTTCGCTAAGTCCTTTTAACAGATCGCTTACGGAATGTCCCCAGGCTTCACCGCCGATTTTATGATAAACTGCCTTTACTGCCTTTTCTGCTCCTTGTTGGGCAATAAAACAAGACCATTCAAAGAATTCGTCCTTCATCTGTGCCCTGGCACTTTCTATATCTCTTTCAGCTTGTTTTATCCAATCAGCGCTTCTTTCAGGCATAATCTTGTTTTCCGTTACGAAACGAAAGTTGAACGATTACTACACTTAAAAGGCCTCGAAGAGATGCGTAATAAATTTCAGCCCAAAACTTGCCAGTATAGTACCCAAGATTAATATAATAATCAGTAGTCCCTTCCCTACATCTTGTGCCCTGAGTGTGCCCATGAGCATGGGTTCCCTTGATAAATAAGCGCTAGCCGCATAAAGCTCTTCTCCAATCAGGGTGTAGTCACATGTGGTAATAAAGAAGGGTAACTGTGTATAGGCATCGGTACCGGCAATCTGGATTGCCCCTGTAGAGGCGCCTGTTTCAGCCAGGATCAAGGCTTCGGCATAGAAGTATCCGATAAAAAAATTGGCTGCTGGTTTTTCCCGCGTCATAATACCGCCCACTGCTGCCACATAAGGAAATTGTTCAGAAGCCACAAGAAAGACATTGTCTGGATTATAGGCATCAGGACGTCCCGCCTCAAGATAAGATTCCTTCACTACCTCTTGGCTTACAGACATGACGATGGGGTCATTATTAACGACCTTTAAAATCGCATCATAGTCGGCAATCTTTCGGGCAATCCGGCCCAGGATACTTGTTGCAGCAATGGTTGAGATGCTTCCCATACCAGTCAGCCCATGAACAAAAAGCACGGGTTTACCCATTTCCGTGGCACGTCCCAGGGCATCATCCACGGCATCCAAACCACCGATCTTCCTCAGGAACATATTGGGATTTCGCCGCGCATGCACAATAAAATAGAGAATAATAGCTGAGAGTACGATCATAATTACAAAATTATTTATCTTTTTTGTGTGTAACCAATTGCCCCGAGCCGAGGCAGAGGCTATGGTGTCAAGGGTGATTTTTGTATCACCGGCCACCATCGCCAGCTTGAAATAATAGACCTGTCTTTTGTCAAGGGTTTCTCCATTAAAAATCTTCCTAGGAAATATTTGAACATAGTGGTAGTCTCCATTCCCCCTTTTATAGCCGTAAATTTCAGGGACGCTTGTCCGATAGCTGGTATTTGACTTTATGCGAATAGCTTCTTTCTCAAAGGTACCATTTTTATCCGTATCAATGTAAATCACATAGAAGACGTCAGGAGCGTCATTGGGGGATGCAGACCACGTCAGTGATATGGTTTCCCCTGCATCGTTCGGGGTATCAAAGGCCTTGAATTCTGTAGGAGGAATGAGGAAGGTTGGTGATTGAGCAAAGGTAATCGAGGGATGGAAAAATACTATAAAAATGATACCGGCAGAAAAAAACAATTTTCCGAATACTGACGTCTTTATCAGATTTAAAAACATACGAAACCATTCAGACGGAAACGAACCTAATCGTACTAGTTAGAAACCAATTCCTTTTTCCATCCTCTGCAAGAAGGTGATAGAGAAGAGGTTAAAAAATCCATAGGGTTCCCCCCCCTGTTACTGATACTTATCATAAAATACCTTAATTTTACAAACTTTTGCCATTATAATGCATTGCCTTTAAATTACAATAGGAAAGTAGTAATGAAAACGTCTCGACAATTTCTTTTCCTTCCGGGAAAACTCTTGATAGTATATGAAACTATTGAGGAGAAAATACCTAACAATTATTGACATGATGGACAACTATAGTATAGTATAGCAAAGCTTTCAAGACATCTTTAGTAATACTGAGGAAAAAGGATATGCAATACTTGCCACTTCTAATAATATCTGCAAGCACATCAATATTTTTATTTGCTTTACTCTTTTTGTTCTTGGGTATATGCGGATTTATCATTTTTAAATTTGGATGGCTTTATATCAAGGCGGTTACGTCAGATGCGCACGTATCCCTTTTACAAATGATAAGTATGGCCTTGCGGAACGTCGATGTACGGTCTATTGTAGAATACCGCATTATGGCAAAGAAGGCGGGAATTGATATCGCTTTATCGTCTCTTGAGGCGCATTCACTGGCAGGGGGAAATGTTAACCATGTTGTTCGTTCTCTTATTGCTGCAAAAAAGGCAAATATTCAGCTCAGTTTTGACCGCGCCTGTGCTATAGATCTCTCCGGAAGGGATGTACTTGATGCCGTGAAGACCTGTATTAACCCTAAGGTAATCGATTGTCCCGATCCTGCTAAAGGCTACGCCACCTTAGATGCCATCACAAAGGAAGGTATCCAGCTAAAGGTAAAAGCGCGGGTAACTATCCGCACTGACATCGAAAGACTCGTAGGAGGAGCTACAGAGGAAACCGTCGTTGCCCGTGTCGGTGAAGGCATTATTACAACCATTGGGTCGCTTGAAACGTACAAAAAAGTGCTTGAAAACCCTGATATGGTATCCAAACTTGTCATGGAAAAGAAATTTGATAGTGATACGGCCTTTCAAATACTTTCAGTTAATATCGTCAATATAACTGTAGGTGACAATATTACTGCGAAACTCCAAGCCGATCAGGCTGAAGCAGATACACGTATTGCCCATGCAGATGCCGAGAAACGGCGTGGAATGGCTATTGCTCATAAGCAAGAGATGAAAGCGCTTGTAGAAGAAAATAGAGCAAAAATACTTGCGGCCGAGGCCGAAGTACCAAAGGCCATTGCACAGGCATTTCGTGAGGGGAATCTGGGCGTTATGGATTACTATCATATGAAAAATATCCAGGCCGATACCGAGATGAAGTCGTCTTTGGCTGCGAAACCTGGCATACCACCACCCATCATAAAACAATGAAATTTCCTTTGATTATTTCAATTAAAATATTATACTAACATGTAAGCCAGAGTGGTGGAATTGGCAGACACGCCAGACTCAAAATCTGGTCCCCGTCACAGGGGGTAAGGGTTCGACTCCCTTCTCTGGCAGTTTTTAGATGCCAATCAGTACAATCTATATCCAACCAAATTAAGACAAAAGAAGAAAGTCTTTCATCCGAATTTTCCACTTTTCTACCCGTTTGTCATTTAATGCTGTATTTTAGTCATTTGATCTAATAGCTCGTTACAAATTGTTACGTTTCTTTTAAAATTTGTAGAATATAGTCCCCTAACTCCTTTTGAGATAGGGGAATAGGAAGAATGATGTTCTAAAAATTTCTTACAGAAAGTCTGAAAGAACTGAAACGTGAACAAAAACACGGCACCTGCTTTTCAGTCGTACGAAGAGGCCTTGGCCTTTCTTTACAAGGCGATCGATTATGAAAAGCTGACCAGTTATCAATATAATGCATCGACGTTCAGTCTGGACAGAATGGAAAGACTGCTTGTATATGTGGGAAATCCCCACAGGAAACTATCTTGTGTCCATATCACTGGGACAAAGGGGAAGGGATCTACGGCCATTATGATATCAACCATTCTGGGGCACGCTGGTCTTGTAACCGGGCTCTTTACCTCCCCGCATCTCATCGATATAACAGAACGTATTCAGATAAACCACCAAAAAATATCTGCCCATGAATTTACCGGTATCATAAATGATCTCCGGCCATTTATTCAACACTTGCGGGAAACAGAACCATCTGCCGCTCCTACTTTTTTTGAAATACTTACTGCAGCAGGCATGCTTTATTTCAAAAAGAAGCGGGTTGAGATGGCGGTTCTGGAAGTAGGACTGGGCGGACGTCTTGACTCCACAAATGTGGTACTGCCGCAGGTATCGGTCATTACCAATGTTGGTTTCGATCATATGGCTATTTTGGGCAACACCCTTTCAAACATTGCATATGAAAAAGCCGGTATTATCAAGCAACATGTCCCTGTCGTTTCTGGTGTAGAAGCCCCAGAAGCCCTTACGGTAATAGAAAAAACATGCAGGGAGAAAGATGCTCCATTGTACCTTTTTGGCAGGGATATTTGGGTTGAAGATGTGCAAGGTTTTGACAGGAATGGCGCAAGAGGGTTGATGTGTAAAATAAAAACCTGGCGACATACCTATGACAACATCTTTCTGCCCCTTATTGGTATTCATCAGGCGAAAAACTGTGCCTTGGTTTTGGCCGCGTTAGAGGTAATGAGAGATCGAAATTATATTTCAATCGACGATGATACCATTCGAAGGGCCCTTACATCTCTCTACTGCCCTGCAAGGATTGAAATCATCTCAAGAAATCCATTAATCATACTGGATTTTGCCCACACTGTGGATTCCATGCGATTTCTGAAAAAGACCTTATTGGAAAATTTTACATTCGATAAATTAATCCTAATCCTGGGGTTTTCACAGGATAAGGATTTAGACAATATTTTGAAGGAAATCGTATTGGAGGCAGATTTTATTATAGTAACCAGGAGCAAAAACCCTCGTGCCGCCGCTCCTGATGATTTATATAAAAGGATAGAAAAATTGTGTGGTAAACAATCGAAGATATTAGATAATGTTCGAGATGCCATAGCTGCTGCAAAACAGATAGCTTCGCAGGATGATTTGATCTGCATTACCGGTTCGGCTTATCTGGCTGGAGAAGCTAGAGAAGTGTTAGATTTATGAATAGTATCTTCACTATTGACTGGCTAGCAATAATTTGGTCATCCATTGCAAATCTGATGGAGGTTCTATGTTACCGGTAATTCAATCACAAATGTTGCACCAGCGCCCAACTTGCTTTTGGCATAAATCCTGCCGTTATGCTGATGAACGATACTATGGGCAATAGATAAGCCCAATCCGGTACCCTTGGCATGTTTGATATTTTTTGCAGTAAAGAATGGTTCAAATATCTTTGTGAGATATTCTTCAGGTATTCCTGGACCTGTATCTGATATCATGATCTTTACCATACCTTTACACGCCTCCG
The DNA here is from genome assembly GCA_046291035.1 of Candidatus Brocadia sp. Lineage (GTDB taxonomy): Bacteria > Planctomycetota > Brocadiia > Brocadiales > Brocadiaceae > Brocadia. The sequence goes on from JBKBTA010000010.1 coordinate 22,319, forward strand.
TCTGAATGGTTAAGCACTTCTCATTTTTCACTTCAGACATAAAAGTGCAGGCATTTTCCACAATATTCAAGAATACCCGCCGCATTTGATGCTTGTCTATAAAAACCAAAGGTAGTTTCTCATCCAGTAATTTGATGACTTTAATATTGGCATAATCAAATTGATTTGCCTTTTGTGCAATGATTTCTTCGATAATCTCGTTGGTATTAACACGTTCTTTTGACAGGGTATAATTCCCTGTAAGGGTCAGCAGGCTTTTTATGACACTCTGTATTTGTTCAGCCTCTTTTTGAATTCTGTTTAAATATTTCTTTGCCTTTTCACTAATAGAAGGGTCATTTAAGACAAGGTCTGTACAAAGCTGAATTCCAGCCAGTGGGTTATTTAATTCATGGGCTGCCCCTGCTACTAAATTACTCACGGCATACAGCCTTTCAGATTTTATTACCTGGTCTTGCAATTGATACTCCCGCGTAACGTCCCTAAGCACAATGACAACACCCGTCTTTTCCCCTGCAATCCCGTTTACCGGTGAGGCAACGACAACAAGGTGTTTTTCGTTATTCCTTTTCGTATGTATTTCAAAGGAAACATAGCGATGGTTTTTCATGAATATTTCATGATAAATCTCTTTGATACTTACATTATTAAGACTCATTACAGCACCGTCATTGGTTCTATCGATATCCAAATACTTGAGCATCTCCTTCCCCGCTCTATTCACCAAGGTTGTCTTGCCGTATGTATCCATCACTATAACACCATCAACCATTCCCTCTATCATCGAGTGCAACTTTAGCTCTATCTCATTCAAATGCTTGTTGATAAGGTACATATCATATTTTTTAAAAGAATCCTCACAAATGGCAGAAACACTTTTGATGTCGAAGGGTTGTATAATATAGTCGTTTGCACCTGCCTTCATTAATTCAATTGCCATGAATTCTGACCCACGGTCAGCCATCACAACAACAATTGTCTCTGGTATATTCCCCTTTATCCATTTAATTACTTCCAGCCCATTTAACTTCGGCATATTACAATTTAAAAACAAAATCCGGGGTCTTTCAATTTCCAATCTATGAATAACTCCTTCTCCTTTCTGTTCAACGAAGACCTCGTATCCCTCCGTCCCCATATAATGTTCGAATTTTCTCACTACATCAGGGTCGTCATTCGCAATCATTATCTTTGCCTTATATTTTAAAGACCGTGCATTGTCCGGAGTGACCCTCTCGGGAGGTAATTTAGTATGGATCAAGAGCAACAAATCCTCCATTGAAAAGGGTGCATGGAGGATACTATAAGCGCCGACAGATTTGGCCAATTGAGATGCCATATAGGTTCTGTAAGTTTCTGACAGCAGAACGACGGAAATATTTTCATATTGATTGAATGCAGGAGATTTCATTATCCTGCATAACTGAAATCCATCCAATATCGGCAGATTTGCGTCCAAAATAGCAAAATCAGGAAGATGAACATCAAGATGTTTTAATACCTCATCCCCATTAGTTGCAACAAGTACGTTTGGGAACCCATTTTTTCCCAAATAACCAACTATGTCTCCATATTTTTCTAATTTCTCTGTTGCATATAATATTTTAGCATTCATCATCTTTTAATACTTTCTTTCCATTGGTTCAAATGGACCGATGTTTACCGGTTTATAGTCCAATCTTACGCCTTCAGGTGTAAAATAGGCCAGTGTATGCTTTAGCCAACTCGTATCGTCTCTTTTGGGGAAATCGGTACGGAAATGAGAGCCACGGCTTTCCTCACGGGCCAATGCACCTGCAACAATAGCCTCGGCCACATCCAGACTTCCTTTGAGTTCCAATGCCCATACAAGGTTTAAGTTGACCAGTTTACCTGTATAATTTATCTTCATTCGCTTGTATCTTTCCTGCAAAGCCTTAACTTCGTGGAGGGCGTCTTTCAGCTTAGAAGCTTCACGGAAGATGCCCACCTTATTATCCATAACTTTGTTGAGAGAAGCTTTTATATCGACAGGAACCTCATTTCCCCCCGATTTCAATAAAGCATCGATTCTCTGTTCTGCACGCTTTAAGACGTTGATGAGGGCGCCTTCACCCTTTCTGCTTCCCAAACCCTGTACATACCTGGCAGCATTACCACCTGCAATAGCGCCAAAGACAATGGTCTCCAGCAACGAATTTCCACCCAGCCGATTAGCGCCATGCACGCTCACACAGGCAGCCTCACCAGCCGCATACAATCCTTTTACGACCGTTTCACACTCAGCATTACAATCAATACCACCCATGGTATAGTGTTGTGCTGGCTGAATGGGGATAGGGGCTGTAACAGGGTCTACACCCACAAAATTCATACAAATATCCCGTATGCCGGGCAATCTCTGGACAATCTTTTCTTCACCCAGGTGCCTTAAATCCAGATGCACATAGCTATCGTCAAAACCGCCTCCTGCCATGATCTCACGTATAATATTCCTTGAGATAATATCCCTAGGGGCCACTTCCATATCCTTCTTTGAATCGCTGTATTTCTCTAAAAATCGCTCACCCTTGTTATTCAACAAAAAACCACCTTCGCCACGACACCCTTCTGTAATCAGGATATTTTTGCCCAAAAGAGTAGTTGGATGAAATTGGATGAACTCCATATCCTTTAGTGGTACACCTGCCCAATAGGGTACAGCCATACCCATACCGGTATTAATTATGGCATTAGTGCTCTTTTCATAGATGCGACCTGCACCGCCCGTAGCAAAAATTACCGCCCCTGACTGAAACGCCTCCAATTGCCCGCTCACAATATCTAGCGCTATCACCCCTACGCAGACCCCATCTTCAACTACGATATCCGTTACCAACCATTCCTCGTAGATTACTATCTCTTTCCGCTCGGCAGCCTGTTTCAATTTAATGGTTTGCTGATATAAGGTATGCAAAAGGGCGTGTCCGGTTTTGTCGGCCGCATAACAGGTACGCGGGAAACCGGCACCGCCGAAAGGCCTCTGGGCAATCTTTCCTTCTGGGGTACGACTGAAGGGACAACCCCAGTGTTCCATCTCGTAGATGCGTTCTGCCGCCTCTTTTGTCATCCGGATAACGGCATCCTGATCTGCCAGGTAATCGCTTCCCTTCACCGTATCAAAGGCGTGTTTTTCCCAATTATCATAAACACCGCGCGGATGGTTCCCCAACGGGGCATTAATCCCTCCTTGTGCAGCGACAGAATGTGATCGGATGGGGTGTACCTTTGAGATAATGGCGACCTTGACATTGTTACGATTGAGTTCAATGGCGGCCCTCAGACCCGCCAGCCCTCCACCTACCACAATGGCTTCATGATAAATCATAAAATTCCTTAAGAAATATAAGTGTTCTGCTATCAGCAGTCAGCATTCGCTTCTTAATAAACAACTTTAGCAATCGCAGCCTTTTGCCATTTACCATTCATTGCTGAAGGCTGATTACTAACTCCTGCATTTATACTACAAAAGCACCGTAGTAACTCCAACTGCAGCAATGAAGAGGAAGACAAAGAGTGATATCCACAATAGCTTCTTTTGACTGCGGGTAAGACCCCAAAAATCGGCAACGGTAATCCTTATCCCGTTCAATAAGTGCACCGTTACTGCAAGGAGCAATACGTACTGAAATACATAGCCAACTTTGGTATCAAACTTACTGATCGCATAATCATAGGCATCTTTACCCCGAAAGACGGCGCTCAGCGTCCAGATATGCAGAAACAAAAACACTGCGACTGCCACACCGGTAATCCGATGAATCAAGAAAGTGTACATGCCAGGATTTCTATTTTTAACCAGGTCTTTAAAACCTTCCTTCAAACTTTGAATATTCATAGCTTATGTAAGAATTTTAAGTGTATAGAATATTTTTATTAAGCGCCTAAAATCTGCCGTTCGACGTTGCAAACCAAATAAGAATATAAATCCCGATACCAAAGAGAGTAAGTCCTATAATCCAGAGGGCTTGTTTGAAAAAATAATTTGTGCTTTTGCCTGGATTAAAGTCTACCAATATACCCCAGAACCCATTTAAACCGTGAAAAACAACCAGCGCAAGGAGGCATATATGGAAGGTAATCCATCCTGGTGAGCAGAACCTATTGACAATTTCATCGTAATAGCGGGAGGCATACCGGCCGGGACTAAAGTGAAAAGTGAAGAAATGTACAGCCATGCCAATAACCAGCAGCAAAGCGGTAATCCTTTGTAAGAACCACGACCAGAAACCTTGTTTTTCTCTATTCATTTTATGACCGTTTGGTACACCGCGGAGAGCGCCGAGGTCACAGAGATTGTTAAAGGATGATAAACTAAAAATATATGTTTTTTATCCGTTTTCTCAGCGCCCTTTGCGTCTTTGCGGTGATTGTTATGTTTTTTTATACAGATCCATTAAATCATCTTTCGTAAAGATAGATTCAAAAGGAATTTTTTTCCTCTCAATATTTTCTCTTCCGCCTTCCTGGCGGTCTATCAAGGTAATGGCTTTAACTACATTAAGGTTAGACTCCCTTGCACGATCAATGGCTTCTATCGTAGATTGCCCCGTAGTTACTACATCATCTACAATTACAACCTTATCGCCTTCCCGCACGTTACCTTCAATCCACTTCATCAATCCATGCTCTTTCGCCTTTTTTCGCACAACGAAGGCATTAATGGCGTCATCCTGCATGCCGCTCACCATAGCCGTAGCAAAGGCAATGGGGTCGGCGCCAAGGGTCAGGCCGCCAATAGCGTTAATATGAAGTTCTTTGACCTTGTTATAAAAGAGATGCCCGATCAACAGCATGGCCTCAGGGTCTAAGGTTGTCGTCTTGCAATTAATATAATAGTTACTCATCCTCCCTGACGCCAATTTAAAGATAGGCTCTTCACTGTATTTGAAGGATTTCACCAGAAGGATTTCCAACAATCGTTTCCTTGCCTTAATCAGGTTCATTGCTAGTTTTCAGGCGTCAGCAATCAAGCTGACAGCCAACCGCTTATCTATAATAATTTATCCACTTGTTCACACAGCGCTTTCACCGCATCGGCAGACCGCTTCAATGCAGCCGATTCTTCTGCGTTCAGCTTTATTTCAAAAATCTGTTCAATACCATTTGCGCCAAGCTTTACCGGCACACCTACAAAGAGCCCCTTGATACCGTATTCTCCTTCGCACAAAGCGGCACACGGTAGTATCTTTTTTTTATCCTTCACAATTGCATCAACCATCTCTACCACCGCTGCTGATGGGGCATAAAAGGCGCTCCCCGTTTTGAGCAGATTAACAATCTCAGCGCCGCCGTCCCGCGTACGTTTCACGATGGCATCCAGACGTTCCCTGGGTATCAATTCCTCCACAGAAACTCCTGCAACCGTAGTATATCGTGTGGAAGGAACCATCGTATCGCCATGTCCACCCAGTACAAAGGCATGGATGTTCTCCACAGACACATTGAGTTCCATCGCAATAAAGGTACTGAAACGGGCAGCATCCAGCACGCCTGCCATGCCCATGATGCGATTTTTCTGGAATCTGCTAATTTTATGTGTTACATAGGTCATGGCATCCAGCGGATTGGATACGACAATCAGGATGGCATCCGGCGAGGTTTTTACAACATTTTCTACTACCCCTTTTACAATCCCTGCATTGACCTTAAGCAAGTCATCCCTGCTCATCCCAGGTTTTCTTGGCACACCTGAGGTTATAACTACTATATCAGAATCCTTTGTTTCTTCGTATCCGTTCGTGCCGATAATTTTTGAATCATAGCCATAGACAGGGCCCGACTCCAGGATGTCCAGTGCCTTCCCCTGAGGCATATCCTGGACAATATCTACAAGTACTACATCCCCTATTTCTTTTTCAACCAGACGCTGCGCCGTCGTAGCTCCCACATTTCCAGCACCAATGACGGTAATCTTTTTTCTTGGCATGTTGAATCTCCAAAATACTCGTTTTTTACTAATTAATTTCTCCCGAGCAATTTTATCAAGTCTTCCTTTGAAAACCCGGCTTGGTCTAAAATTGCTAACAATGTTCCTTCGGTATCTCTTTTTTATGAGGAATGATCACCAGACGGGTTCTTTCCTTATTCCTTTTTACAAATGCAGAATGACTTCCCTTGCCTCTCTTTGGAACATATTCAAAGCCTGCCATTTTCAAAACTTTAATAAACTCCAGTAAGGAAAAAACAGAAAATTTAGGCATTGTCTCATAACCTCACCATAAGTGGTATACTTTTCTTTGGTGGTAAGACTCTCCTCAATATCATCCAGCATACCAAGAGTTTCTGCATGCTCAATATATAGCTCTACGGCCCCCTTTATGTTTTTTATTGCCTCAGATATAGAGTCCCCACAACTCGCACCCCAATCTCAGGACACTTTGATACATAGCCTTCCTTTTCCTTCCATACAACCACTGTATAGTCAAATACTTCCATGCCTGGCAACTCCTTTTAAATTAAATCATGATAAGAACATTATACTTTGAAATTCCTTGAACGATTAATCAAGAATCCTTAGAATTGCATCTCTATAAGCCTTAAAGTCATTGAGGTTGTTTCTCAATATTCCGATAACAATCACCTCGTCTATCTTATCGTATTGATGGACTACTATATTTCTAAATCGTGCCATTTTTAACATAATTTCAAAAAGTTCCTTCCTAAGCACACCATTTTCGTGGAGAACCCGGAATGTATCTCCGTAATTGTCTGGAGTACGATACCCTCTATCCGAGATGATATGGTTAGCTATGTCGGCGCATGTCTCAATCATCATTTGCAGCGTTCTCTCCACAATACGTTGTGCCTTCCAGTCACGCGAATACTCTTCAAGAGTAACGGATGAGAACTCTCCTATCTGTTTCAAGTATTCGTCCAACTCCGTGAGTTTTCTGATGATGAGAGGCTTATCGACCAAGCTTATATCTCCCTTCGAAGATATCCATCTCTTTTCTTGAGAAATCAAAATATTCCCGTATTGTTAAAGATTCGAATGCATGCCTCGTAAAGGGCATTTTATCGACTAGGATTATTTTATTCTTGATTATCCTCGCTGCAAGGGGAAGCGGCGCCGTATTTAAAACTACCAGGTCCACTTCGTCCGTTTTCAAAAGTTCATTCAATTTCCCCAGTATTTCAAGTTTTTCCTGCACTATATCCGTTCCGTCTACCATATATATGGCAATATCCACGTCACTGAGAGGAGAAACCCTGCCCCGTGCAAGGCCGCCAAAAAGGTATGCAAAAACCACATTTGGATGTTTATCCAGATATTCCCGAACACTTGGCAGCAAATGGCTGATATTTTCAGGCAATCGACTGTATTTTATCATCACTTTATCACCAAACAATACGTACCCTGCACAGACGTAAAAGACGCTCACTATAACTCAAAGAATAATTCATTTCTATTACATGCAGAAGATGTTCGTCTTTCGTGAACCACCTTTCACTCCCCTGCGTATAAATTAACTACAATTTCTTCTCCCTATTTCATGTCCCTTTATAGCTAAAGAATTACCTCACATATTCTTAATAATCTCATCGGCAAATTCAGAACATTTGACTAACCTGGCGCCCGTCATCTGACGTTCGAGGTCGTAAGTTACGGTCTTTTGTCGAATGGTATTTTCCAGCGCCTTTACAATCATACTGGCTGCCTTGTCCCATCCCAGGTGTTCAAGCATCATAACCCCTGATAAAATAACGGAGCCCGGATTTACCTTATCCTGTCCTGCATATTTGGGGGCAGTCCCATGGGTAGCCTCAAAAATGGCGGCCTTATCCCCGATATTAGCGCCAGGAGCCATACCTAAGCCACCCACCTGGGCAGCACAGGCATCAGAGATATAATCGCCATTGAGATTCGGTGTGGCAATAACGTCATATTCTTCTGGTCTCAAAAGCACCTGCTGGAACATGGCATCGGCAATCCTATCTTTCACAACAACCTTTCCTTTTGGAACCGCACCGCCATACTTTTTTTGAACATCTTCTTCTGTCACTGTAAACTTTGGAAATTCCTCTTTGGCCACCTCGTAACCCCATTCACGGAAGGCGCCCTCGGTGAATTTCATGATATTCCCTTTATGCATGAGGGTCACACTTTTTAGCCCCTTGTCCATTGCGTACTGTATGGCGCGCCGCACTAACCTTTTTGAGCCTGTTACACTCATCGGTTTAATACCAATGCCTGAATCTTTTCTGACCTTTACCCCCAGTTCCTTTTCCAGGAATGCAATGAGTTTCTTTGCCTCAGGAGAACCTTTTTTGTATTCAATCCCCGCGTATACATCTTCTGTATTCTCTCGAAAAATCACAACATTTAACTTCTCCGGCGATTTTACTGGACAGGGTACCCCTTCAAAATAACGTACAGGCCGGACGCAGGCATATAAATCAAGCTCCTGTCTCAAAGTCACATTAAGGCTTCTGATGCCGCCACCGACAGGTGTAGTAAGAGGGCCCTTGATTGCTACTTTATATTTCTTAATGGCATTGATGGTATCCTTAGGAAGCCACTCGCCGTATTCCTTGAAGGCTCGTTCACCCGCAAAGACTTCCTGCCAGCAAATACGCCTTTTGTCCTTATATGCTTTGCCCACAGCGGCATCAAATACCCGAACGGATGCATTCCAGATATCCGGGCCAGTGCCATCCCCCCTTATAAATGGAATAATAGGGTCATCCGGGACAACCAATCGGTTCTTTTCTATCTTTATCGCTGTGCCACTATTTTCAATCTTCTTCTCTTTCAGCAACGCTATTACCTCCTCTTATGACTATGATGTACAGGAATTTCAAACCCCATTTAATCAGGAAGGTAAATCCAAAACATTCTTATCCACAATAACCACACATACCAACTCTTGGTGAATTAACTACCGGTAAAAGCATTTCCTCACCACACGCATGTTCCGAAGCGCACGCATCACACAACCATCCTTCCCCCTTGTAGACACAATTACTACATACCTGCGTGGCAATCTTATCGCATGAATTGCACATTATAGCAGGCGGTTCATTTCTTGCCAGAAGTTGAATGTCCTTTCCCTTTATAAAACCTTCATACTCGGAAACAACCTTCAAGGCAAGTTTTGTAGTAGTACCAAAATCGTATTCATAATAAAACTTCATTTTGGGGACAAGAACGTTCTTTAAGGAAACGTTCGTGCCTTTGTCATCCATATCATCTTCAAAATCGGATTCAAAGGAGTCGCACGAACCCGAATAGGTTACACCATCTATAGTAAATAAGCTTAAGTGTCCACAACATTCTACCCAGATGTCTCTCAGAAATCCGTCTAAATCCGCCAGTTTTGCCTGAGTAGGAGCAGCAATGTGTATCCAATACTCAGACTGATAACGCCCTTCAGCTACTAAATGGAACAATTTGCTCCTTTCTGGTTTTTGCTTTAACGAAGACATTTCAGCATTGGTTTTTTCCTTAACACAAGAAGTTAGATGTTTTGTCATTGCCCTTTTCCCAAATGTTTCACCGCATAAACTACACACACCGTTTGACTTTAATTTTCCCTCATTTTGTCTGCTCATACACTTTCTTTCCTTTGATTCTTTGTAACAGTTTAATTTTTTAAAAGATGCGTATCAATGCTTATTCCAAAACTCTGCTTGGAAACAAGCATTGAAACACCCCCGGTCACCCTGGTAGGTCAGGCGTCCACGCCTGACATTATGATGACAGGTGGAGACGCTTGTCCTACCAATGGGGAAATTAAAAGTTCCCTCTAAAAAGAGGGGATGTAAGGTGTGGGTATAAGTGCTTCAAAAAACTAAGTTGGCACGAAAAATATATTTTTTCGCCGTACCGTTATCTGAACTGTTCTTCTTTTTAAGCAAAGTCTTTCCTCCTTTTGTATCTCTTATTTCTTATTTAATATGTATTTAGTAAAGTCTTTTTAAAAATATTTTTGCCATGCAGCGCTTCTTTTCTTCAGATTTTTCCGTACGTGTAGTAATACGAAATTTTTTCAGGAGCAGAAAATAGCAAAATGCCTGGACAATAGCAAATAGAAAACACATTTATCAATTTCATTTTATTTTGTTTGAATTCTTTGCAACTAAGTCCTGTGTTTCCTGATCATTGGGATCCAGCGTAAGGACTTTATTAAATACCTTCTGAGCAAGTTCATACTGATGCATATTATAATATGCATTGCCAAGCATCTTGTACGCTGCGATTGATTTTTCATCGACCTTAATTGCCCGCTCACACTCAAAAACAACCTTTTCCCAATCAGCATTTTTTGAATATAAATTGGCTAAGAGTAAATGAATATTTATATAGTTATGATTAGGCTGTGTTTTATTGAACGTTTGAAGGATTTGATTAGCTTCAGCATACAGACCTTTATCAACAAAGGTATCTGCCAAATTATACGTATAAATGGGATTATCCGGTTTCAAAGATAGCGCCTTCTGAAACGATTGCGTAGCATCGTCGAGTCGTTTTTCCTTTTTATAAATTACACCAAGATTGTTGTAGTAATCTGCCACAGAGGGATTAAGGTCGGTAAGCTTTTTATAATAGGGTATTGATTCCCTGTACTTTCCCAAAGACAGATATAGTTTTGTTAAATTTTCAAGATAAATAGGATCTTTCGGGTCGAGTTCTATTGCCTTTTTGAACGCATTCATTGCTTCTTCATGCATGCCCTTCCTGCTCAGGATGGCGCCGAGGTTATTGTGATACCCTGGTATTGTAGGATTAAGTTGAACGGTCTTCTTTGAGAAAATGAAGGCATTTTCCAAATCTCCCTTTTGCAAGTAAGCATTGGCTAAACGGTCTGCATGGTTCACATCATCGGGTCGAATCAGATATGCCTGCCGGAGTTCTTCAATCGCTTCATCCAGGTTCCCCTTTTTATTATACAAGGAAGCAAGATTATTGTGAAAAATGGCCTGAAAGGGATCTGCATCAATTGCCTTTTTATAATAGGCAATGGCAGTATCTATCGTATTCCTGTTAAAATGTTCAGCCAAAAATTGATGAACCATACCGAGGTGGAATAAGCCCATGTAATGCTGCGGAATCAGCCTCAAAGTATTATTGGCTTCGACATATGCCTTTTGTATCCATGCCTCATCTTTTGTTTTAAATGCCATTTGTATGTATGTCCTGCAAAGCTCGTCACGATAAAAGGTCTCATATGGATTAAGGATCACTGCGCGCTTTATAAAATATATGCCCTTTTCTGTTACGGTTTGCAAGTTTTCCTTTTCGTACTCCAATATCCTTCTTCCATATTCAAAATAGGCATCTGCCTTATAAAACCGAAGGGCAAAGATGGAAACAAATCCTATTGCTGCTAGTGTAATTCCACATCCCAACCATCTATAAAAAACACGAAGATGAGAAATTCGGAGGCTAGGATGTTGTGCTTGTCCGGGCTTTCCACTTTCACAACTTCTCAACTTCATGACTTCACAACTTTCTTCAACTCTCTCGACACTCTCGTTAGTCCTCAATCCTCCTTCTATTTCGTTTATTTTTACTATAGAAACACAAAGCGCCATCATCACCCAGAAGAGCATCACGATGGGTGTATTTCCAAAACTGAATTCATTCTGAATAAGGTAGCATATAATCCCAGCTAAGAGTCCTAATACGAGCAGTTTGTTTTGGTTATTTAACCGTTTGTAATTTTTCCACACATAGATACCAAAGGCAGCCAATAGCCAGATATAAGTTCCTAGTCCAAAGATGCCTCGAGTGACGGTGGTATCAAGGATATCATTGTGAATTCTATCCTGTCTGGGAAATGGAAAACCTTTGTCGCTTTCCTGTACAGAAAAAACCTTTGCCAAATTTTTCTGATAAACAATACCGATGGTATCGGGTCCTATACCTAATGCAGGATAATCCTTAATAATCCTTGTTGCAGCTAAATATTGAAAAATGCGAGAAAAAGAAGAACCGGTAACAGAAAATTTACTGGCAATCCACGGTCTTTTGCGTGCCTGGTTTTTGTCAGAAATTAGTTTTTCATCTGAAGATTCAGTTGCTCGTATATCGCCAGCAAAGTGTTTAACAACTGAGGTCTCATGTCTTACGTTGAAAAATATCCCAATGAGAACAAATGAAATAACTAAAACCACAAATTTATATCTTTCCGCAGTCTGTTTTCTGAAAATCAAATAGAGAAGTGGGGTTAGACCTCCAAGGAGCGCCACAAAACATGCGCGGGTATTTGTGAGCCAGAATGCTGTATAAATGACGGAAGATAATATATAAAAAATCCATAGGATGCGCTCTTTGCCTATATAAACACCTTCTTTTAACAAACACGCTTCTTCCCCTTTCGAGGATGGGGTAACTTGGTTGCTGCCTGCTATACTATATAATTTCTCCAATTCTATTTTTTGAGAGGGCTTACTAAAAAATAAAACAACGGCCAATGGTAAGGTCATCACCAGGTAGGCAGAAAAGAATACAGGGTTCCCGAACGTGGAGAATACACGTCTGGCCTCAAAACTACTCCATTTAAAAAAATCAAATCCAAGATGTTGGGCAATTCCATAGCACGATGAAACTATCGCGCCAGCAAGAATTGAGATGATAAGTAAATAAAGCCTTTTTCTTGTAGTTACAAAATGAACCGTAGCGTAAAAAACAAAAATATAACATAAAGTTGCAGTTAAACCCTCAAATCGCTTATAGGTACCCAAAAGGCTCATAATGGGGTTTATAGATATTGCTGATGAAATTATAAAGACAAATATATACGCAAGGATGGGAACATCTATTGCGGTATGAATTAACCCCTGCCATAAGGATGAGGTTTTAAGCGCCAGTGCAATCGACCAAACAACCAGGATGGCGATTGTTAATACATATAAGGCCATTACTTTGCTAAGGTCGAAGACGCTGTAAAGCCGAATGTCAAAGAAAAGCGGTACGACTACAACCGTGGCGATTAATAATGCTATAATTAATTTCTCACAGTAGGTGGTTATATTTTTAAAAGAGGTTTTCATTTACTTTATAAATTTCAAAATACCAATTATAGATACACCCTGGCCTATAAGAAATATAAATAACCACTTGATAATTTCGGCCTTTGCGTTAGCTAGCTCATTTCTTAATTTATTTATTTCCGAATCCGTCCCTACCCAGAGTTTATTCATATTGTCTTTCGTTTCGATACTTAATTTATTAATATCGTCTTTCAATTCTTCACGTAGTTTTGCAATATTGCCATTCACTTCTTCACGCAATTTTACAATATTGCCATTTACTTCTTCACGCAATTTTGCAATATTGCCGTTTACTTCTTCACGCAGTTTAGCCATATCGTTTTTCGTTCCTATTTGGAGCTTAGCAATATCATCCTTTGTTGCTAAAAAAACTTCTTGTTTCTGTTGATATTCCTCTAAGGACTTTTCTAATGCCTTTGTTAAGGCACGTGCCTCTTCATCCTTGAATTGTGATTTCAAGTCTTCGTAAATCTCAAGGGTATCTATAATGGGCATAATATCCTCCATATCTGAAAGTAATACGCAATGCTCATTGGCAAG
>JBKBTA010000109.1:0-9534 GCA_046291035.1 Candidatus Brocadia sp.
TTACTACAACGGATTTGATACATGAGATACTATAAATGGAGGGCTTTTGTCAGGTCTCCACTTGACAACGCTACCAAAAACTTACAAAAAAAGAAGTTTTTACAGAGTAATACGATATGTTTCGGCAACTTCTCTTGTAGCCATAAAACCAAAAAGTCGTACTACAAAGACATTTATATCTTCGCCCGTAAGGATATCTTCCAGCGTTCCTGGTTTTTTGCTATTTAAAATGCGCTTTATTTATCCAGGAGAGCATATGCAATACGCCCCTACAAAAGACCCTTTCCTTTGCGCCCCCTGATCACTCAGGGTTTGCCTTTATCGTATGTCTTTCGTTATCGATAATTCTGTGCTGAATGTGATGAAATAAGTTGAATGTGAATTGAATCTGTGTTGAACACACACAAAATGATATACCTGCTATAGTATTTTATGTCAGGCAAAAACTGTGAGTACGTGCTTACGTCTTGTCCAAGTCAATGACACGACAGCAAACTGCTGCGTTGTACCTTATATACCTTGACATGATACTCCCTATTTTGTAGTATCTTACCATTAAAATTATTTTAATAAATTATTCCCATGGTGACTTTTTCGCAAAGCTAAGGTAGGAGCCGACTTCCGTTGGCGACCAGGCGCGTGCATGCCATAGTGAATTGCCGGTCGCCGTCAGGAGACGGCTCCTACCAAAAACTTTGCTTTTTCTAAACATTGAATCTATGCCTGCCAGCCTCCTCAATCAGAATTCGCCTCCGACATGTCCCATTGATGTTAAATCGGAAATGCATATTACACCATCAAATCAGTCGCCCCAGAAATTATATGCAGAAGTAGTCGTCAATATCCCTTTAAATAAGGTGTTTCATTATAGCGTTCCACCACACTTAAGAGAAACCCTTACCGCTGGGATGCGGGTAAAAATACCTTTTGGCAACAAAATAACTACAGGGTTTTGTGTCGGATTTACCCATACCCCATTTACTGAAAAAACAAAAGATATCATAAGTATAATCGATAAGACCCCACTGACCGACGACCTCATGCTGAAGATTACACGGTGGTTATCGTCTCATTACTGCTGCGGATGGGGAGAAGCGATCTATGCCGTCATTCCACCCGTGGTACGCAGTCGAATAAAAGAAAAATGGAATACATTTGTGAGATGTAGCGGGCATGCCTCAGTTCTCAATCAGGAAGTCCTCATGCAAATGAAAGCCCGCGCACCAAAACAGGCCAAGGCGCTGGAAATCCTTCTAGAACATCCTTCTGAGATAAGCGCCAAAGAACTAATCCGCATCAGTGGCTGCAAGATGCCTGGCCTTCGTCAATTGGAAAAGAAGGGTTTTATCATTCTTGAAAACAAACTCCCGGATACTGCAAATATGCCACGTACTATCGACATGTTGCAGCAACATTTAACCCTTACTCCGGAACAGCGAAACGCCTTCGATATCATCTGCAAAAAACTTGCAGGGCTTTACCATCGCAACCAAACTTCAGCATCTTCAGCCACCCCTCAATTCCCTTCTTCTGAAGGAGGGGATCAAGGGGAGGTAAAGATATTAAATTGGGAAAAGGAATCTTTACCGTACAATACTATACAATCCTATCCGGGTGTTATGTTGCTTCATGGTATTACGGGCAGCGGGAAGACGGAGCTCTACCTTCAAACCATTGCAAAGGTGATTGAACAGGGTCGCAAGGCCATATTCCTTGTTCCCGAAATATCCCTCACCCCACAAACCATTCAAAGGATAAAGGCGCGATTCAACAGGGTAGCCGTATTACACAGCAACCTCCTGGGAATTGTCCATCAATCGCAATGGGACGATATTAAAGAAGATAAGGTGGACATCGTCATTGGTGCACGATCCTCCATATTTGCCCCCCTGAAAAACGTTGGGCTGATTATCATCGATGAGGAACACGAGAACACCTATAAACAGGAAAATAACCCGCGTTACAATGCCAGGGACATCGCCATTCTCAGGGCGACCTATGAAAACGCCTTAGTGATCATGGGTACGGCCACGCCCTCCCTGGAAAGTTACTATCAGGCACTGAGCGGAAACTATGAAAAGGTCGTTCTTTCCAGGAGGATTGGCGAGCTGCAACTTCCCCCAGTCGATATTGTAGACATGGGTGAGGAAGTCCGCAAACGCAGGGGATACAACATTATTTCCCAACGCTTGCAATATTACATGAACCAATCCCTTGCCAGAAATGAACAGGTGATTTTGTTTTTGAACCGGAGAGGGTTTGCGCCGTATATTCACTGTAAACGGTGCGGGTTTGTATTGAAATGTAAACGATGTGATATTCCCATGACCTTTCACAAAAAATTCAATACTACCTTATGCCATTATTGCCACGCAGAAGTCCATCCCCCTGAATCGTGCCCTGATTGCCTGGCAAATACTATTAACTATCGTGGTTTTGGGACAGAAAAAATTGAAGATGAAATTAAGGCCAAGTTCCCCAATTATAAAATCATACGAATGGACAGCGATTCTATGCGTGTACGTGATGCCCACGAAAAGGCGCTGACTGCATTTGGGCGGGGGGAGTTCCAAATATTGCTTGGCACCCAAATGATTGCAAAAGGGTTGGATTTTCCCAATGTTACCTTGGTAGGGGTAGTCTCGGCAGACACGATACTGAACCTGCCCGATTTCCGTGCAAGCGAACGGACGTTTCAACTCATCTCGCAGGTTGCTGGTCGTACCGGCAGGGGATCAAAGGGAGGACGGGTGGTGGTGCAATCCTTTAACCCCAGACACTATAGCATCACGTATGCAGCAGCTCATGATTATGAAGGGTTTGCAAGGAAAGAACTGGAATATAGAAAACAATTGAATTATCCCCCTTTTGGTAAACTGGCACGGATCGTCTTCCGCAGTCCGCACGAGGACAAAGCCAAAGAAAAATCCTCCATCGTTGCTGACAAACTGAAAGAATTTGCAAAAACAAGCGGTAGCCCTCTGGAAATACTCGGGCCCTCACCGTCCCCCATGACGAAAATCAACAACCTGTTCCGATGGCATATTTTATTAAAGGCGCAAAACCACACAAATATTCATAATGCCCTTCATGCTGTAACAGACATGCTAAAACCTTCAAAAATCGTGCAAACGATGGTTGATGTTGACCCCTATATGATGATGTGATAAAATTTGAAAATGTAAAGATTAAAAGGTAAAACGAAAAATCAGAACCTAAGACCTCCCCTTTTTCCCTCCTTGTGGAGGGAAAAAGGGAAGGTCTTTCGTCAAATGTTTGTCATATTGTGGTTATGGTCACAAAACCCGTATAAATAAACGAAATTTCCCCTATATAAATTTAAACTGGAGGTAATAAAATAACTCTTATGGCTCCTAACGGACTGGATGCTAAAACATTTTTTGAAGGGCACGGGGGCATCACCTACAATGATTTTATCCTGCTGCCGGGTCATACTGACTTTACTCTCGACAAGATCAGTCTCGAAACCAACTTAACCCGTAACATAAAGATCAAAAGACCTGTGGTTAGCTCCCCCATGGATACCGTAACGGAATCCAAGATGGCTATCAGCATGGCCTTGCTGGGAGGCATTGGCATTATTCATTACAACAATACCATTGAAGAACAGGTAAAAGAGGTGCGTCGAGTCAAAAGATTCGAGAACGGATTTATTTCAGAACCCGTTGTCCTTAGCCCAAACCACACCATCCGGGACGTAGATGTTCTTAAAGAAACGTATGGTTTTTCGGGTGTCCCCATCACAGAAGATGGCACGTTAAACTCAAAACTTGTTGGTATCGTAACCAAGAGGGATATCGATTTTGAGGAAGATCGTACCAAAAAGTTAAAAGAGGTGATGACCACGCAGTTGGTTATTGCACCGGCTGGCATTTCCCTTGCCGAGGGTAACAGGATACTGAAAGAAAGCAAGAAGGGAAAACTTCCCATTGTTGATAAACAGGGTCGTCTTGTATCTCTCATGAGTCGAACTGATTTATTGAAGAACGAGGACTTCCCCTTTGCATCGAAAAATAAGGATAAACAACTCCTCGTTGGGGCGGCACTTTCTACACGGGAGGAAGATAAAGAACGGCTGGCTGAACTGGTGAAGGCTGGTGTGGATGTTATCGTGATTGATTCATCCCAGGGTGATTCTATTTTTCAAATTAACACGATCAAGTACATCAAACAAAAATACCCTCAGCTTGATGTGGTGGGAGGTAATGTTGTCACTGCCAAGCAGTGCAAATCCCTGATTGATGCGGGTGCCGATGCCCTCCGTATTGGCATGGGGAGCGGTTCTATCTGCATTACACAGGACACCCTTTCTGTTGGAAGGGCACAGGGTTCGGCTGTCTACCATACTGCAAAATTCTCCAAGGAATACGCTAATATCCCTGTTATTGCAGATGGTGGTATAGCCAATATTGGGCATATTGTAAAGGCGTTATCTCTGGGTGCCAGCACGGTTATGATGGGTGGTTTGCTTGCCGGTACCAGTGAATCCCCT
The DNA here is from genome assembly GCA_046291035.1 of Candidatus Brocadia sp. Lineage (GTDB taxonomy): Bacteria > Planctomycetota > Brocadiia > Brocadiales > Brocadiaceae > Brocadia. The sequence goes on from JBKBTA010000109.1 coordinate 4,514, forward strand.
GGCGAATATTTTTACGAAGGCGGGGTGCGCGTCAAAAAATACCGGGGTATGGCGTCCCATGAAGCTATGGAAAAAGGAGGGGGGAAAAGGTATCTCTCCGCCGAAGACCGGATAAAAGTCGCACAAGGTGTTACGGGCACGGTTGTAGACAAGGGCTCGGTTATCCCTCTTATTCAATACCTCATGCAGAGCTTATTCCATTCATTACAAGAGCTTGGATACAGAAGTATTCAGGAACTCCATAAAGGAATTTATGACGGAACACTTCGTTTTGAAATGCGGTCACAGTCCGCCCAAATTGAAGGCAGCGTTCACAACCTTTATTCCTTCAAGGAACCGCATCTGGGTTTACTGCGAATGGGCAGATGAATTTCAGTCGGCAGTAGGCAGTAGGCAATCAGCTTTCAACGCTCTGGATTAATATTCGATTGGATAGTAAGGCCAAAGGCATCTATTTTTTGAAAATTTCAGCTAATTTCCATACAATGTTACTCAAATTTTTTGAAATTCCGATTTGTTTGACTACATCCGGAAATTATAACCCCCCTGGATAAAATAAATACAGCTCAAACAACAACGAGTCCCAAAGGAACGAAAGAATCTAGCCAGGGGTGAAACCCCTGGAGAAGAAAACATCACAATAATCAGCCCCGGAGGGGCGAAAGAAAAATCCTTACTTGTTAGTCTATTCTTGTAGAGCGAAGTGGCACTTCGCTCTACATTGAAATTCTTAAACTTGATTGTAGGAATTTTTCATTTTATTTAAGCGGGTTTTAGGGTGGCATGGACAAACAAGTTTGTCCATGCTTTTGCTTGTTCCCAAACTCTGTTTGGGAACGAGTTAAACCCGAAAGAGCCGGAACTCGTAGCGCGACACTTATGTCGCTGTCCTGCGAAATGTAGGGGCGGGGTAACCCCGCCCCTACACAAGGTCAGTGTCAAATTGTTTTTGCCAAAAATATAAAAATATCGTAACACTTCAGTTTTTTGAAAAATTGTGACAATATAGTGTCAACCCTGCTTGCCAGTTTAACCCTGACAGGGTTCTAAACCCTGTCAGGGTTACAAATAGCTGAGAAATCATGTTTTTTTCAAAAAACTAACGTGTTACAAAATATCTTTATTAAAAAACTTATGTTTTCCTTCATCCATGACCGTTAAACAAAACGCCTTAGAGATCGTAAGAACCTTGCAAGAACACGGCTATAAAGCCTTCTTTGCCGGCGGTTGTGTACGCGACATGATCATGGGGAAGGAATCTGCTGATTATGACATTGCCACCAATGCCTTACCCCAGGATGTCATAAAACTCTTTGAGAAGACCATTCCTGTTGGCGTACAGTTCGGTGTGGTTATTGTTGTTAAAAATGGTCATAACTTCGAGGTGGCCACCTTCCGCACAGAAGGTACTTACAGCGATGGACGCCGCCCTGATTATGTAGCCTTTTGTACCCCTGAAGCTGACGTAAGGCGAAGAGATTTCACCATTAATGGCCTGCTCTACGACCCCATAAAGAATGAGATACTCGACTACGTTGGTGGACAGGCGGACATTTCTCAAGGGATTATCCGGACTATCGGAAATCCCATCGAACGATTCACCGAAGACAAGCTGCGTATGATACGGGCTGCCCGCTTTGCATGCCGCTTTAACTTCCCCATCCATCCCGATACAAAACAGGCGATTATTCAACTCGCACCGCAAATTCATGTGGTCAGCGCCGAACGCATACGGGAAGAACTGGAAAAGATATTAACCGGTCCTAATCCCCATATCGGTATTCAACGGCTGGACGAACTCCACCTTTTGCATGAGATACTACCAGAGGTATCCAACATGAAAGGTGTGCGACAGCCCGAAAATTTTCATCCCGAAGGAGACGTCTTCGTCCACACCCTTTTATGCCTATCGAAGCTTGCCCCTGCCACTGAACAGGGGATGGGAAAACCGTCGTTTACCTTAGCCATGGGAGTACTGTTACATGATATCGGCAAGACCGTTACCTTTGAGGAGTTGGATCGAATTCGGTTCAATCTGCATGAAAAAGTTGGTGCGGACATGGCTGCAAGGATTTGTGACCGGCTGAAGACCTCTAATGCCGAAAAGGAGCGGATTGTCTGGCTTGTCCTGAAGCACCTGTATTTTAAAGATGCCCAAAAGATGAGACTGAACAAACTGAAGAGACTATTCGCAAACGAAGGTTATCCAGAACTGGCGGAGTTATGCAGGATTGATGCCCTTTCGAGCTGCGGTGACCTATCGGACTACCATTACTGTCAGGAGATGTTCAGGAAACTGAGTCACGAAGAGGTCAAGCCCAAACCACTCATTACCGGCCATGACCTCATTGCCATGGGGCTCAAACCAGGCCCCCTGTTTAGAGATATTTTGACAAAAATTGAAGACGAACAACTCGACGGCACCATCACAACGAAGGAAGCCGCTCTTGAAGAGGCCAGGGCAATGATTTCTCAAATGAAAACCGTACTCAAGTAGCTACTTGACAAATTTTTTCATCATAGTCATCAAATCGCTAAGGCGGCACCCTGAAACCATGAAAATGTTTTGATGTTTCGGCAGGTCCTCGCATCGAAACAAAACAGCATGACGATGCACACGGGTTTCTGTGCGGGAACAAACCGAAACATCAAGCAAGGATAAGGCTACCATTTCATATCAGGAGAAATCAACATATGAGCAAAATTTATCGTTATACAAACCCATTTTCCCTCACCATCCTTCTTTTTATTAACACGTTTTTTATGCCCCGTATTTTATCCCTCTCTTTTGCCTGGGAATTAAAGGATGTCAGTCCTCAAGCCCTTGAAACACCTGCAATCAAGACAACTGCCACACCAAGGAGAATATTAGGCAACATGAGATTCCGCCATGAGATGGCAGACCTCCTGGGAGAAAAGGCGGGCCCGGACGATTCAGGTGATGTTTATAACGCGGGTGGTCTTGCAAGCTATTACACAGGTCCCAAAGAACTCTTTCCGGGAAAGGGAAAGTTCGGGCAACTCTATAAATTCCTACCCATTATCCGATGGTATGACCCGTCGTATTATTTTAACTCTGAAAACTTCCATCCCGGCAGTACCGTAACGGGAGAATTTACCAACGAACAATGTATCACCTGTCATAATTTGGAAAACCCTGGCATTGTAACCCAATGGAAACAAAGTAAACATGGAACGCCACCCGAAGGCAAAGAGGTCGTTGGTTGCGACCGGTGTCATGGAAAAAACCACGAAAAACTTATGATGCCTGATTATACCCTGTGTGGTGAATGCCACGAGAAGCAACTCAAGGGACATCGTGAGGGTGGCCGGGGTTCCCACGCCCACGCCTATCATCTGGAGCTAATAGATCAGGGATGCCAGATGGAGAAACCTGCCGAAGAAACGACTGCCTGTCTTGCCTGCCACGCCATTGCTGAAAACCGGTGTGATGGATGCCATACACGACATCGTTTTTCTACGGCTGAGGCGAGAAAACCCACCAGTTGTGGGGTATGCCATTCTGGCCCGGAACAATATGAGTATGAGATGTACATGCAGTCATATCACGGCATGGTTTACCAGGGAGAAGGGCAGACCTGGGATTGGACAAGGCCACTGAATGCAAATAATTACGTCGTCCCGACCTGCGCCTATTGTCATATGCCCGAAGGAGAACACAATGTTATCAGGACGTCAACCGTTTACACGTATATGGGTACTTCCCTGGTAGATCGGGGGGCTTATCGGTACAAGGCAACGCGTGATGCATGGATCAATACCTGCAAGGGCTGCCATTCCCCGCGATTTGCCAGAGACCATTTGGAGGCCATGGACGAGGCAGTAAAGCTGAGTTTTACCAAATATCGTGAGGCGATGGGTATCGTAATGGCCTTATATAATGACAATCTCATCGACCCCATGCCCAATGACCTCGCTCCTGATTCCAGAGGCCATAACGTCTTTAGCTTATTGCCGGGGAAAGGAGAAATGCGAAAATACAATGTCTCGAATATAGAGAGATTAACCTACGAGATGTTGGTGGATATCATTGGCTCAATTTATAAAGCCAAGGCCCACAATGCCTATTACAGTCCCATCTATGGATATTGGGAATGGGCGCAGGATCGCTGGCTAACGCAGATCAAGGACGAGGCTACTAAACTCAAACGCTTTGCAGAGATCGAAGAGAAATTAGGCATCAAGCACACCGCCTATCCCTTTTGGAAACATGGAGAATACACCGATATGTTACTGGGGTGGAAGAGGAAGGAATGGGGGAAGTGATAACCATGTAACGGATTGATTTGACACAATCATTTGATGATGATAAAATCCCCATAAAGGAAATGGAAATGAAAGAAGCGTTACGTTGGTTTACATTCTGTTTGACAGCTGATATGGCATGATTTAACATGCTGCCAATTACAGAATAAAGATAAAAATGAATGTTGGCTGCATAATAAGAGTAGTTAATGAGCAGGAGCAGCAAACATATGGAAATAATAACAGCACATACCAATGGTTTTGCAAAATAAGATACAAAGTTGCCAAAGTACTCGACAATTGGAGGTATCGTTTTCAATATGACATTATTTATACTGAAGACATTTTCAAAGAGCTAAATTGTTACAAAATTACTATAAACGAACATTATCCCGCAGGGCATGAAACGCCAGTATAAACATCGCCGCATTCCAGGATTGACCTGCCATACCCCTTGGTTTACCTGTCATTCCGTGAAGCCATTCATTGAATTCCCAGTTATTGACCTTATTTGCTGAGGCAAACCGTTCCAGTTCTTTCCACGCAAGCCCTTTCCTGCCTAATTTCGCAAGCAGCATTACCCAAAACCCACCAACAAATGGCCATATGCCTCCATTGTGGTATTGATAGGGAAGGTTCTGCTTGTGTCGCCGCATATAAGGGCGCCAGAATGGGCTATTTTCCTGTATGGGATCAAGGACTACTTTCACAGGATAAGGTTGATTTATCTCTAAATCGATCATGGTATCTGCCAT
>JBKBTA010000110.1:0-9525 GCA_046291035.1 Candidatus Brocadia sp.
TCCTACCCACAGCGCATTTAAAAGGCTCAAGCTGCCGAAGGCTTAATTAAAAGTGGTTATTCTTTTCCACAGTACTATCTGGAAAAACTCATTTTATACTGCCCGTAAACACATAATCATTATTTGCCACCCCTACATGGCAGTTAATACACGCATCGACCTTACCTTCCAGGCGTACTTCTCCATCCGGTTTATATTTTATCCAATACCAATCATGTCCTGCTGGATTGAAGCCTTTTGCCTTATACATTACCGTAATTAAAAATAACTTTCTATCATCGGTATAGTTTTCTTTGATCAGGAGTGAACCATCAGGAAACACGCCTCTTTTATTCACAATGGTATTCAATGCAAGGTCATTTACATATAATTTAAGGATATTACCCGGAGGCATGGTACTTTCGTAAAAGCCTTCTTTGCCAGGCCATGTGGGGTAGTTCTGGTATGGATTCTCCACGGTCATATACGTCCACAAGGCCCGTGCATCCGTCTTGCCTTCTTTATGCAGTGTTTCACCAGCGCAGAATTTATATGGCAACAACAATAGAGAAAGTAAACAAAAGGCATTAAAGAACCAGAATCCAAAATCGTAAATTGAATTATCCCCCGTGCAGATATCCGCTTCTTTTGCATATATGGCAAATTGTTTCTTTGTCATTTTTAATCCCCAAAATCTCTTTCCGGGCCGCGATGTACATCTCATTATTCCAGATTTCTGTAAAAGAATTTTCGAGGATGTTTCCAAAGGCGTATCTTTCACTGTACACCGCACAACAGGGTAATACGCTGCCATCCCAATTTATCATTGTCTCTGTCCATGGAAGCAAGCAACCTATCCGCTTCTGCGTTTTTGTTCACACGACCGTATATTCGGGATTGTCGGGTATCCATTCCTTGTCTCTTTCCAGTGCCTTTTGGGTTGTTTCGAAGACTTCCTTGCCCATATCGGGTCTCATTTTGGATACCTTGATTGTGATTCCAATTTTTTGAGCAAGTTTCCTTGCCGTATCTATTTCGTGATCATTGTGTTTGAAGACGTGAAACAACCAGACAAGCTTGGTACGGCATCCGGGTATCGCTTTTTTCTTCTGAACCAATCTTTTCATATTGCCCATAACCAGCTCAAAATCTCCACCGATATGATACTTTAGATAGGTGGCACTGCTTGCCCCGTTGCAGGAGATATAGATCTTTTCGAGATCTGCCTTTAATAACTCCTCAATTGCGGTATCTTCTATCTTCATGGAAAGGTTTGTACTGATCTTCAAATCGATACCACGATCTTTTGCATAATGAACCATCCTTAGGAAATCTTTATTGAGCAATGGTTCTCCCCAATTATACAAACGGATCATGGTGAGGTTCTGCCCTATTTCGTCTATCACCTTCTTAAACACATCGAAAGAAAGGAACCCCTTCCTGGCGCTCTTATCCTGCTGTCCTGTGGGACACAGAGGACAACGCAGATTGCACAAGTTTCCTGATTCAATAGAAATTTTAGATGGGAAATAGGGCAGATACGTTCTCCCAAAGAATGCGTAGATATGAGGCAAGATGGAGTCGTATAGTTTTTTCATGGTGGACATTTGATGAATACTGTCCTTTTATAGTGAATATTAACGAGTTAGGCTGCCTGTGGCAACGACTTTTAAGCTCCCCTCATTGGTAAGGGACAAGCGGGGACGCTTGTCATCATAATGTCCGGCGAGGACGCCTGACCTACCATAGGGCCGGGGTGTGTTAAAGGAATTCTTACACACCCCTTACCACTCTTTTTAAAGGGGAATCACAAAAGTTTGAAATTCTAAACACTCATGTAGGCGAGACCAACAAATAACTACCGGGAAGCAGACCCTATTTCTAATTTATTTTTATGGTTCTTTTACGTCATTGTCTCAGTGGGGGGGTGGAGCAGGATGCGTTTTTTCCCAGAGTTTCACATATTTCACAAAAATATAAAAGGCATTCGAGATTGCCAGGATAAATCCAGGGAGTCCATCTAAAAAACCCCGCTTTATAATATAGACTTTGATAAATTTATAGAGGGGTCTGAAAATTAATTGAAACAGACTAAAACCCCTGCCCCGTTCGACCATAACATCAGCAAAAATACTGGAATAGTTATCAATGGTTCTCAGTTGATGGGAAAAGTTTTTGTAATTAAAATGGTTCATATCATGCTTCATGTAGCCGGTCTTCCCATCGACGATCACCCGCCCATGGGGATTTGTGCCTTGCCACTTGCCGCTACTCTTCTTGAAGAGCCGCAGTTGATAATCAGGATACCAATCCCCGTGATAAATCCACCGGCCGAGATAGAAACTGCGTCGGGGGAAAAAGAATCCCATCATATCTCCATGGTTATGAACAGCCTCCTGGATTTCTCCGATAAGTCCCGGAGAGAGCCTTTCGTCGGCATCCAAACAAAGGATCCAATCGTTCTTTGCCAAACCAATGGTGTAGTTCTTCTGATCAATATTTCCAGGCCATGCCCTTTGATATACCCGTTCGGTATATTCCCTGCAGATATCAACCGTCTTATCCGTACTGAATGAATCCACCACAATAATCTCATCCACCCACTTTACACTCTCAAGGCAATCACGAATACGAGATTCTTCGTTAAAAGTGATAATGCAGGCTGATATGGGATATTTTTGATCCATCAAAATTATCTTTTATTCGTGTTTATAGTGAACCAAACAGAATCAGGAATTTGAATTTGAGGAATGGTTGTTTCGATAAGAAACCGCACGAATATTTTGCCGGGTAAGATCGGATATTTCAGGGTTAAATTAGGCCTTCGGCGACTTTCTCAATGTAGAGCGACGAGGCTCGTCTCTCTACAATCGCAGCTTTGAAATTCCTTAACATTAAAATTAGGTGCTTTATTCTTCAGTCTTTTCTTGAGTACCTTCTTCAACTATTTCTTCTTTCTCTGTTTCTCCCTTTAAGGTTTCTTCAGCATCCTCTCCAGCTTTTGTCTCTTCTGGAACAACACGCGCAACGGAAACCAGTTTATCTCCCTCTTCTATGGAAAAAAGCTTCACCCCTTGTGTATTTCTTCCGATGACGCGAATGGTATTAACTGATGTACGCATAACCTTTCCCCACGCCGTAATCATGATCAATTCGTCTTCGTCTCTTACATCAATTAGCGCCACAACCTTGCCGTTTCTATCGGTGGTTTTAATATTTATAACACCCTGTCCGCCCCGATGATGAACGGGATATTCTGCAAAATCGGTACGCTTGCCAAAACCATTTTCGCAGACAGTCAAGAGGGAGGCTTTCTCGTCTACAATCACGATATCCCTGACCTTGTCATTCTCCTTAAGCGTAATCCCTTTCACCCCATGAGTCACACGCCCCATGGTCCTTACATCTTCTTCGGAGAAACGCATGGCCTTCCCCTGTTCGGTACCAAGGATGATGTCTTGTTTACCGTTCGTTAATTTAACACCAATCAGCTTGTCCCCTTCATCCAGATTGATAGCGATAATTCCACCCTTTTTGGGGTTACCATATGCGCTTAGCACGGTCTTTTTGATAATGCCGTTGCTGGTCGCCATGACCAGTTGCCGTTCGTCAAAATCTCTCACGGGAATTAGAGAAGTTACCTTTTCGCCTTCTTTTAATTCCAGCAAATTGATGAGCGCCCGTCCTTTGGACGTTCTGGCCATCTGTGGAATATCGTAAACCTTTAGCCAGTAAACCCGGCCCTGGTCGGTAAAAAACAGGATATAGTCATGTGTCGATGCTACAAATAAATGTTCTATGAAATCTCCCTCTTTCATGTCGGCGCCCGCAACTCCCTTACCGCCGCGATGTTGTCTCCGGTAGGATGTGAGAGGTAACCGTTTTATATATCCTTCATGGGTAATAATAACGGCATTGCTTTCCTCTGCAATGAGGTCTTCTATATTAAACTCAGTGGCAGCGCTGACAATTTCCGTACGGCGTTTATCGCCAAAACGTTCTTTAATTTCACCGATATCTTTTTTAATAATATCCAGCACCAGCTTTTCATTGGCAAGGATAGCTTGATATTCTTTGATATCGGCACATAATTTTTTATATTCTTCCTCGATCTTTCCCTGTTCGAGTCCCGTCAACCTCTGGAGTTTCATGTCCAGGATGGCGTTGGCTTGAAGTTCTGATAGGGAAAACTTACTCATAAGTCCCTGACGGGCACTTTCTACAGATTCGGAGGTCTTGATTAACCGGATAATTTCATCGATATGCTGGAGTGCGATCCGTAACCCTTCCAGGATATGTGCCCTTGCCTGTGCCTTCTCCAGCAAATATTTTGTTCTGCGTACGATAACGACCTTTCGGTGCTCAATATAGTAGCTCAACATCTGTTTCAGGTTGAGTGTTTCCGGCCGGTTGTTGACCAGGGCAATCATGATGATACTGAAACTGTCCTGGAGTTTGGTGTGTTTATAAAGCTGGTTTAAAATAACTTCTTCGTCCTCACCTTTCTTCAGTTCAATAACCAGGCGGCTCCCTTCCCGATCGCTTTCATTACGGATGTCCGCAATGCCTTTCAGTTGTTCTTCCCGCACTAATTCAGCAATTCGTTCCAGGATGTTGTCCCTGTTAAGCTGATAGGGTATCTCGGTCACGACAATGCTCTTTTTCCCGCTCTTGGACGTTTCGATGTGCGCCCGTGCCCGTACGGTGATTGTCCCGCGACCGGTCCGATAGCCTTCTTTGATACCTTCGGTACCACAGATGAGCGCCCCCGTGGGGAAATCAGGTCCCTTGATGATCTTCATTAATTCATCAATGGTGATCTCGGGATTGTCAATAACCGCAACAATTCCATCGCAAATTTCATTAACATTATGTGGTGGTATACTTGTGGCCATCCCGACCGCTATACCGGAGCAGCCATTGCACAGTAAATTGGGGAATTTCGAGGGAAGGACAACCGGCTCCATCCGTGTATCGTCATAATTGGGCACATAGTCAACGGTTTCCTTCTCTAAATCTTCCATAATGACCATGGTAGCTTCTGTCATGCGCGCTTCTGTGTAACGCATTGCCGCTGGTGGGTCTCCATCGATGGAACCGAAGTTCCCTTGTCCCTCTATCAGGGGATAACGATAATTAAAATCCTGCGCCATGCGGACGAGGGTAGGGTAGACCACCTGCTCTCCATGGGGATGGTAATTACCCGTTGTGTCGCCTGCAATCTTGGCGCACTTTCTGAATTTAGAGCGGGGGCCCAGTCCGAGGTCATTCATGGCAACTAGGATACGTCTCTGCGATGGTTTCAGTCCATCCCTCACATCTGGAAGCGCGCGGCTCATGATGACGCTCATGGCGTAACTCAGATACGAATCCTTCATCTCTTCTTCGATAAATAATTCTTTTATATTTTCTCTTCTTTCAACCATATAAAGTTACCTCAGTAATAAAAGGATTATTTTTCTTTTCTTCCGCAATCGTTGTCGATGGACCATGGCCAGGATATACAATCGTTCTTTCGTCAAGTACAAATAATCGCTCTTTAATGGATCGAATGAGTCTTTCCTGACTACAACCCGGAAAATCTGTTCTGCCGATACTTTCTTTGAAAAGACTGTCTCCTGAAAACAACACGGGAGGGGTTCCGTTCTCTCGATTTTTGCTGTATAAACATATCCCGCCGGGAGTATGCCCGGGGGTGTGAATTATTTCAAATGTGCATCTGCCGACCGTAACAGTATCTCCATCCTTCAGTAATCGGTCTGCCAAAGGTGATCGTACCGTTGTGCCACCATAAAAAGCGGCAAGGATGGAAAGGTTTTTTGCCGGGTAAGGGAGCATATCCTGGTCCTCTTCGTGCACACAGATTTGGATATCAGGAAAAGCCTCTTTCAGTTCGGCATTGGCGCCGATGTGGTCCCCATGCCCATGGGTAATTGCAATAATCCTGGGAAGCAGATGCCTTTTTTTCAGAAACGTGATAATTGTCTTTGCCTCTGCACCAGGATCAATGATCATTGCCTCAGCAGAATTCTTGTCAATAACAACATAGCAGCATACCTGCAAAGGCCCTACGTTTATCTTCTGTATAAGCATGCTTACTTTCTCTACTTTGACCGTAAATAGTTTTCGATCATTTCTTTCAGTTCGCAGGGACCTTTATTGTCCCACAGGCCAATAATCTTTCGCTCGCGTTCGGCGTTTTCCACGGAATCCGAGGCGTGAGCTGCATTTTTCATGATATCCTCCCCGTAAATCCTCCGTACCTTGCCGGGCTCTCCCTTCTTCGAATCGGTGGGGCCAAGAATATTTCGTATTTTATAAATGGCATCCGGTCCGCGATATAACAGGGCGAGGCAACGGGCAGTTCCCGGTATTTTCTTATCAGCCAGGCTTGTTTTTTCAGGATCTAACCCCGTCATGTATTGAACGATCTTGTTAAATTCATGCATGGCATTCATGTCTTTCAGTTGTTCTGCCAGTTGTTCCGCATGGCTGCTAATAATCGTATTTGGCACTTCAAAGGTAAAGATGGATTGAAAGCTTTCTTTCAACTTTTCCGCGATCTTTTCCGGTTTGGGTTTTAATTTTTCCCGAAAGATATTTATTAACGGGCCATAAAATTCTTCAGCCTGAGCAATGCTCATCATCAAAAGCTTTACCCCCACAATAAACAAACCCGTTCTTGAAAACATATCAATGATATTTCCTGGCAATGGACTTTGTTCCTCAAAGGGTTTCAGGATAACCAGAGTCGTTTCAGCCTTCACCCCTTCAGGAAATTTTACAATATCTTCTAAAACTCCTCCATCAGTTGGTAAATATTCAGCAAATAAGGCTAATTGCTTGTCATTCGTGTTATGGTCAGCGGCAGTCACAACAGCCGGTTCAAAATATTCGACTTTGCCGTCAGCACTCTCTACATAGTCTCCAAAGCTCCCACGGATGGTATGTCCCTGGAAACTGGTAATAGGTCCGATCACATCGTCCTTTAACTTTTCGAGGGCGCGGGGGCCTTTAAAGAAAAGCAGTACCGTTCGGTTGGTAATTCGAAACTTGTTCACCTTACGAAAGTTACTGTTGATATAATTAGTCATGACCTTTTTCCATGCCGGTTTGCAGTCTTGCTCTTCGATGGTTGCACAATATTTATCGACAAAGGCATCGCTCGGCGCAAACATGGTTGCTCCAACAAAATCCAAGTTTGTCAACGAAAGCAAACGGCCCAGGATACCACCGGTACGGCTTTTTAAAAGACTATAAGGAGTAATCAGTGCATATGCAAGTTCATCTGCCATAGGTTTGTTTCTCTCCAAAAATCCAAAAACGAGTATAGTGAATGATAAAAATGAATTTTAAACAAATAATTTTAACACAATGAAAAGGGCAGGTCAAATACTTTTAAGGTCATTCCGGCACAGAAAAGCCGCAACCAAATTCCAGAGAGGGGTCAAACGATATGAGAAATGTTAAACCGTCTCCTAGCGCAGCTACGCCACAACCAAAAAGATGCAGCAGACAGTCCACAGTTGGCAGTAGGCAAAAAGTGGTTCATTTCCATTACAAATTGCCAACTACCTACTGCTTACTGCCTACTTAAGCGGACAAATGGGCTAGTTACTGAATAACTTAAAAAAGGTAGCAATTTACCTTTTTGAAAATATGTTGCAGTTTAATTTCTGGTGGCACGGACAAACGCTATTTGTCCGTGTGGGGCATTCAATTCACTCATTCGCACACGACCACGGGCAAGCCCAGCTTGCCCGTGCCACCCATGTTGAACGAAACCATGTGTATCAATTTTCAAAAAACTAAAGTGTTACAAAAAAAAGAAGTTTTTACAGAGTAATACTATAAAGATTTACCACCCATCACCCCCCTTGGTGGTTTCGGCTCTGCCTTAATCCACCCTACAAAAACTGACCAAGGCTTTCTTCGCAACCTGCTTAACTTTGGCATCATCCTTTATGCTTTATAATAGATTGGTGCGCGGGACGCACCTACGCTTGCTATCCATACAATTTTTATGTATGGGCAGGGCATCGCCAGCCAAATCAAACCATCGCAAGCAGTTCTGCCTGATTGAGCTGGCATGATTCGGGGCCGAAAAGTTCTCGAGTATTGGACAGGAAGGCATCAGATACAGACACGAAATACTGACTGGAGGCTTTGATGTGAACATTACCTTGACCAGGCGTGGAAATTTCAAAGAAAAGGGGACATGCACCGCTGTGTTTCCTGATAGTTTCCCTGAGTTGCATTAATTTTGACTCTTCAAAATCAGATGCATCAAACCGAATCGTTACGCATTTGACCAGGCGCTTGAACGCATCCTTTTCTGCTATAATTTCTTTTATCCTCACGGACGGGGCGGTGCTCTGGAAACCGATCTGGCCCTTTATGAAAACGACTTCGTCTATGTTTAACAGCGATTGATACGCCTTCATTTCCTTGCTAAAGACAACACATTCAGTAGCACCCTTCATGTCTTCTAAGGTTATATACATCATGGGGTCACCCCGTTTGGTGGTACTTGGTTTGAGGTTGGTGATGATTCCGCCGATAATTACTTCTTCCCCCTCTGCATGTTCAGCGATTTCTGCGGAAGATACTGTGGATAGTTGTTTGATTTTTTCCTTGTAAGCATGTAAGGGATGCGAACTCAAATAGAAACCCAGGCTTTCCTTTTCTGCCTGGCGTATTTCCTTCTCTGACCATCGTTCCGCATCGGGCAAATTTATACTGCCGGGCAAATTCAAACTGCCGGATACATCAAATAAAGACTTTTGGCCTATGCGTCTATCCTTATTCGCAATACTGCCCAATTCCATAGCATCGTCAAGTCCGGCAAGGAGTCTTGCACGATTGTCATCCAGCGAATCAAAACATCCGGATTTGATTAAAGACTCGATGACCTGTTTATTGACAACGCGCAAATCGACCCGTTTGCATACATCCTGGATTGAAGTGTACCGCCCCCCCTTGTTCCGGGACTGGATTATGGACTCGATCGCCTTGTCGCCCACGTTCTTGATCGCCCCCAGTCCAAACCGTATCTTGTTCCCGTTGGAAATCGTAAAGTCATTCTGGCTTTCGTTAATATCGGGGGGAAGCACATCGATATTCATGTGACGGCAGTCCTCAATATAGTCAACGACCTTATCCATGTTCTGCTTTTCACAACTGAGCTGAGCGACCATATATTGAACCGGATAGTTTGCCTTCAGATAGGCAGTTTGATAGGTAATCACCGCATAGGCGGCAGAATGTGACTTGTTGAAGCCGTACCCGGCAAAGTATTCCATCAATTCGAATATACTTATGGCGATTTCTTTCGGGATTCCATTTGCCACAGCGCCATTGATAAATTGGTCTTTGAATTTTGCCATAATCTCGGGCTTTTTCTTTCCCATGGCCTTACGAAGGTTATCGGCCTGATTCAAGGTAAACCCTGCCAAACGGTTGGCAATGCGCATGACCTGCTCCTGGTATAAGATGACCCCGTAGGTCTCTTTCAGGATAGGCTCAAGGGAAGGGTGAAGATAGGTG
>JBKBTA010000111.1:0-9521 GCA_046291035.1 Candidatus Brocadia sp.
TGGATATGGTAAAGCGATCATAGATGCGTTCTCCAATGCAATGAAAAACAGATATGATTATCTCTTAACAATTGATGGAGACGGCCAACATGAACCAGAAGAGATTCCAATGTTTTTGAAAGAAATTCCATTTTATGATTACGACATCTTATCGGGGTCGAGATACTTTTTCCCCATAAAGGTAGGCACAGATGTGCCGATGGAACGGTATCTTATTAATAAAAAGATTACCGGCATTTTAAATCGCATAACTGGTTTTGGTTTAACAGATTCTTTCTGTGGTTTTAAGGCGTATAAGGTCGAAAAATTGAAGGTATTGCATTTGACTGAGTATGGATACGGCATGCCACTGCAATTATGGATGCAGGCATGGAAGATGGGATTGCGGGTAAAAGAAATACCTGTTAAACTTATATACAAAGATCTCACGAAGCCCTTTAAAGGTGTTTTGGAAGATCCTGACGTAAGGTTGCGGTACTATAAGAATATTATACGAAAAGAACTTACAGACACTAAACAAAATAATGTGGCTGTATTCAGAACGAAGAAAACCGTAAGGTATTAATGTTTTTAAAGTTGTACCATGATAGTAAAAAAAGATACTCTTCCCAATGCCCTTTATATGCATATCCCTTTTTGCGCTAGAAAGTGTAAATATTGCGATTTCAATTCGATTGTCGCGGAAACGAAAATAATCGACCGCTATCTCCATGCCCTTGAAGTGGAATTACGCGCTTTACAAGGGCAATATGTATTTAAAACGGTTTATATAGGGGGAGGGACGCCAAGCATACTGACGGAAACCCAGTTAGAAATGCTGCTTCACAGCGTTGTTCGTTATATCCCGGTTTCCAATATACAGGAATATACTGTGGAGGTAAATCCTGGTACCCTGAGTAAAGAGAAGGTTGCATTGCTAAAAGAATATTTTGTGAACCGCATCAGTCTAGGTGTTCAGTCGTTTCAGGACAGCCAATTAAAACTCCTTGGACGAATTCATTCCGGTAATGATGCCAGAAATGCCTTCGCTTTATTGAGAAAGCATGGGTTTAAAAATATTAATGTTGATTTGATATTTGGGTGTCCAGGCCAGTCACTTGATGACTGGGAAAAAGATTTGAGGATAGCGGTTGAATTGAGTCCGGAACATATATCAACGTATGCCCTCGCGTATGAAGATGGAACACCACTCAATGCGGATTTGGAGAATGGAGTTATTCATAAACTGGATGAATCTGTTGAATTAGAGATGTATAAAACAGCCATCAATCATTTGGTAAGTAATGGTTATAATCACTATGAGATTTCAAACTTTGCAAAGGATGGATGTGAATGTTCTCATAACCAGGTCTACTGGGAAAACAAGAGTTATACAGGGGTAGGGGCGGGGGCATATTCCTTTATTGATGGGACAAGGGCTTCAAATGAGAGAGATGTATTGAAATATATTGACGGGATACATGAAAATAAAAATATAAAATCTTTTCGTGAATGTTTACCGCTTGATCGGTTTGCATCAGAAACCGTTATTATGTCTTTGCGGTTACGTCAAGGTATATCAAATACCGATTTTCGCGAACGGTTTGGTTACAAGCTGGAAGAACAATTTGGGGATCAAATGAACAGATTAATAAAGGATGGTCTCATGAGTTATGAAAATGAAAGGCTGAAGCTTACAGAAAAAGGTTTATTTATTGCAGACACGGTAATGACAGAATTTGTATAAGATACGTTTTTTTAAAATTTTATTGAGGAGTTATTAAATTGGTAAGTGCTACAGAAATTAAAAGGGGTACCGTAATAAAAATGGACGGTGAATTGTATTTGGTGGTTGATTATCAACACGTGACCCCGGGAAACTGGCGTGGTATGGTGCAGGCAAAGCTGAAGAGCCTGAAACAGGGAAGCGTAGTTCAGAAACGATTTCGGTCTACTGACAAATTAGAGGATGTATTCTTGGAGCACCGGGTGATGGAGTACCTTTATAAGGAGGGCGATAATTATTGCTTTATGGATACAGAAAATTACGAACAGATATTATTGCCTAAAGAGGTGGTTGAAGACGCCATCCCTTATATGACCTTAAACAGTCAGGTGAAGATAGCCTTCTATGAGGGTAAGGCGATTTCGGTGGAATTACCATCGTCTGTTGCCTTAAAAATTGTCGAAACAGACCCGGGCATGAAGGGAGATACCGTAGTGAATGTTTATAAGCCTGCGAAATTAGAGACAGGGCTCGTTGTAAAGGTTCCTCTGTTCATCAATAATGGCGAGGTGATTAAGGTAGATACGAGAACAGGAGAATTCCTGGGTAGGGAGTAGGCATTATTCAGGAGTAGGCAGTAAGCGGTTAGCAGTAGGCAGTTGGCAGAAAGTGATAAATTTCCAATGCTTACTGTCAACTGCTTACTGCCTATTGCTTTCTGATTACGGCCATGCCATATTATAGAATTATGCAAGAGGGGTAGATATGCGCATAGAGGAATCTATTAAGAGCTACGGGGAAAAGATAGACGAATTGTTACAAGAACTTATCCCACCCAGTAGAAAAGATTATTTGAGTGAACCGATATGGCACCACATGCGCACGGGGGGAAAAAGGGTAAGGCCAGCACTCTGCTTGATCACCTGCGAGGCATTGGGGGGAAATCCTGATGAGGCTATCCATTTTGCCCTTGCCGTGGAAACCATGCACAATATGTTCCTCATCCATGATGACATTGAGGATGGCGACACGGTAAGGCGTGATCAGCCTACGGTATGGGTAAAGTATGGTACCGCAAATGCAATTAATGCAGGAGATTATCTCCTTGCATGTGCCTATAAAACTACATTGGAAAGCCCCATATCGCTGGAAAAGAAGATAAAATTATTGCAGGTACTTACGTCAACCTACGAAAAAACTGTGGAGGGTCAGGCACTCGATATCAACGCAAGGGCCGCCGAAGATTTTTCAGTCGATGACTATATGAGGATGGTGGAACTGAAAACAGGATACTATCTTGCCTGTGGAATGGTTGGGGGAGCTATTGTATCGGGTGTTTCGGAACAGGTTGTGGAAAAGATATGGACGCTTGGAAAGACGATGGGACCGGCGTTTCAGATCCGTGATGATTTAATCGATTTAACACACGGCAAGGGACGTGGGGGGGTAATCGGTTCCGATGTGAAAGAAGGCAAGGCAAGCTTTTTGTATGCATACACATTACAAGTCGCCAGCGTGGAAGATAAGAAACATTTGCGTGAGGTCATGTTAAAACCCAGGGACGAAACAACTGATAGCGATATCCAATGGGTACTGGATGTATATAAAAAATATCATGCCACAAAATACGCCCAGGATTATGCTGAAGATTTGGTAAAACAGGCTTATAAGACAATTGACGAGATCCCCGTCGAAAACAAAACGGTATTTAAAGAGATTGCGTCTTTCATGGCTCAGAGGATGTCTTGATAGCCTATTTTTAAACAGATTGGGAGATGAGAATGCTAATAGAGATGGTTGTTTCATGAAATGTTAAGACAAACTGGTGTTGATAAGGAAGAATTTAAAAGGATTTTGACCGGAGAGTAAATGAAGATGGGAATGATTGGAAGAAACTTACCGATATTAACAGTTGCAGGTGCTGTAGTATTTTTATCTTTATATGGATGTGGCAAAAAAGAGTCATCTGAAAATGTTGAAGTAGCGAATAGGGAGGTCGCAGATGAAGAAAAAGCTGATACCCAGGCGGTCAAGAAAGAAGTCGTTCTGCCAGAAAAAATGACGGCTGCAGAATATTATAACTACGGATTGGAAAGTATCAAAAAAGGCGGCTTTGATGAAGCGATTGCAGCATGGGAGAAGGCCCTGAAACTCGAACCAACAATGATTAATGCGTATGAAAAGCTTGGTAAGGCATACTATACCCAGGGGAGATTTGATAAGGCTGGTGAGATATATCGGAAAGAACTGGAATTGAAGCCGGATGATCCAATGATCTATTATAGTCTGGGGGTTGTTTATCGTATGAATGAACAATTTGAAGATGCGGTTAAGATGCAGACGAAGGCCCTGTCTTTAAATCCCAACCTTGCTACAGCCTATAACGAACTTGGGCTAACGTATTGCAAGCAGAAAAAATTAGACGAGGCCATAAAGGCACACAAAAAAGCCCTGGAATTAGATCCCAAGCTGGGAACAGCGCATAATTATCTGGGTGTAGTTTACCTGTTAAAAGGAATGAGTGCCGAGGCGGAAGAGGAATTCAATCAGTTCAAAAAATATGAGGCAGGCAAAAGCATGTACCCGCCACATGGGGCTGCTTCTTCACATTAAAAGACTCAAAAGACTTTCTTGTAAAAACTTACTATTTCAGAGAGAGGAAGCCTGCATGTTCCTGAAAAAGATCCCTCTAAAAACAAAAAGGCTTACGCAACCAAAGACAGTTGCGTAAGCCTGCGTTTTCATGCCGTTACTTTTAAATAGTCTTTTTAGAAAAACCAGCCAACCTTAAGATATGATCCAAATTATCTTTTAGCCTTCTCTTGTTCCTTTTTGCAAATTGGGCAGACAAGGAAGTCCACTCCACATTTGTCGCAATGTTCAATGAACCACTCTTGAGTCTTTTTCTTACAATCTGGGCATTTCATTTCCCACTTTGCCAATGTTTTTCCCTTGATAGGTCTTACACGCACCTCTTTGCATTTAGGACACTTAGCCTCCATAGTTGCAGCTTTTAACTCGGCTGAAGCCGCTTGACACAAAGGGCATGTAAGGACATCTTTCCCACACTTGTCACAATGATGAACAGCAAGTTCTCCTATCTCGTTTTTGCAATCCGGACAAACCATGGGCATGGCTGCAAGCGTCCGCCCCTTTTCAGGACTTACACGCACGTCTTTGCAAGTGGGACAAATGGGTGGTTCAACGGTTTTATGTTCCGGTGCCAGCCCTTTTTCAAGGTGTTTATGTTCTTCTTCGGCATAAGAAAAATTACCCATCCAGGTTACGATACTAACAGCCATAATTACAGATGCAGCTATTCCAAAAATTTTCTTGCCTAACATACTTTCTCACCCTCCTTTCAAAACTTTAAAAAAGTTTAAAAGTTGAATTACGCCTTCTGCAACTTTATCTTTTTAATGTAGAGCAAAAAGTAACTAAAGTCTCTCGTAACAGAAACTTTTAGCATACGTAAAACACATTTGTAACCTTTCCTATCAAAATTGTCAATAAATTTATTTTAAATAAATTATTAATTAATACTTATTGCTAGTGTATGGTAAAAAACAAAAGCGTACTTTTCTATGTCATTAACCGTATTCTTTTGTCGTGGGAAATTATTCAATGTTAATTTTATCCTTATTTTCTATCTCGTTTGGGCCTTGATTAAATCCAGCATTTCGTGTAAGTTTGTCGTTAAATACCACCACCCATTCTTGAATGTGGCATAATCAGGACCACCCATAGCAGACGCATACCGAATCGAGTTTGAATAGAAAAACCACTGTTTTATCCACTTGTGCTCAATCATCTCATCAAAAGGGTTTGATGGATCAGCCAAACCCTCATCCCATGCTTTGAGAATGAGCTGTGTAGCGGTCCGGCTCATCTTGTCAGTTTCCGCTATCGTAGAATCCAGTCTGGTAAAATGCTGATTTACCCAGTCAATGTTGTGGCAACTTCTGCATATTTTCTTCATTTCACTTTGACGCATTATTTGATCGCTTTTGCCGATCAGATACTCAGAAGCGGGCTCTCCGGTAAAAGCAGTTGGAAGCGGGAGGGCGTCTTTGTTTTTGATCAGATATGTCCTGGCGTCCTTAGGTTGAGGATGTGAGTAAATAAGCCCAAATAATCTGACCCACAATCTGGAGCCGAAATCGTGAGTGCGAGGCACGATCACCTTGCCACCAGGAGTAGTTAAAAGGCTGTTATGGCAGGTGGCACATGTTGGCGCTTGAAAATCCTTACCAACTATCCAGGGGACATTCGTCCAGTTCCATTCATTCTGCCTTGAAAGGAAAATGTTTCCGTGTTTACTTTCCAGGTAGACGTCAAACGCAGGTACGTCTGGTTCGAGATGGCATTGTGAGCAGGTGTAAGGTTTTCTGGCGACCTCGATTGAAAAGCTATGCCTTGCATGACACGATGTGCATGCCCCCAGACTTCCATCGGGGTTTATCCTTCCTACCCCCTGATTTGGCCAGTTGGCAAGATCCGGAACATCAATGTCCCCAATATCAGTCGACATCTTCTTCATTCCATTTACTGTAACTAATGTACCATGACAGGCGTAGCAACTTTCAGATTTTGTATGATCGGATGCCTTGAGAGGGATTATTTTATCATCTCTGATTTCTTTTAAGCCTTGAATTGTTTCAACAAAGGTATGATAGAGAGGATTCTTCTGAAGATTGTCCAGCGCATGGGCTTTTTTACTAACGGAATATTGATCCGCCTCAACGGCGTGGCAAGTCTTACAGTCATTTGGTGAAACAACAACATTGATCTTAAATCCAAAGTGATCAAAGTTGTCCTTGTGAGCAGGAGCGTTCTGTCCGTGGCATTCAAAACAGCCAACGACAACGGACCTGAAGGCTTCTGGAATTATATCGCTTGAGATCCTCCGTTCAAGAACAGGTTTTGCAAGAGCCGTTTCCGGCGTGACCTTTGAATGTCTGCTTGTAAGCCAGTCTTCTACGATTCCAGGAGTGTATATTTTGTGACACAATACACAGAGTTGCGTTTGCTCGCTGAGGGCTACCGGCATGGAACCTGGCTGTTCTTCTGCAAGTATTTCCGAAACAACAATACCCATTGAAACCAAGCAAAACAGAGAAACGATCAGTGACTTCATCGAAGATACCTCCTTCGAGTTATAACTTCCCCTCTTCCCCCTCCTTGTGAAGGAGGGGGGGAGGTCTTCCGCTTACTATTTTTAAGTAAATACATTCTATAACCTCAATTACCATCATGGCCGTCAAACCAGTCGTTCTTTATTCTCTTATGTTTCTATAATTGGATTGTTTTGAGATACGCACATCAATGCTTTTGGCCTGGATTTTCACCAGATTGTGTTTTTTCTTTTATATAAGACCCTGGGTCTTTTTTGAAGGTCTTTCTGCAATGTTCCGCACAGAAGTAGTAAACCTTTCCTTTGTACTCTTCCCTAGGTGCCTTTTTGATATCACCAGCCTCCATACCGCATACAGGGTCTTTTACCGCTTCGACTTTTTCACCCTTTACGTCTGCCTTTTTTTGAACCGGATATTCACCTACTTCATTACAACCTTCACATGCCCATAGCCCTTTACTGGTATACGTGCCACAGAAACCAACAACAAAGGTAAGGACTAATGCCGTTCGTAAAATACTATTCATCTCATTATCTCCTTTCTATTTTCTTTCAGGTTAAAATGCCCATATCTTAATTACTTCACTTTGGTGTTACCGTAGATAAAACCGCAGTATTTTCCAGCCAAAATATTATATATGCCGTTATTCCGATCGGTAGTGGTTACTATAGGTTAGTGTTCCATCATTCCAGTAGTTTTGACGACAAGGGCTGTTAAACCAGTGTCCGAGTTCCTCACGTAGGCCCTGGCTTTTTTCCCCACCGTGAGTTTCCCTTTGATACATTTGACGGTAGTAATATCTATCACTTGACCCATAAGTGTAATACTATCACTGTCTACAGCCTCCACAGTTCCCTCCAGCTTCCCGCCCCCCCCTCTATTTTAATTACACTGGCCATAAACGCCCCATCCTTCATATTCCCTTTTACCTCGATTATATCGCCTTCTACAATGTCGTCAATATTCAGTAAGGCATCACAATCCTTTAATACCACCTCAGCAACGCTTGCGTCTATATCCATATTGAGGATTGAGATGGTAGTCCCGGAAACTGAACTGACCACCCCACTTATTCCAGTTTTGCCCCTACCATGCATATTGCCATGATCACCATGACTGCCGTCTCCATAAACACTTGTGTAATCCAATCCGACTGACCCACAAAAACAAAAAAGCAGCATAACTGCAATAACGAATATACTTCTGTACCTCATTTCTTTACTCCTTTCAAAAGGGTTCTCGCCATTAAATGACCGGTTTTTTCGCAACACAAATACACTTATAATTAAATTATCTTTGGACAATAAAAAATTCAAGGTATCACATATTCGAATGAGATGTCAAACGTAATTTGTTGAGAAGATTCTCACTAATGCAGATACACTTGATGAAGAGACGGTATCTATCAATTTTTGTCTTGTTTTTTTCCTCAAAATAGATATAAAATTCTGACAATGGATTCGGGGAATTAACGTATGTGTTCATTCTACCACCTTGCACAAAGGGGTCATCCATGCATACCTTTACTGATCTGGTTCTTCTCATTGGCACAAACCCATTGCCCAATTATGTTGTCGCAGATGTGGGGAAAAGCCGCTGTCCCTGTGTACCGGTAATAGTCCTAAAAAAGATTCCATTTTGCAAGCCCAAAAAGCCTTTGAAAGCATAGATAATGTGGTAAAGGAATTATTAGAATCGTAGACAAAACAGTAGTTGACAATCGGATAGAAAACACAAAAACCTAACCCGAACGAGTCGGAAAAGTTTTGTGTTTTAGTAACTTGCAAATAATGGGTCTTCTAAGTTTTATGTGGGTAAATTTTCATAATAGTTCTTTCTCAACACCATAAAAAGTAAGGGGTTTCAGGTAAAATAGAACTCCAAAAAGTTGTCACGAGTAGGTATACTACTCTGACAAGAGAAAGGAGCATTCATGAAAACCTGTAAAACCTTATCAGAATTATATTCCCAACATGGATTTCGAGCACGAAGTAAATTAACTGGCGTCTATGGTGACCCGTATGCAAGGGTCATCAAACTGGAACGCCGTCAAAAAAAACCGTTTGTTCTGTTTGTCACACACCATCGAAGACATATTACGATAGAGAAATCAAACGGACAAGAGACCTTTCCAGCGGTTCATTCAGGATATACGTTGAGTTTGAATACCGCCTTTGTCGTGAACTTACGGTAAAGCGAGTAGCTGAACTGGAACGGCTTAGCTGGTATCAAGTCAGGCAAATAGAAATAAACTATATGAACGAGCTTGTTAATCATTTTGGCAAAATCACCAGGCTAAGAGCCATAGGAATAGACGAAATTTCTATCCGTAAGGGGCATACCTATATGACCTGTGTCAGCGATTTAGACAAAGGCCGTCCCATATGGATAGGCGGTGAAGGTCGTAGAGAAGAAGACCTGGATTTGTTTTATAATACGCTTTCTTGAGGAGTGTCGAGGGGTCAAATCTTTATTTTTGACAAAAGAAGAGAACTTCCTGCTGAGAATTCTTCATCCACGCTAAAGTCAAGAATGGTGTGCCTTGAAGTATGGAATACCTGAGCGGTTGAAAATACCATTTCTGCGTGCTTAATCCACGTAGAAAAGTTTGTACCTATGCACATACAATGGAGCAATCCGTATGGGCAGAAAGACAGGGTATCATCGTGAGGTGATATGAC
>JBKBTA010000112.1:0-9495 GCA_046291035.1 Candidatus Brocadia sp.
CCGACTTTGCATCTACAATAATATCTTCCGGAAAGACAAGCCCTTTCATGAGTAATGGGGCCAGGGCCAATATGGTTGCAGTAGTATAGCAGCCTGGATTACCTACCAGATTGGTCTTTTTGATTTCCTCCCTGAAAAGCTCCGGAAGCCCATACACGGATGTTTCTATTCCCTTGCTGTCCGTATGCTGCGTCTTATACCATCTTTCATAAAGCGATTTGTCACGAAAACGGTAATCGGCACTGAAATCTATTACCTTTATTCCCCTTTGTATAAAGAGAGGAACGTATTGCATAGAAATGGTTGGTGGTAATGTAATAAAGGCGAGGTCAATGTTTTCGGGAACTTCTTTCTGCTCTATGGTCTCACATGGCAAATCGAGCAGATTCTTTAAGGCAGGAAATATATCTGATATCCTGGGACGGTCAGTTCGTCGTACGCCGAGATAGGTAATCTTTGCCTCTGGATGGCGCAAGAGGATTTTTATGAGCTCAAGGCTGGTATAAGCCGTAGCACCGACGATTCCAATTTTTAACATATTGAAAAAGTAACCACAGATTTCTAATCATTTGTATAATCTGAGCAATCAGTGGTTTTAAGAGTTTTTATTTTCAGAAAGAGTTTCAATCGCTTCCTTTGCCTGTTTCTTAATTGCTATATCCATATGAACTACCTCAACTATTTTTACTTTGTGGCTTTGTGCCTTGGTGGCATAAACTATTATACTAAACCTTGCTAAAAATCCTTTTCTTTTTCTTTTCCGGTTCTTTTAGTCCGAAGACGACCGGCAACATTTCATCCACCTTTTCTACAAATACGAAGTTCATCTCTTTCTTGGCATTTTCCGGCACCTCGACTAAATCTTTTTCATTTCGTTTTGGCAAGATAACGGTGGTGATTCCTGCCCGTTTGGCCGCAAGGACCTTCTCCTTGATACCGCCAACCGGCAGAACACGTCCACGCAGTGTAATCTCCCCCGTCATGGCTACGTTGGAAAGAATTGGTGTTTCCTTCAGGAGGGAAATCAGTGCCATGGCCATTGTTACACCGGCAGAAGGCCCGTCCTTAGGAATAGCACCTGCGGGGATATGGATGTGAAAATCGTATTTATTAAAATCCTTGAAGGTAATCCCCAGTTTCGTTAATTTAGCCCGAATGTAACTCATGGCTGCCTGCGCCGATTCCTTCATGACGTCACCCAACTGCCCTGTCAGCAGGAGTTTCCCTGTGCCAGGCATGAGGGTGGCCTCAATAAAGAGGATGTCTCCACCGGCCTGTGTCCAGGCAAGACCCGTCGCTACACCCGCTTCAGAAGTCCGTTCCGCAACTTCTGAGAAAAATTTAATAGGCCCTAATAAGTTGTGTAGCTGATCGGCCGTTACGGTCACAGACTTTTTTTCGCCGGATGCAATGTCTTTGGCCGCCTTCCGACAAATATGGGCAATTTCGCGTTCGAGATTGCGGATCCCTGCCTCACGCGTGTAATCACTGATGATTGCCCTAATAGCGTCATCCTCGATGGTAATTTGTTCTTTTGTGAGACCATGTTCCTTTAATTGCTTGGGTATCGTAAACTGTTTTGCGATGAATACCTTTTCATCTGCTGTATATCCAGGAAGTTCCAGTACCTCCATTCGATCCTTAAGCGCTGGAGGAATGGGGTCCAAGAGATTTGCTGTGGTAATAAACATTACCTTGGAAAGGTCGAACGGAACATCCAGGTAATGGTCTGAGAATGCATAATTTTGTTCTGGATCTAACACCTCCAGCAATGCCGCAGAAGGGTCTCCCCGAAAATCGGCGCCCAGTTTGTCAATCTCGTCAAGCATAAATACCGGATTATTGGATCCCGCCTTTCTCAAACCCTGGATAATGCGCCCGGGCAAGGCACCAATGTATGTACGCCGGTGACCTCTAATTTCGGCTTCGTCTCGTACTCCACCAAGCGACATGCGCACGAACTTTCGGCCAATGGCACGGGCAATCGACATCCCTACAGAAGTCTTTCCGGTGCCAGGTGGGCCAACAAAACACAAAATGGGGCCCTTCATGTCCTGTTTTAATCTTCGAACTGCAAGATATTCCAGAATCCTCTCTTTGACCTTTTCTAAGTCGTAATGGTCTTCATCCAATACCTTACGGGCCACTTGAATGTCCAGGTTATCCGTTGTGGTAACTGCCCACGGAAGAGAGACCAATAAGTCGAGATACGTCCTGGAAACGGTATATTCCGCCGAGGCGGAGGGCATTTTCGCAAGCCGGCTTAATTCCCGCTCAGCCTCTTTTTTCGCTTCTGGAGGCATTTTCGCCTCTTCGATCTTTTTGGTTAGTTCTTTGACCTCAACGGCACGCTCGTCTCCCTCACCCAATTCTTCCTGAATCGCCTTCAGTTGCTGCCTCAGGTAATATTCCCTTTGTCCCTTTTCCATCTCGCTTTTTACCTGCGACTGTATCTTTGTGGCCATTTCCAAAACTTCCATTTCGTTGGTGATTAAAGCAGTTACCTTCTGTAATCGCGCCTTTACATTGATGGCTTCGAGCACCTGTTGTTTTTCTGCCACACTGATATTCAGGTGAGATGCAATCATATCTGCCAAACGGCTTGGACTGTCAATGTTGACAATTGCTATTTTTAGCTCTTCCGGTAAGGACGGTGCCAGTGATATTATACGAATAAACTGATCCGCGGCATTTCTTGCCAGGGCCTCGGTTTCCATATCACTTTCAATAATATCTTCAAGCACAGTAACCTTGGCCTTATAATAAGGATCTGTTTGAGTGTATTCATCGATCTTGATCCTGCTTACACCTTGCACCAGCATCTTTGCCGAGTTATCGGGCATGCGAAGCATCTGGAGCACAACGGCCGCCGTGGCATAATCATACAAATCTGATGGTTTTACCACCTTGAGATCTTTCTCCTTTTGAGCCACAAGTGCCAGGAATCGGTTTGCGGCCAAGACATGGTTCAAAAGTTTAATATCCCTTTCGGTAACAACACTCAAAGCAGTCACCATACCGGGAAAAACTACCGTGTCCTTGACTGGAAGGACAGGCATCTCCTTCGGTACCCTCAGCCTTTCTTCCTTGTTTCCACCCTCTGTATTAGATTCCAGATCCGACATATCTCTATCTTCCGATAGGTCTTTGCCCTCATTATCTGTCATAATTTCTCACATCATTTTACTGATGAAAATTAATTTTTATTGAAAGTTTTTTAGATGATTGCTGCTTTGCCTTAGGCAAAACGATATGGAGAAAGCCATCCTTATACGTGGCTTGTATATCGTTCACATCAATGGGTTTGGGAATAAAAATACTTCGCTCGAAATACCCATAACGAATTTCTACTTGGTAAAAAGATATCTTTTCGTGTACCGAAGTATCAGTTGTAAAACCACTGATGGTGAGTACATCCTTGGAAAAGGAAACACGAATTTCATCTGATTTGGTCCCCGGCAAGGACATCTTTACTACTATCTCATTGGGAGTTTCATAGACGTCCGTAGGAGGCTGCCATGGGGTTGACGAATGGGTAGGAATATTTTTGTTAAAGGCAAAAAATTCCGCAAAGAGCTTTTCCAGTTTACTCTCTTTAGCGTCAGCCTTGTAATTAATGCTATTATAATTTGCCGACATAAAAGGTATACACCTCCATATTTTGCACGAAAACTAAATTAATATAACAATTTTTGCTTTCAAGTGCAAGAGGTTTAAAGGTATTTGACTTTTAACTCATGCAAAAAGGCATATGAATTGTGAAGCTATCAATGAAAAACCCCGTGCATGCACGGGGTTTTTTATTAAAAAAACGCAAAATTAAGAAAATTTCCTAATTTATTATTAATACATATCTCCGTACCCACCGTACCCCCCTGGCGGCATGGGAGGCGTCTTTTTCTTTTCTGGTATCTTGCCCACAATGGCATCTGTGGTAAGAAGTAAAGTAGATATGCTGGCGGCATTTTGCAGCGCCGTTCTGACCACCTTGGTCGGATCAATGATACCTTCACTGACCATATCACAATACCGGTCTGCGCTGGCATCATAGCCTTCATTTCCTTTTGCGGTTTCCACCTTTTGCACGACGATGGCAGCGTTCACTCCTGCATTTATAGCAATCTGTCTTAAGGGTGCCCTTAATGCCCTGCGGACGATATCAACGCCCACGGCTTCATCCCCGGCAAGCCTAAGTGCATCCAGGGCCGGAATACACCTTAAAAGCGCCACACCGCCACCCGGAAGAATACCTTCTTCAACAGCGGCACGGGTTGCATGGAGGGCGTCTTCCACACGCGCCTTCTTTTCCTTCATCTCGCTTTCAGTAGCAGCACCCACATTAATTTGCACTACACCACCAGCCATCTTTGCCAGCCTTTCCTGGAGTTTTTCGCGGTCATAATCCGAAGTGGTAATGGAAATCTCCTTTTTGATCTGTTCAATACGGGCCTTTATCTTTTTGCTGTCCCCTGCCCCTTCAATGATGATCGTATTTTCCTTATCAATCTCAACTTTCTTTGCACGGCCAAGATCTTTGAGCTGGATAGACTCCATATTAATACCAAGATCTTCAAAGACCGCCTGTCCACCGGTAAGGATAGCAATGTCCTCCAGCATAGCCTTGCGTTTATCTCCAAATCCGGGTGCCTTTACGGCCGCGCATTTTAGAGCCCCACGCAGTTTATTTACCACCAGGAGGGTCAATGCCTCACCTTCTATCTCTTCTGCGATAATCAAAAGAGGTTTTCCCGTTTGAGAAACCTTTTCTAATATAGGCACCAACATCTTGGCCGTAGTAATTTTCTTCTCGTGGATTAAAATATAGGGATCTTCCAACACGCATTGCATGGTATTTGGATTCGTAACAAAATATGGTGACAGATAACCTTTATCAAACTGCAGACCTTCAATCCATTTCGCTTCGGTTTGCAGGCTCTTGCCCTCCTCTACCGTTATAACGCCATCCTTTCCCACCTTTTCCATGGCATCAGCAATGATCTTTCCAATTTCGGTATCGTAATTCGATGCAACTGTGGCTACCTGTTCAATCTCCTTTCGCCCTTTTGTGGGAATGCTCATTTCCTTTAACTTTTTTACCACAGCTTCGACAGCTTTATCAATGCCACGTTTGAGCGCCATTGCATTCGCGCCGGCCGTTACATTTTTCAATCCTTCCACAAATATGGCTTCCGCAAGTACGGTAGCAGTCGTAGTACCATCACCTGCAACGTCGCTGGTCTTCGATGCAACGGATTTTACCATTTGTGCACCAATATTTTGCATATGGTCTGAAAGTTCAATCTCCTTCGCCACGGTAACTCCATCCTTGGTGATGGTTGGCGAACCAAAGCTTTTCTGGATAACGACGTTGCGTCCCCTCGGTCCCAGGGTAATCTTCACTGCATCAGCCAATTGCTTTACGCCAAGCTTAACGGTTTCCAATGCATCATGATCAAATATAATCTTTTTTGCCGACATATCTGCGTATCCTCCAAAATTTTCCTACCTGCTAATAAAAACTGTTGTATGTTTCGGTATACTTTGGGCAAAATAGATGCCGATGTATTATGATTATCTCCTCCTGGCTTGCGTTATTCACCCAGTGCTAACTTCTTGTGTATCAATGAAATAAAATACACCTGCATGGAAAATGGAAAATATGCAAAAAACCTTCCCCTGTGCAAGCATGCCATTATGACAGTAGTCTCATTAAAACACTTATGAATTATGTGTCAAATTGACAGACATTATAATGATAATGTCTTAAGCGCAATACTTTTAATTCGATTTATAGTTCTATCCTTTCCTCAACGCCGATTTCATCTGTATAAGTATAGGCAGGATAAAAATTCTTATTGCGCTTCTTATCATTATCCGCATCCGCATTCTTATTTTTTTCACCATTCCTACCCATCCAATTTACTTCTGGCAAAGCACCAGATACAAATCCTGCTAATGTTACAGTGATTGAGGAACCAGACCCATCTGCATCGAGCTTGACCCTCCATGGAATCGTAACACTTTCTCAAGCCTGTAAATATCCAACATCGATTCTGGACATACCTTCCAATAAGTACATCTTTGGCGGTAAGGCAATCGCTGCAATAGCGTTGAAGGCAGAATAGGCTGAGCAATCGAACGGCTGTGGAAGGGATACGTCATTTCTGCAGTTACAATTATTTTTTTTTCATCTTTCCCTCAAGGTAGATCATAAGAATGGAAATATCGGCAGGGGAGACCCCGGAAATGCGTGATGCCTGAGCCAGGGAAACCGGGCGGATCTGGGAGAGCTTTTGGCGTGCCTCTTTTCTGAGTTCAGAAATGTTCTGGTAGTCAAGCCATTGGGGGATTTTATAATCTTCCATCTTTTTAAACTTCTCTATCTGGATTTGCTGGCGTTCAATATATCCCTTATACTTTACCTCAATTTCTATTTGTTCCTTTACTTCTTTTGATATTTGTCTTTGGCCGAGTCCGGTATCCATAGCAAGCAAGTGATCAAAGGTGCGATCTGGCCGGCTCAATATTTTTGTAAGAGTGTTCGGTCCTATCATTTTTTTATCCATATAAGTTAAGATTTCTGTAATGGCTTCCTCTTTTTCCTGTAATTTGTGCCACTGCTGTTCCGGAATAAGCCCGTAACGGTACCCATATTTCATTAACCTTCTGTCGGCATTGTCATGCCTTAAGAGAAGCCGATATTCCGCACGGGATGTAAACATCCGATAGGGTTCTTGTGTACCTTTTGTAACAAGGTCATCGATCAGCACACCGATATATGCCTCAGAGCGGTCCAGGATGAAAGGTTCTTTTCCCTGGATTTTCAGTGCGGCGTTGATGCCTGCCATGATTCCCTGTGCAGCGGCTTCTTCGTAACCGGAGGTTCCGTTAATTTGACCTGCATGAAAAAGATTTTCTACCAGTTTTGTTTCTAAGGATGGCTGGAGTTGGGTTGGTGGTACAAAATCATACTCGATGGCATAACCGTATCGTACAATTTCTGCAGATTCCAGACCCGCAATGGAGTGAACGATCGCCTCCTGAACGTCATGAGGCATACTTGTTGAAATCCCGTTGCAATAAACTTCGAGGGTGTTTACCCCTTCGGGCTCCAGAAACACCTGGTGCTGATCTTTTCCTGAAAACCGCACGATCTTATCTTCTAAAGACGGACAGTATCTGGGTCCAACAGACTTAATCTGTCCTGTATAGAGTGGTGCACGGTTCAAATTAGACATAACAATCCTGTGCGTACCGGGATTCGTATATGTAATATAACAGGGGACCTGGGTACGGTCTATCTTTTCCGTTGCAAACGAGAATGGTTGAGGATCTTCATCACCATACTGGGGTGTGAGTATCTTATAGTTAATAGTGCGGCCGTTGAGGCGAGGGGGAGTGCCGGTCTTGAGACGACCTACCTCAAACCCGGACCTTCGTAAGGAATCTGATAATTTTTCGGACGAAAGTTCTCCAATCCTTCCGCCCGTGGTTGTAAATTCACCGATGTGAATAAGACCTTTTAAGAACGTACCGGTAGTGAGGATAACTGCCTTTGCTTTATATTTTACGCCGCTTTGACCAATAACCCCAACTACCTTTTTATTATCAATGATGAGGTCATCGACAATTTCCTGCCTCAAAAAAAGGTTCTTTTGGCCTTCCACCCTTTTTTTCATGGATACCTGGTAGGCCTTTTTATCGGCCTGGGCACGTGGGGAATGGACAGCAGGGCCTTTTTTGGTATTGAGCATACGGAATTGGATGCCCGTTTCGTCGGTTACTTTTGCCATCTCACCGCCGAGGGCATCGATTTCCCGAACCAATTGACCTTTTGCAAGGCCACCGATGGCAGGGTTGCATGACATCTGAGCAATCGTGTCCAGATTTATCGTGAGCAAAGCTGTACTCATACCCATACGTGCAGATGCGAGGGCCGCTTCACAGCCTGCATGCCCGGCGCCCACCACGACTACGTCAAATTCTGTATGCATATACTACTTTGCACGTTCAACAAAACGTGTTTCCCGAATTACGGTAACAACGACCTCCCCAGGATATTCCAATTGTTCTTCAATTTCTCTGGCAATATCATAACACAACTTGGCAGCTGCCTTGTCATTTGTCTTATCCGGACATACCATCACACGTACTTCTCTTCCTGCCTGAATGGCATAAGCGCTTTCTACACCGCTGAAAGAAGTTGCAATGCTTTCCAGTTTCTCAAGTCGTCGAATATACTTTTCTAACGTTTCTCTCCTTGCACCTGGTCTACTAGCGGAAATCGCATCGGCAGCACTTGCCAATACCGTATAAACAGATTCCACCGGTGTCTCTTCATGATGACCAGCAATCGCGTTAACGACTTCGGGTCTTTCATCATAACGCTTTGCGAGGTCGGCGCCTGCAACAGCGTGAGTGCCTTCCATTTCAGGACCGATAGCTTTACCGATGTCATGTAAAAGTCCGCATCGTTTTGCCAGTGGGACATCCAGCTTTAATTCGCCTGCAATAATACCCATGAGGTTGGCAACTTCGATAGAATGCTGCAGTTGATTTTGTCCATAACTCGTTCTATACCTAAGTCTCCCAATAAGTTTTATCAATTCCGGGTGAATGTTATGAATGCCTAATTCAAAGCAAGTTTGCTTTCCTGTTTCCTGGATGACCTGCTCAATCTCTTTTTCTGTCTCCTTAACAATTTCTTCAATGTGTGCAGGATGAATCCGCCCGTCGAGAATCAATTTTTCCATTGATCGCCTTGCTATTTCACGACGAACGCTGTCGAACCCGGAAAGGACGATTACGCCAGGGGTATCATCCACAATAACGTCAATCCCAGTCGCCTTTTCAAAGGCACGGATATTCCTTCCTTCGCGTCCAATGATGCGCCCTTTCATCTCATTATTGGGGAGTTCAATGGAACTTACAATATTTTCAGCTGTATGAGTTGCAGCGCATCGTTGAATTGCAGTGCTGATTAATGATATGGCAGTCTGTTCTGCGTTTTCTTTTGCCTCCGATATTTTTTTCGAAATTAATTCGGCGCATTTGATGTCAAGCTCTTTTTCTAACCGACTCAGCAGAAGCTTTTCAGCTTCTTCCCTGGATAAGTTTGAGATTTTCAGGAGGGCTTTATTTTCTTCTTCTATTAACTTTTCAAGTTCCAATCTCTTTTCATCTATTTTCTTTTCTTTTAAGGCAAAATTGGCAGAAAGCGTATCAATATATCTTTCCTTTTTTGTCAATAACTCCATTTTGCGTTCCAGGTTATCTTCTCTCTTGCTTAACCTTTTTTCATGCAACCTTAATTCCATCTTAGTTTCCTGGGTTTCTTTTTCAAAAGCCTCTCTGCGTTGGTAGAGTTCCGCTTTTGCTGCCAGTTCAGCTTCCTTTTTAATTTTCTCGGCCTCTCTTTGAGATTCTTCAAGGAGATGCTTTATCCGCTTTTCGCTGGCAGCTTGCTTCTTCTTGTATACAAGGATACAAATAAAG
>JBKBTA010000113.1:0-9489 GCA_046291035.1 Candidatus Brocadia sp.
ATCGCCGGCAACAAGATCGAACAAATACATCGAGGTCATTTCCTTTGCACTATATCCAAGTATCTCCAGTCCCATTTTATTTACATGCAGAAACTTTCCGTGGCTGTCCATCTTGAATATAATCTCTGGTGCATTCTCGACCAGGTCCCTGTATTTCTCTTCCGACGCAGTAAGACTGTCCAGCAACATGGCATTCATCAACGTAACCGTAATTTGTACCGACACCTGACTTATAAAATTACTATGGGTTTCAGAAAAATGGGCACGATTTTTACTAAGAATATTTATACAACCAATTAAAGCATTATTAATAAAGAGCGGGTAGACCATGTAAGACGTGATGCCACTATTCAATAATATATGTTTTTCATCTTCGCTACCGTTTTTATATAACTCATTCCTTACAATGATCGTATTGGACTTTGACACCTCATAAAAAAGAAAACTTTCCAGGGCTGTTTTCAATTCGGTGCCTCTATGAAAGTTGTGTGCATCTTGCTCTAAATCCAGTAAATACGTATAATATTCACCCGAAGGTTCAATTCTTGATACGAGACTAAAGTAATCAAAATCTATGACCTTTCGAAGTTCAAGGCACAACGCATTACAAAAATCTTTGTAACTCATGTTGGAAAGTACCAGGCGATTTATATTCAGGATGGTCTCCCGTTCCTGCTCCATCCTCTTCAACATACGTTCTGTATCTATCTTCTGGATTACTCTTCTCAGTATTTCGTTCAGACTTTCCCGACGAATTGGCTTCGGAATATGACCATAAAAGCCCAGACTCGACATCCTCATTTGCAACGCAATATCAAAATTGCTTTCACTTATTATGGGCACTACCACAGTGTGAGGATAATACTTTTTCATAGTTTGAATGGCCATAATATGTTTTTCTGGCTCGCGCTCGACGTCCATCAAAATTACGTCAAAACACTTCTTGCTCTCCATCAACCCGTAAAAATCTCTTTCGTCGTAAGCAAAAGAAACTTCAAAACCATCCTGCATACCATAATCCCGGCAAGGCATATATTCGGCATCTTTACCGCCTAAAGCAAGAACAAGGAACCTTCTGGGTATTACCTCATTTACCATAATTTGACCCTGATGTTAGTGCTTCAATAAAAATTTGATTGTCAAGCAGGCAAGGAATACACCGAAAAACAATTTTGTCCTGATAACAAACAGGCCCAACTATAATTTTTATACATCTATTCCTGTTTTTTTGCAATTAAAATCACATCAACTTCCGGGCAAAAGCAGTTCCCCTCGCCGGTTGAGAACAATCGTCTTTACTTTATGCATCAAGATGCATTAAGGAAAATTATTACTCCATAGTCATAGCAAACTTCTTGTTAAGAATCCCATTTTCTTTTCCACTTCATCAACAATAAATTTACTAAATGAAAAGGCGGAGGTAAACGCTGGTGATACGGCATTTAAAATGTGCGTGGAATTTTCTCCGTGCTCGACAACAAAATCCATCACTAATTTCAGGGTTTCTGTGTCTAATAGCTGTGCCCTGATGCCTGGGTTCAGGTAGTTGCCGAACTTGTTTATGTCTATCTTTTTTACTAAATGTACCGCCTGCTGTATAAAATAATTCCGGCAATATTTTTTCATTTCCTCAAGGGCTAAACTTCTGAAATTAAATGCGTTGGTGACAAAAAGCCTTGCCTCATAAAATAACACTTCAAAGAACTCATTCAGGCTAAAATTCGAAAGACCTTGATAATTTTCTCTCCAGAAGGCAGGAATTGCCGTTGGACCTATCTTAACTTTCCCGTCTGCGGTTATGGTAAAATGGACGCCAAGAAATGGATTTTTTAAATTAGGTACAGGATATATATGTTTGCGAATTAAAGTGCTGTCTTTGTATTCCAGGTATAAACCTTTGAAAGGAATTAAGGTATATTTTTGCCCGATCCCAAATTGATGGGCAATTTTATCTGCATATAAGCCTGCCGAGTTGATTAAGTGTCTGAATTTTATTTTTTGTGTATTTGTACTGACCGTGGAGACATCTTCTCTTTTTCTGAACTTTTCATTAAGTAATATTTTTACGTTTCCTTTTAAATTCTGAGCGATATGTTCGACAACTTCTGCGGGGTTTACGACTGAAGTTGTCGGCGAATATAAGGCCTTATCAAAAGTCCTGGCATTAGGTTCAAGTCCTGTTAATCTTTTTTCATCAACTATCTCTAACGCTACACCGTTTTTGTCCCCTCTCCTTTTTAGCTCAAATATACCTTCAAGCTCTTTTTCGTCCTTCGCTACTACGATTTTACCACATCTGTTTATGGTAAGATGATGTTTTAAACAGTAATCAGTTAAAAGCCTGTTTCCTTCTACCGTAAATTTTGCCTTGAGACTGTCGGGAGTATAATAAAAACCAGCATGGAGCACCCCGCTATTTCTTGCACTTGCATGACATGCTACAGTGGCTTCTTTTTCCAGCAAGGTAATGTCTAAATCTGGATGCCTGCTCGCAAGTTCTTTTGCGATAGAAACACCTACTATTCCACCTCCAACGATTAATATATCCGTTGTTATCATGTTTGTTTATTCAAATGGTTATGAATCTCCTTAATAAGTTTTTCAAAATTGAGTTTATTTGTACCGAGGCATTTGGATACAATCTTTAACTCGGATGGACTACTGATACCAAGGTGCAGTGTGATAGCCCTTTTAACCTGCCGTTGTTCCCATACACTTTTATTGCTGATCCTTTTCTCTCCACCAAATGCCTTAATAACGCTTAGTCCTGTAACATCCGCGGCAATCCTGTCTCCGGTAATAATGATGAGGTTCGGCGAGGCAACAGTACCTTTCGTCGGTCCCTTCTTTATAAAAATCTTTGTCCCATCCAGGACGTTGAGATAAGGTGAATAAGCTAAATTCAGTTCTGCAACGATTTCATCCCAAAATTCAGGTGCAATAAAGTAAGGACGTTGCTGCGCATGAATAGCTCCAATGAAGTTTTTGAGTGATATAGAATAGTTGGCATAGCTGTGGGTCTTAATGACAGGGACGTTGATAACTCTATCAACATGATAAATAATCTCTGATACAATTGCATTTTTTACGAATCTTCCATTGGGTATTTCTACCTCTACCCATCCATGATCCTCAAAGGGGACAAATGTCACATCTTCTGTTTGAATAACCTCCCATATGCCTGATTTCATGGCATTTTTCTTTGTGGGAAGCGCAAAAATAGCAGACATATCACCCACCAGTATTTTCGAAGCTCCCGATTCGCGCAGGAGTTTTATGAGATACTTTATCACAAGGGGATTGGTATTGGCCGGGCTGGGATAACGGTTGACGATATTCGGTTTTATAAGTACAGACTTGCCTTGAATATTTAACTTTTCAAATCCACCCAGAAGTTCTATCCCTTCCTTGATCATGGCGTAAATGTCTTCACCCTGAACAATGGAGACGAGTGCACTATTCTCCCCTTTCAAAATGTTCTGGCTGTGATTGCGATTTGGTATTTTTGTCTTTGGTTTTACTAAAAGAAGTTTAAAGAGGTCCCTCCATCGAAGTTTTAAGAAGAGAAAAATTGATACACCGATTTTATAGAAAAACCGGGACTTGATAATGAGCATAAGTATTCAGGGAGATAGTTTTACCATTGACCATAAATTTCATTTGTTGTACTATAACAAAGCTTGAAGAAAGGTTCAAGGTTACAGATTAAGAAATAATAGCTGATAAAGGCGGTATTAAAACATGATCCTCGTGCTATCGGGTACCGAAGAAGGCAAAGAGATCGTCAGAAGACTCCATGAAGAGGGGTTGAGTTTATTAACAACCGTTGCAACAGAATATGGCAAAAAGATGTTTGAACAGATGGGCCTGGAAACTGTATGCTTACAAGGCCGTTTGGATGCAAATGGATTCTCCCGGTTAATCAAAGAAAAGGGAATAGACACCGTAGTGGATGCCACTCACCCATATGCGATTGAGGCGTCTCGTAATGCGATGGATGCCTGTAAAAAGACCAATGCGCGGTATCTCCGTTTCGAGCGGCAGGAGATGGAGATTCCAGATCATCCTTTGATCCACAAAGTTAAGACGATGGCAGAAGCCGTAGACAGGTCCAGAACACTTGGGGAAAAAATATTTCTGACGACGGGCATATCGAGCGTCAGTAAATTTCTCCCCCTGAAGGATGAAAAAGAATTATATGTACGTATCCTCCCCGTACCCGAACATATTGCTCTTTGTCTGGATTTAGGGATCCCGCCTAATCATATCATTGCCATGCATGGCCCATTTTCAGAGGATTTGAACCGTGCCATGTTCAGGCAGTACCAGATTAACACGATGGTGACTAAAGACAGTGGTGAGGTGGGAGGCATGCTCGAAAAGATTCATGCGGCGCTCAAAGAGGGGATAGACACGATAGTTATCGAGAGGCCTAGGCTAGAGTTTCCTCAAAAATACTCGTCTGTTGATGAGGTGGTGAGGATAGTAAAAAATGCAGGAGTTTCCCCAACATCCGGTCCTTCATAGGTATGTGTGGAAGCAGACTGAATTACAGAATAATAGTGTCTTTTGCAAAAGGCAAGATGTTTTGTCCTAAATGTAAAAATAAAAAGTTAAAATCCAAAATGACAAACCAAAATTCAAAATACGAAAAGAATGTAATATAGCACTTTGTAGGACGGCGTTCTCCATGGAATACATTGTTCTCAACGGTAATGACCTTACTTTCGATCAATTCATCAAGGCGGTGAGAAATGGGTACCAGGTAATGCTGAGCGAAGAGGCCGTGGTAAAGGTGATGAGGGCACGTGAGACCATACAGCATGCATTAAACTCTAAACGGGTTATCTATGGGCTGACTACCGGCTTTGGCGCCTTGAGCGACGTAGTTATTTCGAAGGAACAAATAAAACAGTTGCAAAAGAATATATTGATGAGCCATGCAGCGGGCGTGGGAAATTATCTGGACGAAGAGACGACAAAAGCAATTCTGCTTCTCAAGATTAATGATCTGGCAAAAGGCAATGCTGGAATCAAACAGGAGACATTACAGACCCTTGTAGAGATGTTTAACAAGGGCGTGTATCCATTGGTGCCTGAAAAAGGTTCTGTAGGCGCCAGCGGCGATCTTGCCCCTCTTGCCCATATGGCTTTAGTTTTGATTGGGTATGGGCAGGCCAGTTTCAACGGCAGGATTTTAAGTGGAAAAGCCGCAATGGAAGAGGCTGGTATTCAGTTGGTCGACCTCGATGCAGGGGAGGGATTAGCCCTCATAAACGGAACGCAGGTCATGACGGCTATAGGGGCAATCACTGTCTGTGATGCCATGAATTTACTCAAGACGGCAGATATTGCAGCCGGGATGAGTCTGGAAGTCCTGCTGGCATCGAATATTGAGTTGAACAAAAAGATTCATGACGTGAGACCTCATCCAGGACAGATCATCAGCGCGGATAATCTTCGACGCATTATCCAGAATAGTGAGATTGTTTCGTCGCATAAAGACTGCACTCGTGTGCAAGATGCCTATTCCATTCGATGCTCTCCACAGGTACACGGGGCTTCTATCGATGCCCTTCATTATGCTAGACGGGTTCTGGAAATCGAGATGAATGCGGCAACTGACAACCCTTTGATTTTCCCGGAGACAGACCAAATTATATCCGGTGGAAACTTTCACGGTCAGCCGGTAGCGCTGGCGCTGGATTTTCTCGCCATTGCCCTGTCAGAGATAGCCAATATCTCAGAGAGACGTACAGAACGGCTGGTAAATCCTTATTTGAGCGGTTTACCGGCATTTCTCATAAAAGATGCAGGTCTCAATTCAGGTTTTATGATAGCACAATACACGGCGGCAGCGCTCGTTTCTGAGAACAAGGTACTTGCCCACCCAGCCAGTGTTGATTCTATTCCTACGTCAGCCAATAAGGAAGACCATGTAAGCATGGGGACAATTGCCGCAAGGAAATGTCGTGAGATACTAAAAAATGCCGAATATGTGATTTCCATAGAATTACTATGTGCGGCTCAGGCGATGGATCTGTTTACCAATCTCAAGGCAGGCGCGGGAACTATGGAGGCATACCATCTTATTCGAATGCACATTTCTCACATGGAACAAGACCGCATTCTCTCTGATGATATAAACACGATGTATAAACTGGTACACGAGGGGAAAATTCTCAGTGCAGTTGAAAATAAAATTGGACCACTTAATTAAAAATGTGCAGGAAATTCAAAGTTGTTTGTAGGAGCCAACTCCTGTTGGCGACCGGAGGCATTTACACAGTTGCGAATTGCCGGTCATAGAAAGTCTAATTAAATTGTTTCATCGGTGAAAAATCTATAACCAATATAATACCGGAGGAGTGATGAAGATTATTTCTTTTGGCGATGTTCATGAAGATACCAGTAATCTTGTAAAGATAAAATCCGATCTGGAAACGGCTGACCTGGTTGTGGTTTCTGGTGATTTGACAAATTGCCATGGAAAGACCGAGACGAAGAACGTATTAGATGCAATCAAAAAATATAACAAACACCTGCTTGCGATATATGGGAATATGGACAAACAAGAGGTAGATAGCCACTTGACCAGAGAAGGCATAAACCTGCATGGAAATGGATATATGTTTGAAGATGTAGGCATATTTGGTTGTGGCGCCTCTAGTCCAACACCTTTTCATACACCATCAGAAATTAGTGAGGCGGATATCGAACGGTTCTTAACAAACGGTTATAACAAGGTAAAAGATGCACGATGGAAGGTCATGGTCTGTCACACACCACCCAGGGATACGGCAACAGACATCATTCGAAATGGTATGCATGTAGGAAGTCAAACGGTCAGGGACTTTATTTTAAAATATAAACCTCATGTTTGTATCACGGGTCATATTCACGAATCAAGGGCAAAGGACAAAATCGGTGATACCATCATATTAAACGCTGGTATGTTCAGGGATGGCTGGTATATCGAGGTTGTTATTGATAAAAATAGCGTATCTGCTGTATTAAAATCAGTTGCTTAAACTTTTCCGGTAAAATATCAAAATACCCGATAATACAAATCCCTTTGCCTTGCCTCATATCCAAGATCGTTGATTAGCGACTCTATCTCCTCTTTATCCATCTGATAGCTTACTCCAGCTGCCCGCACAACATTTTCCTCAATCATCGTACTGCCCATGTCATTGGCGCCGAATTTTAATGAAAGCTGGGCGATCTTGGCACCCTGTGTGACCCACGAAGCCTGAATATTCGCGAAGTTATCTAAATAGAGGCGCGCAATAGCAATGGTTCTTAAATAATCATAACTCCCGATTAATGCAGTATCTATTTTAGTGTTTTTGGGCTGAAATGTCCAGGCGATAAAGGCGGTAAAGCCACCTGTTTCGTCCTGAAGTTTTCGGATTTTATCCAGATGTTCGATACGCTCTTCTATGGTTTCAATATGGCCGAACATCATGGTCGCTGTGGTGCGCATGCCAAGCTTATGGGCCTCGCGCATGACATCGAGCCACTCCTGTGCCGTGCATTTATTTGGACTCAAGAGTCTGCGGCATCTGTCTACCAGGATTTCAGCGCCACCTCCGGGGATCGAATCAAGCCCAGCATTCTTGAGCCTCTGTATGACGTCACGGACAGGCATCCCATTTAATCTTGAAAAGTGTATAATCTCTGGAGGAGAAAAGGCATGGATGTGGACATCAAATTTCGTTTTGATGGAATTTAACAAGTCTACATAAAAATCCAATTTCAATGAGGGATGCAGACCACCCTGCATGAGGATTTGTCTGCCACCTAGCGCCAGGGTTTCTTCGATTTTTTTGAATAAGGAACTTTTTGGAATGATATATCCATCGCTGTGTTCGGCATCCCTATAAAATGCACAGAATTTGCAACCCGATGTGCAGATATTAGTGTAATTGATATTTCGATCAATGATATAAGTCCGGTAATTTCCACAATGTTTTTTCTTGCAGACTTCATCTGCCGCCATTCCCAGGATGGTAATATCTTTTATAGAAAACAGCCTTACACATTCCTTTGAAGTTAATCTTTCGTTGTTGAGTGATTTTTCGAGAACGTCTTCGATTTCACCGGATAGATTAGTCATGTGAGTACCTTAACACGAATTTCTTTACCGTTTCTGGCAAGATATTTTATTGTCCCAAATTCGGGATAAATACCAACTAACAAGCACCAAACAACAATTAAATTCCAATGGACTAAATTCAAAATTCTAAACAACTAGTTTCGAGCATTCATACATTGCAATTTGGAGTTTATTTGAGATTTGGAATTTGTGATTTAAAATTACAAAACCTCTTTGCCTCCGCCTCGTCTAAATTAAGTGTTGTTGAAAATGATCTCCACCCCTGCGGGGGCGAGGCCTAATGATACTGCATGTTGATAGAATGTCTGAAGCCCCTTTATTTCCTCCGTACCCAAATTATATCGAATTGAGTTTGTAAGGTAGTTCAGGCATCTCTCTTCTGTTAACCGAAGACGGCGCGATTCGGTAGCTGCCAGTTCCCTAACGGATCGAATACCGGCCTCCTTTGCATTTTTTAGCAGCCTGTTTATGCCCGGTATGCAATTGCCCTTTTTAACAACCCATACTGCATAGACAAAGGGAAGCCCGGTATATTCGAACCATGCCTGACCCAGATCCAGCGTGACGTATCCATTGTCGGTAACCTTCATGGCATTATCCCCGATGATGAGGACTGCATCCGTATCGGTACGGGAGATATCGTATTGCTTGTTCCATTGTGTGTATTGAGGTGAAAGGTGATGTTGTTCCTTCAGAATAATCCTGGTAAGTGCGCAGGAGGTTAAAGAACTTTTGTCTAAGGCAGCGGAGCGTATATTTTGCATCGGCACCTTTGAAAATATCTTTACGCTCTCAACAGCCCCATACGAAGATATAGAAATGTCGGGAATGATAGCATAATTGCCACTCCTAAAATACTCAATGGAAGGAATAATGGCTACATCGATCTGATCAGTGTTCAGCATGTTTGGGAGAAGGGAAGGTACTTCAAATAACAACTCAATTGAATCCGTGTAGTGATTTAATCCATAAATCAATGGTTTGGCGTTCATGTAAGGGACAACGCCAAGCCTGAGTTTTCTCGCCATAATACCTAATTACTCTTGCCTAAATAAAGCTTTTTATATAAACTATTGAAATTGTAAAAAAACCAAAAGTGCCATTTTATATGACTTTTCTTAATTCTTCAATAAAGAATTGTGTGCGATTAACAATTACATAGTGCGGCACTGCCACAGCAAAAAGACCACGCTTTCCCCCTTCGCGAGGGTAGGAACGGGAAAAAAACTTTCCCAAAAAAGAAATTTTTACAAGGTAATACCCTAGCGCAGCTACGCCGCAACCAAAAAGATAAAGCAGGCAGAACACAGTTGGCAGTAGGCAAAAAGTGATACATTTCCATTACAAACTGCCAACTACCTACTGCTTAC
>JBKBTA010000114.1:0-9040 GCA_046291035.1 Candidatus Brocadia sp.
ACGGTTCTGAAAAAGCCAGTTTATTTTCTTTCTTTTTTACCTGATACTATTTGCATTTATGCTTGACGTAGCCCTGGTAAGCATCCAGATAGTACTTATTTGCTTCATCATATCGTTCGGCAAATAAGACTTTGCAGAAGTATACTAATATTAAAATTGGAAATGGCACAAAGTACTTCTTCATGACTAAATGTCAAAATATTTTTTGCAAGGTACTATAACCGTGAACGAATTTTAGTATCTTAAATTGCAAGGCAATTTGTGGCATATTAACATCTATGAATAGTATATATGTTCCCAAAATTATGAAATATTTTAAAAGAAATGGGTTCATATCAGGCGGTGATGCAGTATCGTTCAGACTTTGCCACATCAATTTAGACTTAATTACGGTTCCAAAGTTACTTCTACTTTGTGTGATTCATAGTCATTTTCTTCCAGGGAAATCACATATCCATTTTTTGCAGCAAATTCCAGGGTGCCCTTTGGGAGGAAACGATAGATAAGTCTGGCTGTTATGGTGATTTTGCTGGTATCGATTGTTTGAAATTCGTAATGTGTAGTGTCCGTTTGATTTGC
Source organism: Candidatus Brocadia sp. (assembly GCA_046291035.1). Lineage (GTDB taxonomy): Bacteria > Planctomycetota > Brocadiia > Brocadiales > Brocadiaceae > Brocadia. Next base: position 580 of record JBKBTA010000114.1, read on the forward strand.
CTTAATTCGCGTATCATACAGCTCTTCCACAGCATGGGCATACAAGATATCGTAGAAAAAGGGGCTGAGTTCCTCATTATCCACCAACATCCTGTTATGCTTCATAAAGATTTTTCCAGGCTTTCCTGCATAATCTCCCTTGCCTTTGTAGTAACCTTCAGGAAAATTTCCGCCGGGCGTGTCTACGACCTGATCATTGCTTTGGGTGAGAGTGGTTCCTGATTGAGTGGCCTCCACGAGAAGGACAACGTTTCTCTGGGTCACCCCGGAAGGATAGGCGTGCCCTGTATGGGAATTTATGACATTCACATCGAAGCTCAAGGTACCATTTTCTACCTTAGCATTTGTAATCGTAAGGTCTACCGCCCAATCCAAATACCTCTTCCTCTTTCAGGGCGATAAATTTTGGTTGGTGCCTTCAAAACGGTGGGGGTAAACAGTCCTGGGATCACGTTTAGTGGCATGCCTTCTCTTTTCTTCCGAAATCATATAAAAGGGATCGGTAACTTCAGTATAATCTGCAATCGATTTACCTGTAGTTGGATCTGGTGGCGGGTCTTTCATGTGACAATCCTGACATTGCAATACCTTTCCTGAGTAATTGTTTACCGGATAATCCTCTTCAAGTCCGCTGTATCCGCTAAAACGCCACTCCCGGTAGGTGTCCTCACTCCAGAGGATGCGTTCAATAGCGTCACCCTTTGGCTGGTCATTCTCGTCCACGGGTTGTAAATAGAGTTTTCTAGCATCCTGGTGACAGGGCGAACATATTTCACTTTTTTTAAACTGTGAGGCATAGGATGCCTGCATGCCTTTATATATGACGTCGTCAAATGGCCCAAACGTGACCTTACCCCCTTGAGACGATTCAAGCAAAGGGTCAGGGCGTAGGAGATTAACCTTGTAATTTACTCCGGGTTCTGTCCAATACTCTTCCTCATCACGAACGCTAGACATCTTATGGCAAAAGTCACAATGAACGCCCTGTTTGTCTATGGAGGAAAGTTTATCCACATCGGTCAGCACCCCTGCTCTCATATCCCATAATGGAGTGACGCCGTCTTCCTGTACCTTTGAGGCATAGGATGGGGAGTGGCAGTCGGCACAATCGTGGATATGTCCCGCGTCACCCAGAATCTTATATCGTCCTGTAGTATCTTCGAATATCTTTCCCTTATCTCCTACAAAGGCAGGATTTGGGTTGTCAAAGATGGAAGGATCCGTAAAATTGGCGCGGTCACCGGTAACATACCACGCCGTATAAAGGAGAAAGACAAGCTGGTTAATGGGATTAATAGCCGCATTTGCCATATCGCAGTCTTGCCAGTCATTATAAATATTACTGTGACACTTTTTGCATGACTTTGATGATCGGTATTCGTACGACGGATGGTCTTTTGCTGGAACAGGGGAAAGGGTGACGTTGATATTGTTGTCTTGTCCCAACGATATTTCTTTGCCTGCATTTTTATACCCCTCCTTGCCAGCGGTAACCATAATAACCTGGCCGGAGATACCTTCGTAATCTATGCTAAAATTTCCTCTCTCATCTGAAAGGATAAATTTATCTTCTTCTTCTGGGTAATAACTTGCATCCCCTGCGCTAATATCCGCAACTCCTTGAGTTCGTACACGTACATCGGCTATGGGTCGTTTGTTATTATCCGATGTTTTTTCATAAATAGTCCCCGTTAATGTCCACCTTCCAGCGTTCCCAATAACAAAGCGGTCTTTTCTCTTTATTTCGTCCTTAGCGTTTTTTCCCCGTAAGGTTATCTTGATAGTTATCTTGTCGCCAATCGGGTAACTTTCAAGGGGGGCAAGACCAGTAAAGGCTGTCAGGTCAGAGCTCCAAATCAAGGGATATCTGGTTTTGTCTTTCGTCTTTTGAGATTTTAATGTAAAAAAAGATTTTTTTATTTCCCTGTAATCGAGGATGTTCTGTGTTACCTGGACGTAGAGGGTATCAGTATTGAGAAAGGCACGGTCATCGGTGGAGTAATCGGCATTCCTGCTGAGAATGTAGGACACACCCGCAAAGGAGTTTTTGCATAATAAGGATACGGCTATTACAAAAAGAATGAGGATAAGTGTTTTTTTATAATATTTCATAGCTTCATTAAATCCTTGTAAAATACCGGCTATAAAGCCAAGAATGCACGAAACAACTACATTGAAAAGATTCCGAAGGCCTAATTTAACAGAATATGTAATCCTACTTTTCTCAATTGTTGTTGACACTCCTTCATCTTTTGATAGATAGACGACCACGACCTTTTTGCATAGATAATGGGAATTTTTCTATTTTCGGCAAAATCCCTTATTTTATGGGCAAGGTTGTGATTCACAAAATCGTACAGTACGATAATGAAATCCATGGTCTCTGGAATCCCGTCACGGATCTTCTGCCCGCTCCTGCCCGTTACATGTCGGATCTCCGTAACCCCAATTTTATCGAGTTCCTTTGGAATACTTCCTAAATGGTCGCCCCCCACAATAAGTACAGACATGTTTACCTCCTATATTAAATTATGTGAATGAGACTCAGTCTCATTTAATATATAAAGATTTTAACAAATGTCAATATAAAATTAAATTCTTTATATTTATAAAAGGAAAGTTCTTGTCGTTGTGATTGCATATCTTTGGCAAGGCTTGCTACGGATTTCATAAGGAATATTTTTTGTTGACTCTGTAAAAATATTGTGTTATAAGGCTTGCGTGTAATCTTAATCTATCCTGCCACGTTTTGAAAAAGGAGGATGGTTATGCTAAAATATGTTTTATCCTGTCTTATGTTATTAGTGACACCTCTTGCTGTAACGCTTGCCGCAGACACAAAAAATACACCGCTGGCTATTGTATGGGAAAAAACCCTTGACGATGCAGTTACAAAGGCAAAAACCACGGGAAAACCTGTCTTGCTAGACTTCTTTGCACCCACCTGAGCCGGTTGCAAAACGTTGGGTACCGTGACGTACCCTGATGCTACAGTAGTAGACTACGTTAATAAAAATTTCATTCCTGTGCAAATAAACGTTCAAAGCAGTTCGGAACTTCTCAGCAAATACCGGGTATTTTGGACACCAACCATCGTTATTTTGGATTCTCTGGGAACTGAGTATTATCGTTTCTATGGTTTTTTACCCCCTGATGAATTTGTACCGCAATTGCAGTTTGGATTAGGTTTTATGTCACTGGAGAAGCATGATTATAAAAATGCCAGCGCCCAGCTAAAGTCGGTGGTGGATAAATATCCCATGAGCGATGCCGCCCCGGAGGCACAATATTGGCTTGGCGTCTCTGAATATAAGGCCGCCCATAACGTGGATGCATTACTCAATGCGTGGAGGAAAATCAAGAAGGATTATCCCAGTAGTATTTGGGCAAAGAAGGTTTCTTTCGTAAAGGATTGATCGCTTTGTAAGTTTTTTATAGTTGTTCTGTTTACTTATTTGTGTAAGCAGTAGACAGTATACAGTCGGCAAGGGAAATTTTCCTTCCCTGTCTATTGTTCACAGCTTATCTGTCAGCAGCATCTTTTGAGTTACGATTACGGCTATTTTACGTCTCTTTCCAATCGATCAATTGAGGAACCTTGTAAAGTGGTTTACGGCGGATGAGTTCCGACAATAATTCTTCGGGGTCATGAGAAGTTATGATGAGTCGGTGATGTTTTGTTTGTATAAAACGCTCTTCCAATACATGATTTATAAACGCCAGTAATAAATCAAAATACCCTTTCACGTTAAGTAATCCAATTGGTTTTGTATGCAGTCCCAGTTGCGCCCAGGTAAGAACCTCAAAAAATTCATCAAAGGTGCCAAAGCCACCTGGCATTGCAACAAAGGCATCAGATAATTCTGCCATCATGGCCTTTCGTTCATGCATACTCGCTACCATTCGAAGCTCTGTCAGGCCAGGATGGGCAAACTCCTTAGAAGCAAGGGCATGGGGGATTACACCGATAACCTCCCCCTTTTCTTTTAAAACAGCGTCTGCGATGATTCCCATCAGGCCAATACTTCCTCCGCCGTAAACAAGCCCCATCCCATGTGATGCAATTGCTTTACCAAGTTGTTGAGCAACGTCCGTATACACCGAACGCGCACCTGTTTTGGAACCGCAAAACACACAGATACGTTTTATAGGATCATTATTTATCATGTATTACCTAGATCTTTGTGCCTGTTTTATATAAGGTATTCAGGATGTTCATGGCGAGTTCCATTGCCTGAGGCCTTGAGAGGTACAATTCATAATCTTCGGTATCTTCTTCACCTTCCACAACAATCTCAATGCCCTCTGTCCTAGCAACGACAACGATTTTTTTCTTTTCTTCCATACTTGTCATCCTTTCCTGATAAATGTTAGTCTCTAATTTTATTTTTAACAATTTCCATCTTCAGATGGGCAATAGAACCACTTGGATTCAAGTCCTTGGGACATACCTCCTGACAATTGAAGATCGTATGGCAACGCCACACACCATGTTCATCATTTATAATCGTCAGACGTTCCTCCTTTGCGCCATCCCGTGTGTCTGATACAAACCTGTCTATATTGAGTAAAGCCATAGGGCCAAGATACCTTTCATGTGATGCCGTAATAGGGCACGAGGAATGACAGCAGGCGCAAAGGATGCAATCCACCAGGGTATCAATTTTCGCCCTTTCCTCCGGACCCTGTATTTGTTCCCCTGTTGCTGGTAATGGTTTACAGGGCATCAGGTATGGTTTGATATACTCGTACTTTTCCCAGAAGGGCTTCATATCAACGAAGAGGTCTTTGTGTATGGGCATATGGGCAAGGGGGCGAATTGTAACGGTATTTGATTTGAGTTTAGAAACAAGGGTGTTACAGGCCAGGCGATACTTTCCATTAATATGCATGGCACAAGAACCACAAATAGCTTCCCTGCAGGAAGACCGAAAGGCCAGGGAATTATCCAATCGCTGCTGGATATAATTGAGTCCCTCAAGTACTGTCAGGTCTTTCCGGGTAAAAGGGATTTCAAATTTCTGGAAATACGGCTTTTTGTCGGTATCCGGATGAAAGCGAAAGATATTAAAAAAGACCTTATCGTTTCTCATTATTATTCAAACAAGGCATTCACAAAGTCATCGGGGTTAAATTTCTCTATATCATCTGCCTTTTCACCCAACCCAACATATTTCACCGGGATATTTATTTCGTTGCGCATGCCAAGCACGAAACCGCCCTTTGCAGTACCGTCTAATTTTGCCAAAAATATTCCAGTAACGTCTACGGCCTGTTTAAACATTTTTGCCTGAGAGATGGCGTTTTGTCCCGTTGTGGCGTCGAGTACCATCAGAACTTCATGGGGGGCACCTGGGATTCTTTTGGAAATAACCCGTTTAATCTTGCCCAGTTCTTTCATAAGATTTTCATGGGTGTGAAGACGTCCGGCGGTATCCACAATGACTACATCGATACCCCTTGCGATACTTGCTTCCATGGCGTCGTATGCTACTGCTGCGGGGTCAGAGCCGGTCTGATGCTTTACAATCTCTGCCCCGATGCGTTTGCTCCAGATATCCAGTTGCTCAACGGCTGCCGCCCGAAAGGTATCACCCGCTGCAACCAAGACCTTTTTGCCATCCTTAATGAAAGTGTTTGCAAGTTTTGCTATGGCCGTGGTCTTGCCCACGCCATTTACCCCAACAACCATGATAACTGTAGGGGGGGCAGGGGCATAATTGATATCGACTTGAAGAGACCGCAGGCTTTCTTTGAGTCTGTCTTTTATAAAATCATGTATCTGCGAGGTTTCAGTTATTGTTTTGGATTTCCATGCTTCATGTATTTCGTGTATTAATTTTTGGACAGACTTTGCGCCAATATCTGCACCAATCAAAATATCCTCCAATTCCTCAAGTACAGATTCATCGATCTTTCTCCTGAAAGAAAAGAGGTTTTTTAGGCGGGACCAGAAACGACTGTGCGTTTTCTCTAAACCCTTCTTGAGCTTCTCTGACGAAACGGAGATTTCCCCTTCAATATGTTCTTCAACAACGGCAGTTTCTGGTAAAACAGAAACAGTCTCTTCAGGTGGAGCCAGAGTTTGACTTCCGGTTTCCTCTTTACCAACAATAGTTTCCGGTGTGACCGAAACCGGTGTTCCAGAAGGGGCTGAAGTTTGTCTTTCTGGGGCTTCTTCAGTAACTGATGTTTCTGGTGAGATTGGAAGAAACTTTATCGTATCGCCTTCCATTACGACAGTCTTTGGCGCTTCTGCTGTAAAATTTTTTAATCGAGACCAAAAACTGCCTCGGGTTTTTTCTGTGCCGTTTTTCCGGTCTTCAGAAGATACTTCAGATTGTTTTTTCATGTCTTCTTTTCTAACGGTTTCCGGTATTTCAACTTTCATTTCATCCAAAGTATTTTTGTCTTCCTTTGAAGGCTGTGCCATTCGGTTCTTGTCTCCTGATAAATTATTAACAAAACAAGCTTCTTCATCGAGCGGGACATTTTTGTCTAAGTTTGCTAACGACTTCGCCCGTCACGGTTATTTTAGCAATGGGGCTGTCTATTTTTCTTTCGCCATGGAAATCTGAGCCGCCAGTTACGGCCAGGTTGTATTTTTTCGCTATCTTGAGATACTTCTCAATAGCCTGGGGGGTATGAGTAGGATAATATACCTCGATCCCCTTCAGGCCGTATTTTACCAAATCTTCAATAACATTATCTCTCTGGGTTAGTCCCGGATGGGCAAGAACCGGTACTCCCCCGGCATCTGTGATTAATTCAATAGCCTGTTGAGGGGTTAATGTTTTTTTAGGAACATATGCAGGCTTATCATCCCCTATGTATTTTGAAAAGGATTCTATAATGGAATCGCAATAACCGCGTTTCCATATTATTTCTGCTACATGCATACGCCCGGGGGAACCTTTTCCTGCAAGCGTCAAAATTTCCTGTGGATCGATATCTACCCGGAGCTTACGTAATTTTTCTACCATGGCATAAATACGGTTTATGCGATCCTCGCGGGATTGTTTTATTACTTTTTGTAAAAAACTGTTATTCACATCAATAAAATATCCTAGAATATGAATCTCCGAGGGACTGAGATATGAGGAAAATTCTATGCCGGGTATGATGTGGAGATTTTTATTATGTCCATAGGAATATGCTGCCGTGACGCCATCAACGGTGTCGTGGTCTGTGATCGCAATCGTTGAAACACCAAGCCGGATAGCTTCATCAACGACCTCTTCCGGTGTCATTGTACCATCAGAATAATTCGTGTGTACGTGCAGGTCTGAGTTTCCATAGTCTATTTCTAATACGTCCTGAAGAATGGAAGTATATTTGTTATCTTTTAATCTTCCATTCCCAAACTGGGTGTAAATCTTGTCTAAAATTCCATTCACAAACGTTCCTGAATTTTTCGTGCTAAATTTTTTTGCAAGCTCTATAGCCTCGTTGATTGATACCTTTGGCGGGATATCACTTCTATACAGTAATTCGTAAACTCCTAAACGTAAAATATTTTTGTCAATGATGGCCATGCGGCGTAATTCCCAATGTTCTGTAACGCTCGAGATCTTTTCATCGATTTCTTTGATATGTGATCGGCATCCAGTGACAAGCGCAATGGCAAACTGGTATATATCATGTTTTTCCGTGCTTTTTTTGCAAAAAGTATCAACCTCGTTGATAATTTCGTCACCACGTAGATCAAGTTGGTAAAGGGCTTGAAGGGCGAGTTCGCGAGCAATCGTTCTGTTGCGCATGGAATATTTGATTTTTAATAAGAGCAACTTTGAAATAAATCCACAATTGAAATACGCAATTACACAAAAGAGGGGCAAAATACAGCTAGTGGGTTAACGTCTTTTGATTGTTTTTATACCGGATTGCATTTGTTCAAAAAGATTTACCATTTCTATGGCTGCGATGGAAGCCTCTGCACCTTTATTCCCGGTCTTTGCGCCAGCACGGTCAATAGCCTGTTCCAGTGTCTCTGTTGTAATGACACCATAAATGGTTGGAATTCCTGTAGTTAATCCCACGTGTGCAATGCCCTTGGCAGATTCGTTTGCGACATAGTCAAAATGCGGTGTTTCACCACGAATAATCGCGCCTAAACAAATTATTGCATCGTATTTACCGCTTTGCGCAGCCTTAAGGGCTGCGACTGGTATCTCGCAGGCGCCGGGTACCCAAAAAATATCAACATCCTCTTCTTTTACACCGTGTCTGATAAGTCCATCTATTGCACCATCCAATAAACGTTTTGTTATAAAGTTATTGTATCGGCTGATGATGATTCCAAAAACCTTCCCCGCCCCAATTAAATTTCCCTGAAATTCAATGCCCATAACATAAGTCCTTTTCCGGGTTTACCAACAGGATATAATTATTGCTTAACCTAACCCAAATGAATTGGAAAAGCCGTAGTGGCAAGGCGCGCTTTGCCACTACAAAAATATTT
>JBKBTA010000115.1:0-9028 GCA_046291035.1 Candidatus Brocadia sp.
AATATTTTGACATTTTCAGCAAAAATATTTTTGTAGTGGCAAGGCGCGCCTTGCCACTACGGCTTTTCCAATTCATTCGGGTTAGGTTCATGTCAGGAAATTCAAATACATTTTCTGTTATTAAGGCTGGTTCAATCTTGCAGACTTCGTCGTGAGCGCTCAGTCGATTGAACCATATATTTGAACGGTACTCCAAAGCTTGTGCCGTGAGACGGAATTATACCAAATGTTTCAGTTCAATCGAGGGCGATTGAACCAGCAAAACGCTCTGCGTTGAGAAAGTCGCCGAAGTCCTAATTTAAATGCGTGTCATGGAGAAACAGGTGAAACGAGAAGGGGGTTTCACATTATTTGAACTACTTATAGCGATTTTTATTGGTACAATACTGATAATGGCCGGTGCTTATGCAATCAGGGTAGGTTTATTTTCTATGGAAAGAGAGGAGGTCTGGTTTAACGACTCGACCAGGGAAAAGGCCGCTTACGATTTTTTCTGGCAGCAGACCTCATCATTGCGTATCCAGAAGGTTCCAAATCCAAATAAGGATGCTATGCAAGCCGAGGGAAACAAAAAGTCAGTGAAAAAGAAAAGCATTTATTTCATGGGAGAAAAAGATTTTCTCGCCTTTGTGTCGCCTCTTTCTTTTACACGACATTACGGTCAGGGACTGGTAATAGCTCAGTATAAAGTTAAATTAAATGATAATGGTTTATGGGATCTCGTTTACTCAGAGGTAAGAGTTAGCCCAACGGCATTAATTAAATTATCTGAAGAATTGGAAAGCAGACTGAATGTGGACAAGGACAATACGGTATTTCTCAAGGACTGCGATACGATTTCGTTTGCTTATCTTGATGCTGTAGATGAGGAGACTGAGAATGAAGGAGATGCTGACGAAGAAGAAAAGGCGAATAAAGCGGCAGGTGCACAAGCAAAGGTTGTGGATGCGGATGTTATAGAAGGTACTGATTTAAAATGGAAAGAAAAAACGAAGGAGAAAGTTCCCCGGGCAATAAAATTGTCAGTGTCAAGGCACGGAAAGGAACAAGAGCTTATATCGCCAATCATGGCTATGTACTCATTTTCAGCCTCTGGGCAATAGTCATTTTTGGATTTATAGCAGTAAGTTTTACACGGAATACGGGTATTGCCATTAAAACAGAAATTGCTTTTACCGAGCGTGTAAAAAATATTTATGCGGCACGGGGTGCCTGTATTTATGCGACACAGAAGCTGTTATCATCGAAGAAACAAGAAAAAACGAAGACGGGTGGCAAGACTGAGAAATTAAAAAAGGACAGGGGCACTGATATCCGTAAAAAAAACAGAAGCAGCGGTTCCTGGATGCCGAGTAATAGTCCATATTCAACACGGATAGGAGACAGGAATTGTGAAGTGCTAATCAGCGATGAAAGCGGAAAAATAAATGTAAATAAGCTAACGGATGATACGAGAGCGAGCTTTATTAAATTCCTTATCGCTTATAATTTGGAAGAGCTTGTTGCAGAAACCATAACGGATTCGATACTGGATTGGCTGGATGAGGATGATTTACATCATATTAATGGTGCGGAAAAAGACTTTTACGCAACTTTGCCAGAGCCGTATGAACCGAAAAATGGACCGTTCGAATCCATTGAGGAACTGACCTTAGTTAAGGGAATTACTCCACAAATATTTGAATTGTTACGGGATCACTTGACGATTTACGGCTCGGGTAAGATCAATATCAATTTTGCATCTAAGGAAGTCCTCCTTTCTGTACCCTCAATGACCCAGGAAATGGCTGAAACAATAATTCAATTTAGAAAAAAAAAGGGGAAAATTAAAAAACTCGGTACTTTAAAGGAAATATTCAGGCATTTTGGTATTGTTGGCAAGGATTATTTAAAGATCATGGACTATTTAACGATCGATGATTCAAACTATATAACGATCAATTCGGTTGCTTCTTCGGGAAAGATGAAAAATTCATATAAGTTTCTTGTTCACAAAGGTGTGGGGAATTGTAAAATTATTGCTGCGTATCCTGAATAGTATTTAAAAATCTTTACCGTCTGTTACCTTTACAAATGAGTTAAGTTTTAAAAAGAAATATTGAACACAGATTTCGCAGATTACAGTGATACAACAGACTAAAATCTTAATAATCTAGAATCTGTGTAATCAGTGAAATCTGCGGTTTCAAATGTCTTTTATTGGTCTGAGGCTTTGCCTCGCTGGTGATTCTATAATTATGAAAAAAATACCTTTCATCAATATGTTTTCCCAGAGCGCAATCGGATTATCCATCTGTGGAAATGACTTGATTGTGACGACCATTTGTAAAAAGCTGGTTAAATATGCGCATGAGACATTCAAGATCAAAGATTTTATGCTCAGGGATATCCAGCAATTGAAACATACATTACTACAGAGAAGAAATTTTGCGGGAGAAATTATTCTTTCCTTGCCGAGGGAGATTACCATTATCAGAGAAATAGACTATCCACATGCAAACCTTAAGGAATTAAGGGAAGCGCTTGCATATCAACTGGATAGTTTTATTCCGTTTAGCAATGAGGATGTTTATTTTGATATTCATTCATTATCTCAGAGCAGACAGGGTACGAAGGTGTTCATTGTTGCGGTAAAAAAAATAGAACTGGATAATATATTATCCAGATTGCAGGCCATTGAGATTGCCCCCTCCCGGGTGATTATTTCACCGTTTGCCTTCCTTCCTATCCTGGGAGAAAGAAAGGGTTCCGTTGTTTTAATTAGTAAAAATGCAAAAAATTATAGCTACAATCTGTTTGAAAATAATAATTTGGTGTTATCTTCAATTGTAAAAACAGAGGGTGAATTAACCAGCCAGATTAAAACGAATCTTCCAGATGAAATATTGTTGACAAATGTGAGAGATGGATTTTTGCCAGATGAATGCAAAGTTCCTTCTCAGGTATTGGATGAATATACAGAATCATATGGAGCGGCAATGTATGGTTTATCAGACTACCCATGCAATCTGAGTCTCATTAGCTCGGCCAGGAAGCGATTAAATTCTCAGACGGTATTCATGTGTTTTTTAACGGGTCTCTTGATTTGCTTTGCATTTCTCATTCCTTATATTGAAAAGGTCAACAATCAGGCAATACTAAAGACGGTAAATGCTCAGATGAAATCCATTAAAAAAGATGTTTCTGCCGTTGAAAAACTCCAGGAGCGTATCGCAATCCTGGATAAAGCCGTCAATAAGGTTAATGAAATAAAAGGAAACTATATTCCAAGGATCGATGTTATCCTGGAATTGGCAAAGATACTTCCCAATGATGCATGGGCAAAGGCCATTACAATCGTGGATAATTCTTTTGAGGTGGAAGGTGATGCGGTGTCCTCAACAAACTTGATACCGATCCTGGAAAATTCACCACTTTTTTCAGGTGTAGGATTGGCTTCCCCGGTTACAAAGACACAGAGTGGCAGGGAAAAATTCCGAATAAAAGGGAGTATCGTAAAATAGAAAATAAATAGAATATGGAAAAACTCTTAGAACTATTTAGAAGATTTAAGGTTAGAGAAAGGGTGTTTTTAATTGTTGCCCTTGTTATTCTCTTTTATTTCAGTATTGACAGGGTAGTGATCACTCCCTTTTTTAAATCAATTAATGAAACGAAAGAGAGGTTAGAAACCCAGGAGCGACTCCTGAAAAAATACTATTCGTTTGCTGCCAATAAAAAGCACTATGAAACGAGATTAAACGATCTGGAACAATATTATACCAAGTTCCGGGAGAAATTTTTGTCAGAAGAAACGGAAGAGCTTGCTTCTGCTAAATTACAGGAAATAATAAATAATCTGGCTGCCAGGAACGGACTCGTGGTGTCCAGGAGTACGGCGTTAAAAAAAGAGGTTATTAATAAAAATCCGTATCTCATCATACTATCGATCAATTTTGAAATAACTGATTTAGACAATTCCCAGAAATTGCAGAAATTTTTATACGACATAGAGTATAATAATGATAAACTACTTTTTATAGATAATTTAAGGATAAAAACCCTCGGTTTAAACGTGGTAAAAGGTGCAACTGTATCTTCTACCTTGATGGCCATTGCCTCAATAGAGAAGAAGTCGTGACGTTTATGAAGTCTTTTCATATTAATACAAAATCATTATGGCATATTTTAGAAACCTTTGTCAAAAAGGTAAAACAGTGGAAACACTATCTGCCTGTCATCAACCTTGTTCTGCTTATAGGGGTTATCAGCCTTACCGGTGTTTGTGTGCTTTTGGTTTATTACCCCCCTGAAAATACCTTAAAATTAGAAAAGTATCGTGAGGAAAGTCTGCCGAAGAACAATCCTTTGCCTCCCCTGGATATGGATACTAAACCGATCGATCACTATGAACTTATCCTGTCAAATAACCCATTTTCACCTAATCGCACCGCCTGGAACCCGCCGGAGACAAAGAAAGATTCCAAACGTGAAGAGGTGGTGGCACAGGTACGACCTGTAGAAAACCAGCAAAAACCCAGAGGGATACCGAAAAAGATCACCTTGCGGGGAATCCTGATTCTCGGAAACGCCAGGAAAGCTTTGATAGAGAATCCGGATCAGACGACAAATAAAAAACCTTTTATCTTCATTGAAGAAGGGGAAGTGGTTGCAGAATACAAGGTAAAAAATATAGAACCGGACCAAATTAGGCTTGATTGGTATGGTGAAGAACAGATTGTTGTAATGAGAGCGAATATTAAAAAATAGCTGTTTATGAGCACATTTAAATACAGATTATTAACGACCTCAAGTGGTATTATAGAAGGGGAAAAAGATGCGCCAAGTAAGGCAGACCTGATTAATGACCTCCGCAAATCAGGCCATATTATTTTAAATATTCAACAAGCGGATAAGAATAAAAAGTTTGGATTTTTCCTCAACCGCGCAAATAAGAAAGCCGTTTTGCCTTTTACCCAGGAACTTGCAACACTGCTCGAAGGAGGTATTCCTATCGACAAAAGCCTGTCTATTTTGTTAACAGGACAGGATAATAATACCATAAAAGACGTTATCGAAGATTTACTCAATGGGATTAAATCGGGAAAATCCTTTGCTGAAGCACTCACGAATCATGTCAAACTATTTTCCAGCATTTACATAAATATGATACGTGCAGGCGAAGAGGGAGGGGTGTTACCTCAGGTTCTTAAGAGATTGGGGGCATTTCAGGAAAGGCTTCAGAAAGTTAGGAATGAAATTATCTCCGCAATGATTTATCCTCTCTTGCTAAGCACTACCGGTCTTGTGTGTGTGGGGGCGCTTATCGTTTATGTTATTCCCAAATTTTCTCAGATCTTTGAGGGAATGGGGATTTCACTTCCTTTTTCCACAATGATACTTATGGGTATAAGCCAATATTCTATTAAATACGGCTGGATTTTAATTATTGCAGCAGTGGCCGCTTCCTTTTTTTATAAAAGAGCGATGAAAGACAAAAATACATCTATAAAAATAGATCAAAAAAAGTTAAAATTACCTCTCCTGGGTAATCTCTTGTGGAAAATGCAGATAGCCAGATTTGCCAGAACGCTGGGTACATTGCTGGAAAATGGCGTACCGCTGCTGAAATCGATGGATATTGTTAAAGATGTATTATCCAATCAATACCTTGCAGACATCCTGGGAAGCGTAAAAGTTAACGTAAAAGAAGGCGCAGGCCTTACGGTATCGCTTGCAAAAAGGGGTTTCCTGCCAGAAATTGCCGTCCATTTGCTGAAGGTGGGTGAAGAAACCGGGAATTTGGACCAAATGCTTCTGAAAGTAGCAGATAATTTTGATGCCGACGTGGAGCAGCGGATGAAGAGGCTTGTGACAATGGTTGAACCTGTACTTATATTACTTATGGGGGCCGTTATCGGTGTAATTGTAATTTCTATGCTAACGGCGATCCTCAGTGTGAATGATTTAAGGTTTTAATTTGATTCGATTTATTAAGACGCAGATTTTTGCAGAGATTACAGACTTTGTCGTTATCACTCGGCCGAGGGATAATAAGTTTTTGTTTTGTTTCTAAAATCATGATAATCCGTTTTATCTGCGTTCTAAAGAAAGAAATTCATAGATGAAAGAATGTTTCCTATCCATAATAATTCCCGCTTATAACGAGGAAAAGAGGTTATTGCCAACCCTTGGCAAAATTTGTGCATATCTTTCCAATCAAGGCTTTCCTTATGAAGTAATTGTTGTGGATGATGGCTCTACGGATAATACCTTGCAAATGGTAAAAAATTTTGCGTCTTCAGACAAACATGTCATTGTCCTGGCAAATGAACAGAATAGGGGCAAGGGTTATTCCGTGAAAAAAGGCATGTTATCTGCAAAAGGTGAATACATCTTTTTTACCGATGCAGACCTTTCTACTCCTATTGAGGAAATAGAAAAGTGCCTGCCATACCTTAACAATGGTTACGATGTGGTGATTGGATCACGAAGTATACCTGGCGCCGATATCGCTATCCATCAACCCTGGTACAGGGAAAAGATGGGGAAGATCTTTAATTTCATGGTAAATATGGTGCTGCTAAAAGGGATTATTGATACGCAATGCGGATTCAAAGGATTTAAAAAGGAGGTTGTTAAAACAGTCTTTAACAGGTGCAGCATCGATGGTTTTTCCTTTGATGTGGAAACCCTTTATTTGTCACGGAAATTCAATTTTAAGATAAAGGAAATTCCGATTCGGTGGGAAAATTCTGCATTGAGTAAGGTGAATCCCATCAGACATTCCCTTCAGATGTTTCGGGACCTGTTCTGGATAAAAATAAGAGATTTGAAAGGATGTTATCGGTAGCGTTACTTTTTATGAAATAAAACCTGCCCCGGAACGGGAGATTCTTTTCCCCCCGGTGGCGTCCACAGGAATGCCATAATAGCGCCACCTCCCCCATCAAAATATCTTATCCGCACATGATGAAATCCCTCTTCAAGCGGTATAGCACCGGAAATGTATCTTACCGCATGCATATCGTCGTTATCTACGACCATATTCCCATTGATGTAGACTACAGAACCATCGTCTGAATTTGTCGCAAATTGATAGACCCCTTTTTGCGTAATAAATAGATACCCCTCCCATTCGATACCAAAGGGAGATCGGTAAGGTTTTTTCGTCTCGTCATTATAGGTAAAAGAAATGGAATCCTTTTCAACCCTTGATAAAAAAGGTGTTCCTATACATTCTATATTATAGTAGTATTTTGCGTTTAATCCCTCTTCCAATTCCTCTTTCGAAATTTTGGCAACCGGCTGGATGATTGTCTTTGTTGTTGCTTCTTTCTCAAACCCACTCTCATAGAGACCTTGCTGTATATATGCCGAGAGCCAAACACCAGGTCTCAGTACAAAACGTTCCTTCTTGTAATCTCCCTTCAATTTCTTCTGCAGTTCCTTTTCTCCATTTTTATCAACGATGATAACGGGGGCATTTGGATTATCGATAACACTTCCCCAGAATTTTGCATTTTTGTATTCCCTGAGGTACCATGGCAACGGCCAGTATTCTTTTGAAACGATATTGATGGTCATGTTTTTCCCGCATCTGATTGTGAGTGATTTTAATCTATCCAATAAATTATAAATGTCCCGCTTGGTCTGAACATAGACAAGTTCGTACCGTTCGTCATCGTAATTTTTAAAATTCAGCATAATGGACTGATAACAAAAAAAACTGAAGATACAAACGTATATGGGATAAAAGATCGCATAATGCCATCTCTTTTTTACTATGCTGAATATATTGTTTACAAAAATTCCCCCCATTATAGAAAGCGGGAGTAAGATATTTAAAATCAGCCAGGGCGTTTTGTAAGGTATAAAGGAATAGACAACGTAGATGATAATAGCCCATGCCGCTACAAAAACAGTAAATTTGTTTCCGCGCCGAAATGAATAATAAAATCCAGCAATCCCCAGGACCAGCATGGGGAGCTCAAATTTGTAAAGCAATTTAAAATAGTAAAAGAATGGTTTGGCATGTCCACCGCTATGCGTACCCGTCTTTGTCCATATCTTGAGAGTAGTTAAAATACCCTTGATACCAGCATAATATGTCAAAAATGATGAATAAAACAGGAAGTTGATAAGGAAAAATATTCCCACGCTGATTCCTATGGCATATTTGTTTTTCCTGCAATCAACTGCAAATGTGGTAAAGACGTCTTTAAGGTATTGAAATCTAGCGCCTTTTGATTGAAAAACCATTTCGTAACAATACGTTATAGCTAGAGACAATGCGTACACGGCAAAGGTTAGTATATAGGTTTCTTTTACGGTAATGACAAAGGCAATGCTTGCTGCTGCAAAATATATGTACCTCGATTTCCTTGTCTCGGAGTAAAGAAAAAAGGAGACCACGACCGCCAGAGAAAAGAAGACTAAATAAATTTCGTGAATGGTGTCCCTTGAGAAAAATGAAGTAGCAGGACAGATGGCGATAAGTAGCCCTGCCGTCAGTAAACCCATTTTGCCTAATCTTCTCCGGAGCGGATATAATAAGGCAATGATCATAACGCCAAACAGGGCGGGCATAAATCGGAACGCAAAGTCGGTAAGACCGAGAATATAAAATGGAATTAAACCAATGTAATAGAGAAATGGACCGTGATAATTGGCAGGGTCATAGTGATAGTAATTCCTGTTGAATAAATTCAACAGAAAAAAACTATTCACACCCTCGTCTGAATGAAAAGGTCTGAGGTCAAGGTCCCAGAAACGAATCAGAGATGCTATAATAATGGGCAAGAAAAAAACAATACATAATTGTGCTATATTTTTTTGTTGTTTATCCATTTGTGCAAAGGTTGAAGATAAAAGATTAAAAAGGAAATTATACGGTTATTTAGCTTCTGATGCAATCGCACCCATGATGCGAGTTATTTCTTTTGATTTCTGAATTAAAACAAACGTTCTTTTAAATTAGGCCTTCGGCTACTTTCTCGGAATGCAAAGGTAGGAGCCGTCTCCTGACGGCGATTGGCAATACACAACG
>JBKBTA010000116.1:0-8918 GCA_046291035.1 Candidatus Brocadia sp.
ATGTTCTATGGTTGCCGCCCTTTTTCTTTCCTCTTCGTGGTTCATGAAAATAGTATACAAGAACGGTTCTGAAAAAGTCAGTTTATTTTCTTTCTTTTTTACCTGATACTATTTGCATTTATGCTTGACGTAGCCCTGAAAGTTTGTATTTTCCCTTGATTTTGATGTGTTTATTTTTATAATGTATTGTTCTATATTGCCACATTCAAGTGTGGTGGATATGCAGTCTGGCTTCATATTTGATTATATAGTAAACGCCAAAAGAAAGTGATCGTTGCGGGGGCTTTAGCCCGAAGCAATCCCAGTTTGAAATTGCTTCGCTATCGCTCGCAATGGTAATTACATGTCAGCTTATTTGAGACGTTTACTATGGTTTATGGCAGTCGGCCTGGTATTCGTGAACAGAGCAAAGGAGGGTTGTAAATATGGAAGAAAAACAAAAGACAGAAGATCAGGTTATGCTTGATAGAATGAAGGAAATGAAAGTGGAAACGATGTATGACAGATACCAGGCGCAGCTTCCACAATGCGGATATGGTAGTCCTGCGTTGTGTTGTCGTCATTGTAACTACGGCCCCTGCAATATCGATCCTTTTGGAAAAGGGCCGAAGAGAGGTGTTTGCGGCGCTGATGCTAATACCTTTGCTGCCCGTCATTTTCTCCGTATGAGCGGCGCAGGCACCGCATGCCACTCTGACCATGCGCGTGCTGCTGCCCACCTCTTGATAGCAACGGCAAGGGGCGAAGCTCCGGGATACAGGATCAAGGATGTCGAGAAGCTTATGATGGTCGCAGAGTGTTTCGGCGTAAAGACGAAGGATCGCAAGATAAATGAGATTGCTGAAGAGGTTGGAGAGATGGCGCTGATGGAATTTGGCAAACCTTACGGCACGCTGTTGTTCCTTAAAAGGGCGCCAGAGCCCCGTCAAAAGATATGGGAGAAACTGGGTATTGCCCCAAGGGCAATCGACCGTGAAGTAACTGAGAGTATGCACCGTACCGGGATGGGCGGCGATCAGGATTATCGCAATCTTACCAAGCAGGCCATGCGCGTGTCATTGGCTGATGGTTGGGGTGGTTGTATGATAGCGACTGAGTTACAGGATATCATGTTCGGCACTCCGAAGCCTGTGCCTGGAAAATCGAATCTGGGTGTCCTCAAAAAAGACTGTGTAAACATTGTCGTTCATGGCCATGAACCTCAACTTGCAGAGGCTATTGTCCTTGCTTCCAGTGACCCGGAGGTTGAAAAGGCTGCAAAAGCGGTTGGCGCAAAGGGTGTGGTGATTGCCGGTCTTTGCTGTACTGCAAATGAACTTTTAGTAAGACACGGGATTCCCATGGCTGGCCATATGACCATGCAGGAAGGGGCGATTTCGACAGGCGCAGTTGAACTGATGGTCGTTGATATACAATGTGTAATGCAAGCGCTTGCCGAAACGGCAAAGCACTTCCACACAAAACTGGTTACTACCTTATCAAAGGCAAAGATTACCGGCGCAGAGCATGTGGAGTTTGAAGATGAACATGCCCTTGAAGCTGCAAAGAAGATTATTATGATGGCTATAGAAAACTATAAAAATCGCGATAGTAAAAAGGTCTTTGTACCCAGCGCAGCGGAACCGAATCTCATCGCCGGTTTTAGCCATGAGACGATCAAATACATGCTGGGTGGCAGATTCAGGGCGAGTTACCGGCCTTTAAATGACAACATCATAAATGGGAGGATTCGGGGGGTAGTTGGGATCGCTGGCTGTACGAGCCCCAGGGTAGAAGCAGGTGAACAATCCTATGTAAATCTGGTACGGGAGTTGATTGCGAATAATATATTAGTCGTGGCGACAGGTTGTGCCGCCGGGCAATGCGCTTCTGGTGGATTGATGATCCCTGAAATGAAAGATGCGTGCGGTGCGGGTCTCAAGGAGGTTTGTGAGGCAGTGGGTATACCGCCCGTGTTACATTTCGGTGCCTGTGTCGATAACAGCCGTATTCTTATAGCAGTGTCCGAGATGGCAAAAGAGGGCGGTTTGGGGAATGACATTAGCGATTTGCCTGTTGCAGGGGTATGTCTTGAATGGATGAGTGAAAAGGCAATTGCCATTGGTCAGTATTTTGTTGCATCTGGTGTTTACACGGTCTTTGGCATGAATTCTCCGGTGGCAGGGGCGCCCGATATGCAAAGACTGTTAACAAAAGAGATGGAGGAATTGGTAGGGGCTAGGTGGGATTTTGAAAAGGATTTTAAGAAAATAGCCAGGATGGTAATGGAACATATTGAAAAGAAGCGAGATGTACTCGGTATAAACGTGAAAAAGGAAAGAAAACTCTATGATATGGCCGAAAGAAGGGCATTGGAAAGAGAGTGTAAACCCGTTTCAAGTGGTCATCATTAATGAGGGGTAATTTTTTATGTCAAAAATCATCTGTTCTGCCGCTATCCGCGGTGCATACCAAATTGTAGATAAGGCTGATAAAAAGCTATCTGAGGCAATCGAGCAAAAAGGACGCGATTGTAAAGTTGAATTCCCCAACACGGCCTATTATTTGCCCATCATTTATTCAATGACGGGTATTGCAGTAAAAACACTGGAAGATTGTGTACATGTGTTAGGGCTGGCACGAAGCATGTTGCCTCCGCTCCCTGCTGAACACCACTGGGTTCCATACCTTGGTCACGCATTGGATGCAGGTATGGCAACCCTCTTTGCCGAGGAGGTGTATGAGGCCTGTAAGTATTTGATTGGACCACATCCTGTGGACGGGATATGGCTGGGGGCAGCAGATGATGTTATCATGCGCGAACGTGGCATCGAATTCGTGGATGGCACTGCGCCTGGATTTGCGGCCATTGTAGGATGCGCGCCAGATGCGGACACTGCAGTCAAGATTGCCAGGGAGCTCCAGCAAAAGAATCTTTACGTATTTATTCAGTCAAATAATTTTGGGGTGTCTTTCGCAGAACAGTTGGCAGAAAAAGGGGTGCAGATGGGTTGGGATACAAGACTTGTGCCTTTTGGGAAAGAGACCTCGGCTGCAGTGTATTCTTTGGGCTTTGCAAACAGGGCCGCCCTCTCCTTCGGAAACGTTCCTCCTGGCGATTTCAGGCGAAATCTCCTGTATAACAAGAACCGTATCTTTGCATTTGTCCTGGCGCTAGGAACTGCAGTAACAGATGAACAATATGCAAACGCTGCCGGTGCGATAAATTATGGTTTTCCGACAATTACGAACATAGATATTCCGGAAATATTACCAACGGGTGTCTGTACATACGAGCATGTGGTTTCCAGGGTGCCGGTTGATAAGATCGTTGATAAATGCATCGAGGTGCGCGGGTTAAAGATCTCTATCCACAAGATGGATATTCCCGTGCCTTATGGCCCGGCTTTTGAGGGTGAACGGATTCGAAAGGAAGATATGCAAATTGAAGTCGGTGGGCCTGGTACACCTGCGTTTGAATATGTGTGTACGAAAGAAAGCCATGAGGTTGAGGATGGTAAGATACAGGTTATAGGTCCCGAACTTGATGAGATTCCACCGGGTCCAGGTGTATCGCTGGGGATTATGGTCGAGGTATATGGTCGAAAGATGCAGCCTGATTTTGAACCAATTTTTGAACGGCAAATGCATCGATTCCTGGGCGAGGCACAGGGATTATTCCATATGGGCCAAAGGGATATTATTCGTCACCGTATTAGTAAGGAAGCCTTTAAAGCAGGTTTCAGGATTAAACATATAGGCAATATCATCCACGCCAAATTTCATGGTGAATTTGGCGCCATTGTAGACAAGGTTCAGGTGACGCTCTATACGAAAAGGGAGGACGTGGAAAGATTACTAAAGGATGTGCGTGCCGCATATGCTGAACGTGATGCACGATTAAAAGGTATGACCGATGACTCTGTGAGCTTGTTTTATAGTTGCACGCTCTGTCAAAGTTTTGCGCCCACACATATTTGCATTGTAACCCCGGAACGCTCGGGTTTGTGCGGTTCTGTAAGCTGGCTGGATGGAAAGGCCGGGTATGAAATAAATCCCACGGGACCGAATCAACCAATCGAACGGGGGAAGGTGGTTGACGAGAGATTGGGGCAGTGGGAAGGTACGAATTCATTCATTTACAACGGTTCTAATAGATCCCTTGAGAAGGTGAGTTTGTACAGCATCATGACAGACCCCATGACGAGTTGCGGTTGTTTTGAATGCATTTCAGCCATGTTACCCATGACTAACGGGATAATGGTGGTAGACCGAGACTTCACTGAGATGACGCCTTGTGGTATGAAATTTTCCACGCTTGCCGGAACGGTTGGCGGTGGATTGCAAACGCCGGGGTTTATGGGACATAGCAAGTTTTATCTGGGCAGCAAGAAGTTTATTTCGGCAGATGGCGGTCTTGCCCGTGTTGTATGGATGCCCAAGGCACTAAAGGAAGAGCTGTCGGAGACTCTTACAAAAACCGCAGAGGAACTGGGGCTGGAAGATTTCCTCAACAAGATAGCTGATGAAACGGTAGCGCAGACCGAGGAAGAGGTCTTGGCATACATGCAAAAGGTTAATCACCCTGCGCTTGCCTTAGCGCCGATGTTTTGATTTTTATATTTGGGTTCAAGGTACAAACTTGTACCCGCGAAGACGGTTAAATGCTTATCTATAACACGTATTTTTTTATTCTGGAGTTTATTCATGATCGTTGATATGCCCATCCCTTTCCTGGGAAAGGGACAAATGATAAGGAATCAGCAAGAGGAAGGTGCTGGCGAAGAGAAGGAAAAACGTTACGGAGGTGATCTGATTACAAGGTTATTAAAGACGCGTACGGTTATGGTCTCGGATGAGGTGAGCAAGAAAATGGCTCAACAGATCATGACACAGCTCATACTTCTTGAAGGGGAGAGCGATGAGGATATTAAAATGTTTATTAATTCCCCAGGCGGAGATGCCGATGCCGGTTTTGCGATCTATGATATGATGCGATTTGTAAAGCCAAAAATAAAAGCCATATGTGCTGGGGTCGCGGCCAGCGCCGCCGTGATTATTTTGCTCGGTGCAAAAAGGGAAAATCGATTTAGTTTGCCCAATGCCCGCGTTCTTATTCATCAGCCTTCAACGGGTATTCATGGGACTGCCGCTGATATTCAAATTGAAGCCAGCGAGATACTCAAATGCCGGGAAAAGATCAATCGGTTGATTTCTGTGGAAACGGGGCAAACGATGGAAAAGGTAGAATCAGATACCAAAAGAAATTTCTGGATGTCTGCTGAAGAAGCTCTCAGATATGGATTGATCAGTAAAATCGTACAGACGAGTGATGAGTTAAAAACGTAGTTTTATGGTAATTGCCCGATATAAACTGAAAAATTTTTGCTTTTACAACCACCTTTTTATCAATGAGATAAACAGGTGGTTTTTCATTTGAAGCTATGCAAATTAATTTATATGCGAAAGGATAGTAAAGAATGGCACTAACTGGATTAGACATTTACAAACTACTTCCCAAAACAAATTGTAAAAAATGTGGAAGACCTACATGCCTGGCATTTGCTATGCAACTGGCGCAAAAAAAAGCAAATTTATCAGATTGTCCAGACGTAAGTGAAGAGGCGAAGAGGGTTTTGGGAGCTGCTGCTGCACCTCCAATTAAACTGGTAACTGTCGGTACAGGTGCCAAACAGGTGCAGGTCGGTGAGGAAAATGTCTTATTCAGACACGAAGAGAAATTTTATCATCCTACCGGTGTGGCAGTAACTATCCATGATGACTTGAGTGATACTGCCTTTAGCGATCGTTTGAAGAAGATTAACAGCTTGAAAATTGCACGCGTTGGCACAGAAATCGAGATCGATCTAGTAGCAATCATCAACAAGAGTAATAGCGCGGAAAAATTTGTTGAGGCGGCAAAAAGAACTAGTAGTGGTTCCCATCTGAGCATTATTTTGAGCAGTACATCTGTTGAGAACATGAAGGCGGCCTTGGCAACCTGCGCTGAAAAGAGACCTCTGATCCATGGTGCAAATGCCGGGAACTGCGAGTCCATGGCGGCATTGGCGAAGGAAAAGAACTGTCCGATGACCGTAACGGCTCCTACGCTTGAGGAACTTGCTGACCTTGCCGAGCGTGTGAAAAAGGCAGGCGTTGAAGAGATTGTGCTGGATGTGAGCGGCAATAACCCGAAAGATGTGCTTCAGAAATTGACCAAGATAAGACGGGCTGCATTGAAGAAAAACTTCCGCTCTCTTGGGTTTCCTATGATAACCTTCGTTTGTGATGAAGACCCGTTTCAGGAAATTTCACTGGCAAGCACCTATTTGCTTAAATATGCCGGCATTGTTGCCGTTAATGCATGTGAACCCTGGGCAATTATGCCGTTGCTTACTGCCAGGACAAATATATTTACCGATCCGCAAAAACCCATCCAGGTTGAACCAAGATTGTATGCCATAGGTGATGTTAAAGAAGATTCCCCCGTTTTATTCACAACGAACTTTTCTCTTACCTATTATACCGTTGAAGGTGAAGTTGAGGCGAGTCGTATTCCGACATTTATATTATCGGTGGACACCGGTGGGACTTCAGTGCTGACTGCGTATTCTGGGGATAAACTCAATGATAAAGTTGTAGCCAAGGCTATGGCTGATGCAAAGGTGGAAACGAAAGTAAAGCACAGAAAATTGATTATCCCGGGACTTGTCGCCGTGATGTCCGGAAAACTGCAGGAGACCCTTGGCTGGGAGATACTGGTTGGACCAAGAGAAGCGTCCGGGCTTCCTTCTTATCTGAAAACCGTTTGGCGTGCTTAAATCCGGTTATTTACCACGAAGACAAAAAAGTAAATAATATAAATTTATGATTAAACAAATAGTCTCTCCCCCTTGATGGGGGCGGCTAGGAGGGGGTGAAGGAAATAAGCTGATCACCCTCCCCTAACCACTCCCATCGAGGGTGGGGGATATTTAGTCGCCGAAGACCTAATTTAAAGATATTTGGATCGTAACTTTGGAAAACTCATACTATAAAGTACATTTCCTTCCCAGTGATGTAACCGTTGAAATCGAAAAGGGGAAGACCGTCTTAGACGCATCATACAAGGGGGATTTATTTATTAATGCCCTGTGTGGTGGCGATGGTACCTGCGGAAAATGTAAGGTTATCCTTAGCACGGGAAAAGTGGACAGTATGCCCACTACCCACATTTCTGAAGCAGAGGCTAAACAAGGATACGTTCTTGCCTGCAGGACAAAGGTGTTGGGAGATCTGGAAGTTTTGATTCCTGAAGAATCAAAACTCGATAAGAGCCAGATCCTTATCAGTGATTACCCGCAGTTTTCGGGATCATTGGCTGCTGCGACTTTGGGATTGGAACAATTTGAGAAAAAACCACTAGTAAGAAAGATATATCTTGAATTGTCGCCCCCAAGTTTGGACGACTGTGTGGCTGATTATGAAAGACTATGCCAGGGCGTTATGGTTCGTGCCAATGTTCCGTGGGAAGTTTTGACAACAAATTTTACCGTTTTAAAACGCTTGCCCATGCTCTTGAGAGAAGCTCACTGGAAGGTCACGGTAACCCTGGGACACAGAGGCCCCCTGGTAGAAATTATGGAAGTTCAGGCAGGGGATGTTAGCGCACAAAATTTTGGAATCGCTGTGGATGTAGGCACGACCACCGTTGTTGCCCATCTTCTGAACCTTTCCAGCGCGGAGACTATAGATGCTGAAGCTACCTATAATTCCCAGATAAAATACGGAGACGACTATATTCAGCGGATTATCTATGCCGTGCAAAACAATGCAATGGAGATTATGCAGGAGGTATTGATCGAAGATGTGAATCATCTGATTTCAACTCTTGTTAAGAGGAATAAGCTCAGTATCCACGATATTAACGCCATTGTTTGTGCCGGAAACACGGTGATGACCCATTTTTTACTTGGTCTCGATCCCACAAATATTCGGAAAGAACCGTATCTCCCTTCAGCCAGTTTGGTTCCTCCTATCAAGGCTGATGAGGTTGGGATAAAAATTAATAGCAATGGTTTGTTATACACGCTGCCATGCGTGGGGGCATACGTTGGGGGAGATATCTCATCGGGTGTGCTCGCCATTCGATTGGATAAGGCAGATGCATTATCCATCCTTATCGATATTGGCACAAATGGTGAGATTGTGCTTGGTAATAAGGACTGGATGGTCTGTTGTTCCGCATCAGCCGGTCCGGCATTCGAGGGCAGTGGCATTTCCTGCGGGATGCGTGCAGCAAAGGGTGCCATAGAAAAGGTAACCATTACGAAGAATTTTGATGTTGTTTGTAAAACAATTGGTAATGTCCCGCCGAGTGGAATTTGTGGTTCCGGGCTGCTGGATTGTCTGGCGAATCTGGTGAGGAGCGGTGTCATCGACAGGACGGGAAATTTCCAGAAAGGAATAGATACAGAGCGTTTAAGAAAAACGGACATTGGGTATGAATTTATTCTGGTGGATAAGGATGAAACCTCCACGAAAAAGGATATTGTCATTACACAAGCCGATATACAAAATCTGATCCGCTCAAAGGCAGCAATATATTCGGCAATTTCCACCTTGATTGAATCCATGGGTATGAGCGTCGACGATATCGAGCAGGTATACCTGGCGGGTGGTTTTGGCAATTATCTGGATATACGGAGCGCTATCACAATTGGGATGCTTCCAGATATCTCTGTCTCAAAGGTACAATTTGTAGGGAATACATCAGTAATTGGTGCTAAGATGTCCTTGTTTTACAAAGATGCCTATGAAGTGGCGAAGACGATCGCATCAAAGATGACCTACTTCGACCTTATGAGTAACAATAAGTATATGGAAGAATATATGTCGGCAAACTTTTTGCCTCATACTGATATTGAAAAATTTCCTTCGGTTGCAGAGGAACTGATGGT
>JBKBTA010000117.1:0-8858 GCA_046291035.1 Candidatus Brocadia sp.
AACGGTTCTGAAAAAGCCAGTTTATTTTCTTTCTTTTTTACCTGATACTATTTGCATTTATGCTTGACGTAGCCCTGAGGATTATTATGACCTTTCAAGAGATAATATTAAAACTACAAAACTATTGGGCCGATTATGGCTGTGTAATATGGCAGCCTTACGATATTGAAAAAGGCGCCGGGACCTTTAACCCTGCAACATTTCTCAGGGCATTGGGCCCTGAACCCTGGAAATGTGCCTATGTAGAACCTTCCCGACGACCCACTGACGGCCGATACGGGGAAAATCCCAATCGGCTGCAGCACTATTACCAATTCCAGGTAGTCATAAAACCCTCCCCTGATGATGCACAGGATATTTATTTGAATAGTCTGAGGTTTTTGGGGATCGATCTTGTTAAACACGACGTACGGTTTGTCGAAGATGACTGGGAATCGCCCACCCTTGGTGCTACCGGCCTTGGCTGGGAGGTATGGCTGGATGGAATGGAGGTTACACAATTTACCTATTTCCAACAGGTAGGCGGGTTTGAACTCGAACCCATTACACTGGAACTCACCTATGGACTCGAGCGTGTCGCCATGTTCATTCAGAAAAAGGAATCCGTTTTTGATCTCGAATGGGTTAAAGGCTACACATACGGGGATATTCACAAACAGGATGAGGTTCAATTCTCCACCTATAATTTTAAAGTAGCGGACACTGCTATGCTTTTCCAGCTCTTTGAGGCATACGAAAAGGAATGCCAGCGGCTCCTGAAAGAAGACCTGGTACTTCCCGCCTATGATTATGTCTTGAAGTGCTCGCATACCTTTAACATGCTGGATGCCCGTGGGTCTATCGGGGTCACACAGCGTACCGGTTATATCGGGAGGGTGCGGAATCTCGCCCGACGATGTGCAGAAAGCTATGTCCAACTCCGCGAGGCGCTGCATTGGCCACTACTAAAGGATAAACCTGCAATAGTTCATTGAAACCACAGAGGCACTGAAATAGGCCTTGTCCCCGAATAAAGTTTAGGAATGAATTACGCCATCGGTGACTTTTTAGAATAAGATAAAACCCACCCCTGTATCCCCTCCCGGGAGGGGACTTTTCTAATTCCCCTTGAGACTTCGTTGTGAGCTCAGTCGAACGCGGAGTTTGGGCAGTAGTAGAAAGCATGAAATTTCTTGTCATCAAGCATAGCATGTTACATCATTCAGGACCCTTTTAAACATGCCATGAAAATGTCTTTTAATTCATCAATTACCTGAAGTACCTCAGACTTTTTGTTTTTCGCCATAAAACAATCCTTCTTTTGTTTAATGAAACCATCCGCCTTAGCTAATAGCTCTGACTGCCTTCTGTTAAATACAACCGGTCTCATAGGCTTATACTCTGTATCAAGTTCCTTAACAAGCCTCCTGCGTAAATCTTCAAATCCATCCTTGTTCAATGCGGATATACTGCATACATGCTGCCGAAGCACGGATTCAATTCTGAGTCTGTCTAATTTTGCGGGCAGGTCACATTTGTTAACCACAGGTATAATGGCGTTCATGTCGCCTTTTCGGCGTAAATTGTTAAAACTCTCTGCCTTTAACCAGGAATTTAAGGCATCCAGGACCCCCTCATCCTCCCGATCAAAAGGCCTGGAATTATCAAACACGGCAATAACCTTATCGGAACGATTAAGTTGTTCCTGCGTTATTTCAATACCCATAGCCTCCAGCTTATCGCTTGTATCCCGCATACCTGCTGTATCCACAAGCTCAAAGGGGATGCCTTCGACCGAAATAAACTCGCTCACATAATCACGCGTTGTCCCTGGCTCGTGATGGACAAGCATTCGCTCTTCCCCCAGGATGGTATTTATAATGGTCGATTTGCCCACGTTGGGTTTACCCAGAATCACCAATACCTTCGGGGTGGTCAGTGTCATACCCAAAGGAGCCGTCTCCAATAATTGTCCAATGAGGGTTACCAGGTTAGAAACTAACACGTCATTCCTTTGTGACAGATCATCAGCCCCTTTACTTAAAGACTGTCTGAACCATTCGATGATTTCGAGCCCTTTTTGCAGCGCTCCCGACAATGCCCCTGCATACTGATCAAGCAGCACCTTTACACCCAGCTTTGTCCGCGCCCGGACAACCTCCTGAAGCGCCTCCTTCTGAATAAAATCCATCTTGTCATTTTCGCACGACTGCAATAGCAACGAATCCCATCCAACGCCCTCTGCACCTGCTGATTGCAAACATTCGTAAATATGCTTCAAGATGCGGATACCGCCATGACAATTTACTTCTATTATATCTTGTCCCGTAAAGCTATCCCTTTGCTTCACCACATTGAGGATAACCTCATCAACCCTCTGCCCGCCATCGAAGATATGCCCATAATAGAGCTTTTTGCTCTTTGCCTTACGCAGATCTGCGATTCCCTTCCCATGGAATATCGTATTCATATGGCCTAATGCATTCGGGCCTGACACGATAATTTTGCCAATGCCACCTTCGCCTAACGGTGTTGCAATGGCGGTAATGGTCTTGCCTTTTAAGAATGTATCTGTGCTTTGTTTCTTTTTTGCTTCCATAAAATAATAATAGCAACTATTGGCAATGACTACAACATTTCGTAACGACATATTCTTGGCGACAAGAATTAATTCAAAAGCATAGGAATTTCAAAGTTTTTGGTAGGAGCCAACTCCCGTTGGCGACCGGGCACTTGCACACCGTTGTGGAATGCCGCTCGCCGTCAGGAGACGGCTCCTACCTTAGTGTTACGAAAAAGTTGCCGGAGGTCTAATTAAATCGTTCACGGTAGTTTTGAAAAAAACAGATTAATACAAACATTTTACCTTTGGCAGGCAAATTTTACTTGACATAAAACATTGTGCATGTTAGATAAGGCCAGTTGGAAAAGAATATGTAACGGAAAACCCTGAGCAATCAGTGGACCCAAAGAAAAGTGCCTTTATAAACTCAAAACAAAAAAACAGCCTTATTGTCGAAAATCGTTATTGAAACATTTTCGGTAGTAAGGCTTTTTTGTTTTAGAGATACTTACAGAAAAACAGGTACGACAGAGAAGTGAAAACTATGAAATTTCTGATTGTTGATAACCACCGGGATGACCGCGAACGGGTTAAACAAGTACTCCAAAAGGAATTTTGCGGATCAGAGTTTTTAGAAGTGGTAAGGCGAGAGGATTTTGATGAGGCAATCATTCGAGGCGGACCCGATGTGGTGCTTACCGACTATCTCCTGGACTGGACTGACGGTTTGTGGATCCTAAAGACGATGAAAGAGCGTTTTCCTGATGTACCGGTGATCATGGTTACCGATACGGGTAATGAAGAAATTGCCGTGGCAGGGATGAAGTCTGGTTTGAGTGACTACGTTCTTAAGAGGCATTTGCACCGTTTGCCTGTTGCCGTAAAGGAAAGCCTTGATAAAATCAGCTTGAGCAGGAAATATGACGAAGTTGACAAGCAATTGAAGGCTGTTGATGAATTGAAAATTTTCAAAATGCTGTTCTCGGAGATAAGAGACCTTGCGTATGTCTGTGACACCCAGGGAAACATCTTATATGTAAACAAAATATTTGAAAAATTTACCGGTCACAAGCCTGAAGAATTCTTTGGGAAGCCATTCTCGCCTCTCTTTGACGAAGAAAACCTGAAAAAGGCTCTGGATGCCCATGCAAGAACTGTAAAAGGAGAAAACCTTCAATTTGAACTGTCGTTTAAAGATACTGGAATATTGTGTGAATATAGAAATTTTTACCTGAGAGACGAGAAAGGAAATATAGTTCATACTATAGGTATTGCAAGAGACGTCACTGAACAAAGAAAAACTGAGGAGGCGCTGCGAGAAACGAACCAAACGCTTCGGGCGCTGATCCATGCCTCACCACTGGCTATTATTGCGCTCGACTCACAGGGAAATGTTACGATGTGGAATTTGGCTGCCGAACGCATATTTGGCTGGTACAAGCAAGAGGTGCTTGGCAACCCGCTTCCCATTGTTCCCGATGATAAACAAGAAGAGTTCCGTGCATTACGGGAAAGGGTGTTGCGTGGTGAATCATTTACAGGCGTAGAGGTGCGTAGACAGAAACGGGACGGCTCCCCAATTGACATCAGCATCTCGACAGCACCCTTACGGAATAGGCAAGGCAACATCAGCGGTATTATGGCGGTAGTTGCCGATATCACGGAGCGTAAACGGACCGAGGCTATTGATGCATTGCTTCACGAAATCGATCAATTGGTATTGGAGGGACAAACGCTGGATTTCATCCTGCATTATACATGTACACGTATTGTTGACATCTTTGCCTATCCTCTTGTCTGGATCGGCATGAAGGAGGCCGATGGCGCCGTTAGTATTTCTGCAAAAGCCGGTACTTATATAAACTATCTTAATGAGCTTAAGGTGCGCTGGGATGATACACCCGATGGTCAATGCGCTATGGGCCTGGCCGTCCGCAGTAAAAAGACGCAGACCAGCAGCGATACACAGGAATCCGCAATTAGACGATGCCTGGAACGCGCTTCCAGGTATGGATTTCAGTCATTTGCCGCTGTCCCCTTACTCGTTCATGACAGGATACTGGGGGCATTAAACCTGTATTCCCTGAAACCCAATGCCTTTGATACGGAAACCATTCGAGTGCTGGAAAATCTGGGCGCACGCATCAGCGTGACCGTATTGATAGCAATGGATCAACAGCAGTTGCGCCTGCAAGGCATTGCCATGGAGTCGGTAGCTAACGCCATATTTATTACCGACTGCGACGGTCGTATCAAGTGGGTCAATAACGCATTTACCATCCTCAGTGGATACACTGCGAAGGAGGCCTATGGGAAAACGCCACGGCTGTTCAAATCAGGCAAACATGATACCCCATTTTATCAGCAGGTCTGGCAGACCATCCTTGCAGGAAAGGTCTGGCGTGGTGAAATTATCAATCGCCACAAAGACGGCAATCTTTACACGGTTAACCAGACGATTACCCCGCTTTTAGATACTCAAGGAAAGGTATGTCACTATGTTGCCATACATGAGGACATTTCCGATAAAAAGGAGGCGGAAGAACGCATTCTCTATATGGCTCATTACGATGCATTAACAAATCTGCCCAACCGCATCCTGTTTCGTGACCATCTGGAACTGGAACTGGCCCATGCACACCGCAATGGACGGATGGTTGCAGTTATGTTCCTCGATTTGGATCGGTTTAAAATTATTAATGATACGATGGGACACGTCTTTGGTGATCAGTTGCTCAAGTTGGTTGCAGAACGCCTGAGGGGTTGTGTGCGTGAGGGCGATACTGTGTCACGTCTGGGCGGCGACGAGTTTACGTTTATTATTCCAGATATTGCCCAACCGCAGGATGTCGTCCCTATTGCGCAGAAGATTCTCAACGCCATGTCCCCTTCTTTTCAGGTCGAAGGTCACGAAGTACACGTAACTCCCAGCATAGGCATTGCCATGTATCCAGCAGATGCAAATGACGCAGACGGTTTGATCAAAAAGGCCGATACTGCCATGTACTATGCAAAAGAACACGGAAAAAATACCTTTCAGTTCTACATGGAAGACCTGAACGTTAGTAATTTTGAGAGGTTAACGCTGGAAAATGGCTTGCGCAAGGCGCTGGAAAAGGGAGAGTTGTTGGTATATTACCAGCCACTGATAGACCAAAATACGGGTCAAATCATCAGTATGGAGGCCCTGACCCGCTGGCTGCATCCGAGTCTGGGCATGATCTATCCAGCCAAATTCATTCCCATTGCTGAAGAAACAGGCCTGATTATCCCCATCGGTGAATGGGTACTGATGACGGCTTGCGCCCAAACCAGGGCTTGGCATGATACAGGGTTTCACACGCTCCGTGTCACGGTAAATCTCTCAGCGCGTCAATTTAAGCAAAAAAATCTCGCAAGCACGATCGCACACGTATTACAAAAGACACATCTTGACCCTCGCTATCTGGAATTGGAACTTACGGAGGGGATTCTCATGCAAAATAACGTGGAGGTCCTGTCGGTACTCCATGAGCTAAAGGCGCTGGGAATACGCCTCTCTATTGACGATTTCGGCACCCAATATTCTTCCCTGGGCTACCTGAAACGATTTCCCATAGATACACTCAAGATTGACCGTTCCTTTATACATGACATTACCACCAATCCGAATGATGCTGCGATTGTCACAGCCATTATTGCTATAGCGGAAAGCCTTAAACTGAAGGTAGTTGCCGAAGGCGTTGAAAACGAAGAACAGGCAGCCTTTTTACATAAACTTCGTTGTAACAACATCCAGGGATATGTCTACAGCCACCCTCTGCCTGCCGGTGATATTGAACGATTGTTGCAAAAAGGATGTAACGCTAAATATCAAAGCAGGTAATATGCATCACCATACGCCATCCCCTGTCCTTTTATAAGCCCCTTTTTTGAAAAATAGTTCTTTTGCTCTTCATCAGTACTTCTCTTTCTAATTTCAATAGGGTAAGATAGTGTTCAACGATATGGTCTGGCAAATCATTCAAAATCTGTATAAATTCTTTTTCATATGACCTTTTCTTTAGGTAACTTCCTTCCTTTTCTGAAACAAGTGGAATCTCTTCATTTTCTTCACAGAAGAAATCACGTACTGGTTTTGATAAGGCGTTTGCAATAAGTTCCAATGACTTTTGAGTATATTTTCTTTTGCCACTCTCCAGTTGGTTTATATAACCCTGTGATAGTCCACTCATCAGGGCAAGTTCTTCCTGTGTAATTCCAGCCATTAATCTATATTTTCTTATATTGCCTCCAACGACATTCCTTTTCTCCATGAAGATATGGTATAGCACTCTGTTATATGAAGCAATTTCGTTGTGAAATATTTTTCTTGTAAATATATTGCGCGGTGCTATAATTCAAAAAACAAAACCATCAGTAATGGTTTGACTTTCAAAAGTGCAGTTGAAATGCTTGCATCACAGTTCGCTTATCTTGAAAAAGCTATCGAAGGCTTAATTTAACGTAAAGGATTTCAAACTTTTTTATTATGCTGTTAACCCTCCCTCTTGGGAGGGATTGTGGGGTAGGTTAAAGGTTTTGGGCTTTGCCTTTGGAAACCCAACCTAATTGAATCATACTGAAAAAGCGACTGTATTTTCCATATAACCAATGAATTGTTTTGAAGAATATTATCATTCCATCTTGAAACGTATCTCCAGCTTTGCATATGACTTTCGGGTCGAATCCAACGGTACACTGGTGTGTGAATGTGTTACTGATACCTTTGTCCATGTTACTGGATATACTTTTAAGGAGGTAAGCAACTATGATCGCTGGCTTAGCCTCATTCATTACGATGATATCTCCATCTTCGCAAAGCAACTTAATTGTTTGTTGTCTGGCCAGTCGGATATAAGTGAATTTCGTATCATTACGAAAAGTGGTGAAATACGATGGTTACGCAATTATGCCCATCCGGTATGGGGAAAGCCACAAGACCGCGTCATTCGTATCTATGGCACAGCCCAGGACATCACAAAACAGAAGCAATATGAGGAGCGTATTAAGGAATCTGAATCAGAGTATTACGCATTGTTTGAAACCGCTAATGCTGACGTTTAAATAGTACCTTGCAAAAAATATTTTGACATTTTCAGTAAAAATATTTTTGTAGTGGTAAGGCGCGCCTTGCCATTACGGCCGTTCCAATTCTTTTGGGTCAGGTGACGCAGGAAAAGATTATCCGATTTCAATTTGCAGATGATAAAACAGGGGAAGAATATTGTATTTTTTGATTTTCACCTGAAAATACCACCTGTGCTGTCATTCTGAACGAAGTGAAGAATCTCTTTTACCGCTCAGGGTGACATTCCCAGTGTCCTTTGTGAGCCGAAGGATCATGGATGTTTCATTATCCGGTTGGTTATCGATACAGGTAACTTTCCCATCCAGCACGCAGCCTTTCTGCAAAGGTTGGCATGGTTTCCTTAACCTAATACACTCATTATTTATCTGATACGGACACGTCCAGCTCATCTCTTTTTCAGTAACTCCAAAAGTGCTTGTGCGTTATTTTTCTCTGTATCTTTAGCACCATATAAAAGGGTAACTTTTTTCTTTTCCCCTAAATCCATCAATTGTTTTAAGAGATCATTTTTCTCTTTTAATTCTTCAAAATAGCGACTTTTAAACTCCTCCCAGCGGTCCTCTTTATGGCCAAACCATTTCCGTAAATTATCACTGGGAGCAATCTCTTTCATCCAATAGTCAATCCTAGCGTCTTCTTTTTTGATACCACGCGGCCAGAGGCGATCAACCAAAACCCTTATGCCGTCACTTTCATCCGGTTTTTCATAAACTCGTTTTATTTCGAACATATGAAGTTTAACCTTTTTTATTGAGGCTATGCTGTGCCAGATATTTTTCCATACATAGTATCAATTTAGTTTTTTGAAAAAAATAACAGTTTGATTTTATAAAAAAATAAATTGTTACCATATACACTATCTTTACTATAAGCTCTCATAAGAGGATACGCAATAAAAAAACATTACACGATGGTACGGGTGCAATAAATTAGGCCTTTGGCTACCTTCCCAATGTGGGGCGAAGTGGCTCGTCGCTCTACAACCGCGAATTTGAAATTCTATACGTTTAATTAGGCAAGGGTCTTTCGAAATCTTCTCGTTGCCTGCCATAGCGTAACCAAGCCCATTATGGCCAACGCAACCATTTGTGGCCAGAGGATGCTTATGCCCACCCCTTTGAGAATAGGCGTGCCTTGAAGTATGGGATACCTGAGTGGTTGAAAATACCATTTCTGCGTGCTTAATCCACGTAGAAAAGTTTGTAC
>JBKBTA010000011.1:0-25368 GCA_046291035.1 Candidatus Brocadia sp.
CCCCATCATAACGCTTTTACGCTCCTAGCCCGTTAACCGTAGCCCATGGAAAACCCCCTTGGCCTCTTCCCCGAGGGCCCGGGCCACGGGCGCTTTGAGGCTACCCTCCCGCAAGAGAAGGTAGACGGTCCGCCCCGCCATGCAAATGGGGCAGATTGGTGTTGTCAATAAGAAACACCTCATATTTTCCGTCAATATATTCTACTTTCACTTCCGGAACTACATACGGTATAGTCTCATCACAGAAAAGAGAACCAGGCTTGGGGTTCAAGGTACGAATAAACTTCACCTGTCTCTTTATCACCTCCAGGCCGTATCCGGTCTTTTTTGCTATGAGGGGATATTTCTTCATCTCGATATCTTCCAGGTGATTGAGGAGCAGTTCCTTTGTCAGCTGAAAATTTGGGTCCCGCTTGTCCAGCTGGAGCATTAAACATTCTTGCAGGTTCCTGGCACCAACACCGGGTGGTTCCAATGTCTGTACAATCTTCAAGGCTTCTTTGATTTCTTCAAGGGAGAGAGGTCTTTCAAGGGATTGCATAATTTCTTCTAAAGGGCTGGCCAGATATCCGGATTTGTCTATTGAATAAATGATATTTTCACATGCCTCTATAAGATGATTCGGAATGTCAATTAATGACAACTGTCCCATTAAATAATCATGAAGGGACATCGGCTTGGCAGCCGTGTTCTCCAATGCTTCCTGCTTTTGGTCGCGTTCTTCAGAAATGTTATTTCGCCGTATTGTTGTCTGTGAATAGTAATCACGCCAATCTTCTGCAATTTCACCCAATTTATCAATTTCATCGGCTTTCTCATTGTCTTCGGAAACCGTAACCGGATCGTCTCCCTCATTGGTATTCTCGTCCTTCTTCTCATCGAAAACCTCTTCAAGCACAGGATTATCTGCCAGTTCTTGCTGTATGTGTTCAACAAGTGCCAACAAGGGTAACTGTAAAATCTCAATTGATTGTATGATTTGGGGAGACAATTTCAGCTTTTGTTGAAGCTGGGGTAATAAGGACGATTGCATTTTCATGAAACATCACCTTCCATAAAAAACAACTTTAAACTCCTAACATCTCACTTCTACCACGAATGGCATCGGCAACAATCGCAGTATTTGCATACTCAAGATAACTTCCCGTTGGCAATCCGCGTGCAAGCCTTGTAACCCGGACCCCTAAGGTACACAATTGTTTATGAATATATAAAGCAGTTGCATCTCCTTCCATGTTGAGATTCGTAGCCAGGAGAACTTCTTTTATGTGATCTGTCTTCACCCGCTGCAAAAGTTTTTCAATTGTCAGAGATTCAGGGTGAATCCCCTCCAGTGGCGAAATATGCCCCTGGAGTACATGATAAAGGCCATGGTATTTACCCGTCTTTTCTATCGTCAGAAAGTCTGCAAGCTGTTCAACCACACAAATCGTGGTTCTATCTCTTGACATATCACTACAAATGTGACACGGATCATTTTCTGAAACATTGAAACAGACTGAACACGTCTTGACAAGCTTTTTTACATCACGGACGGCATAGGCAAGCTGCATAGCCTCTTCTACCGGCAGCTTTAAGATATGACACGCAAGACGTTCAGCCGTTTTCTGTCCTATGCCCGGCATCTTGCCGAATTCGTTGATGAGTTTTATTACAGATTGTGGATACGCATTCAAAACAAAAAACCTCTTAAAACACTTTTGTAACAATTTCCGCCACTTACATACCCCAAAACAATCCCTGCATTCCTGGTATATTTAACCCGCCGGTAAGTTTTCCCATCTCAGATTGGTACAACTCCTGCGATTTCTTAAGTGCTTGTGAAACAGCAGAAAGAATCAGGTCTTCAAGCATCTGAACGTCTTTTGGGTCTACCACCTCTGGATCGATCTTAATAGAGAGAATCTCTTGTTTACCATTCATATGCACAGTGACCATTCCACCGCCGGAACTGGCCTCTACGACGCGTTCCTTCAAATCATTTTGAATCTCTTCCATCTGCTTTTGCATTTTTTGCGCCTGTTTTTGTGCCTGTTTCATCATTTCTGCAATATTACCAAAACCTTTCATCGCATTGACCTCCTCTATTTATTTACCTTGACGACATGCCCGCCAAAAAGATCCAGGGTCTTTTTCACCGCCGGTTCAGAACATACCGGATCGCCCGACTGCATCTCAGAAGAGTTGTGACCTGAGAATACATTTGATTTCCTCTTTTCTGGACTTCCGTTTTTGGATACCGCAAGTTTTAGCCTCACATCTCCCTGCACTACCTCTTTGGCACACTGCTCGATAAATCTCTTTTCTTCTGCTTGATCAAGTTTTTCCTTGTGAAAGGAACAATTACCGGGAAATTCGATGGTAATTTCTCCATCCTTGAACCCAACCAATCGACCCTCTTTCAGAAGTGCCCAGGTTGACTTTTTTTTGCC
Source organism: Candidatus Brocadia sp. (assembly GCA_046291035.1). Taxonomy (GTDB): domain Bacteria; phylum Planctomycetota; class Brocadiia; order Brocadiales; family Brocadiaceae; genus Brocadia. The sequence continues at coordinate 2,433 of JBKBTA010000011.1, forward strand.
CTGAATTGAGAGAAGGACTCTCTCCCAAACACTTTTTCCATCTTGCAGGTCCTCGAAATCATTACCTTTAGTACCTTTAGTCGCTGTTGTATGATATTCTTCCAAAGCCGGTTCCAGCACCATTTGCTGGGTAACAGATTTTTGAGCCGGCACTATCTCTTCATTTTTTCCTATCGGTTCACTTTTACGCTGAGCAAGTCGATCTTCTAGCAATGCAATCTTTTCTACAATTTCATTCAATGAACCAACCGATTCCATCCGGCACAACTTGATTACAGCCATCTCCAGCAAAATACGCTGCAAGAGGGAATCCGTCGTGCGCATCTTTGCATCCGAAAGTATTTGGACCATATACATCAGGGTATCACAAGAAAAGGATTTTCCATAACGTTGTACAAACGGGGCATTCATCTCAATCCACGTTGCCTCTTGACCACAGGAAGAAAAGATCAAAAGATCCCTGACACATGAAAGCAACTGGTCGATAAATTCCCCAGAAGTCTTTCCTTCGGTTAAGACCTCATCCACAATCCTCAAGGCAGCGGGCACATCTTTTTTTATAAAGCTGTCGAACATACCCTGTATCTTATCTTCGTCAATACAACCCAGGACAAAATTTACATCTTCCAGAGATATTTTATCCTTGCAAAACGAAAGGAGCTGATCCAACACCGACTGAGAATCACGCAACCCTCCCCTGGCATATCTCGCAATCATGTGAATGGCTGCAGGTTCAACCTGCACGCCTTCAGCCTTGCAGATATCCAAAAGCCGCTTTTCAATATCATGGACGGAAATATTTTTAAAGTCAAATCGCTGGCACCGGGACTGTACAGTTTCGGGGAGACGATTCGCCGCTGTTGTAGCAAAAATAAACTTAACGTGTGCCGGTGGTTCTTCGAGGGTCTTCAGAAGTGCGTTGAACGCCTCACGGGTAAGCATATGAACTTCATCAATGATATAAATTTTATAACGAGACCGGGCGGGGGCATAGCTAACATTTTGTCTGATATTCCGCACCTCGTCGATCCCCCGATTGGATGCGCCATCAATTTCTAAAACATCGACATCATTACCAGCGGAGATACATCGGCAAATATCACAGATATTGCAGGGAGTATCCGTGGGTCCGTGCTGGCAATTGAGCGCCTTTGACAATATCCGTGCCATCGAAGTCTTCCCCACCCCTCGTGGTCCAGCCAGCAAATAGGCATGAGCAACCCTGTTGGAGCGGATGGCGTTCCTGAGGGTTGTTACAATAGGCCCTTGCCCCACCAGGTCCTCAAAGGTTTGAGGGCGATATCTCCGCGCTAATACAACATACGACATTAACGGTCACCTCGATAACCACGATCAAATACGATTTTACACCATAATTTCCTGATAATTTCCTGCAAATTATCTCGAAAGTTTCATTAATTATACCCTCTCATTTACCCTATATCAATACACTTTCTTCCGCAAAAAGTTGCAGAAAAGGCCGTGCACTTTTTTTCGTGCCCATTTCCATTAGTTTATCCATGCAGTAAGCTCAGGCCAGACTGGCTCACGGCACATAAGGATCAATGTTTATGGCTGCTTGCTTCCGCACCTGACCAGGTTCACACAATCTCTTATTGCATGAGATCCGGCCCTCATCACCACTTACATAGATAAAGCTAATAGTCTGTGAGCCCTCGAAAAAGCGATCGACCCTGCTGTAGCGGGTTGCAGGTTACAGGGAACCGCTAGCTCCCCATCTAGCACGGCCTATTACAATAAAACTGGCGGAGAGGGCGGGAGTCGAACCCGCGATACCGATTTTGTCGGTATACGCGCTTTCCAAGCGCGCTCATTCGGCCACTCTGACACCTCTCCCAATATTATAACGTCTAAAATATCATACCATGAAGTTATGAAAACAACCAGAACAGAATTTGGAAGTTATGAGGCAGGAGGTTGGGATATTCTCATCTTCCCACATTTTTCAACTTCATCGGAGTTTCACAGCAGAAAATTGCATAAAAAATACAATTGTTACTGGCGGAGAGGGTGGGATTCGAACCCACGTCCCGCTGTTATGCGAGAAACGGTTTTCGAGACCGTCCCGATCAACCACTCTGGCACCTCTCCAGGCCTTTCACATAACACGAACTGCTGAAACAGTTGAAACGGTTTAAACCGTTTCAACCGATAAGAATTATTTCGTACGACAGTTTTCCAAAAAGAATTTTTGTAGCAAATACTTACACTCGCTGGCAAGGATATTGGGTATAACTTTCAAACGATGGTTAAACCTGGGTTCCTGAACAAGATTCATCACTGATATGCATGCCCCTGCCTTTTTATCTACAGTCCCATAAACAAGCGTATCCACCCTTGCCTGTACTAATGCCCCGGCACACATTGCGCAAGGTTCTAAGGTAACATAGATCGTTGTCCCGGTCAAACGCCAGTTTTGCAAATAATCGGCTGCCTGAGTTATTGCTATCATTTCGGCATGAGCAGTTGGGTCATTGAGCATTTCACGCTGGTTATGTGCGCGGGCAATAATACGGTGCTCGTAAACAATCACAGCCCCAACAGGCACTTCATCCTTCTCTACGGCCTTTTCTGCCTCGATAATAGCCTGCCTCATAAAATATTCATGTGCATCGGTAGTTTCAAACATCGTCGGAATTACCTGATTACCCGTTGAGTGAAATTTTAAAACGCGCCCAGGAGGATTTGAACCTCCAACCTCCGGATTCGTAGTCCGTGACTCTATCCAATTGAGCTATGGGCGCTAACGATAATTTTCTGGCTTGTAGGAAGCACTGTGCGCAGTGTTCCTTCCACTGTATTCCTGAGCCATTAGCATTAAATTAGGCCTTCGGCGATTCGAAGGCTTAAACATTCACCGGTAGGAGCCGTCTCCTGATGGCGACTGGCAAGCACAACGGCGTGCATACACCTGGTCGCCAACAGGAGTTGGCTCCTACCAAAACTTTAAAACCCCTTAACATTAAAATAGCAGATTCATAAACAGATTGCATTTAAAAGTAAAGGATTACGGCTATTGAAGGAGGTGTGTAAACCGATAAGCGACAGTAAACAAGTATAAGCATATCAAAAGTCATTGTCAAGACATAATCCCTTTATCCTTAAAACTTACAAAACACTCGTTTCCGATGATTATGTGATCCAAAACCCTTATTCCAACAATATTTCCTGCATCTATCAACCGCTGGGTTATCTGAATATCTTCCGTGCTTGGTTCCGGATCACCAGAGGGATGATTATGGACAAAGATCACAGAGGCCGCCGACTCCTTAATTGCCGGATTAAATACCTCTCTCGGGTGGACAATGCTGGATGTCAGGCTGCCGGAAGAGATGGTTAATTCTTTCATGACGCGGTTTTTATTGTCGAGTAAAACGACCAAAAAGACTTCCTGCTTCCTTCCCCGCAAACGTTCGTGGAAATGACCAAAAATATCGTTACTGCATTTAAATTGCTGAAGGGGTTTTACCGAGATGGTGGAAAAACGTTTTGCAATGGCCAATGACGCCTTGATCTGGGCAGCTCGCGCCGGACCTATTCCCTTTATTCTGCACAATTCACCAACAGAAGCCAGACTCAGCCTTCGAAAGTCCCCATATTCCGAGAGGAGCTTTTTGGCTAAATCAACCGCACTGTAATTTGTAGTGCCATCACGAATGATGATTCCCAGGAGTTCTGCATCTGTCAGATGCTCATCGCCATTTTGGATGAGTCTTTCCCGTGGTCTTTCATGGGTAGGAAGTTGTTTGATCGTAGGACGTTTCTTTTCTTCCTTCATATTGAACAAGGAATTAATGAATGTTAAAGGATAAGAAAACAAAAGGACTTTCCCTTCAGACTCGTTCGGGTTAGGATTATACCGTATGAATTTCCTCTGTCAATAAAATGTCTTTACGTCCGTTTTAAATAAAAAATATTTGATTAAACATCTCACCTTGTTTATAGTAACACTGAATACAAGAATAACCTTTTAGGAGATTTACCCATGCACACCCAGGATTCGGCAATACCCGAAATTCAGTCCGTTATTCCATCGCTTCAGTACCCTATTGATTTGTGTAACTCATTAATCAAAAAGGCTATTGAACTAGGCTGTGAACAGGCAGTTATTATTCATACCAACACAATTACCGTTGGACGATGGGTCCAATTAAAATGCAAATACGGATGCGAAGAATACGGGAAAAAACTCACCTGCCCACCCCATTCACCAACGTATGAAGAAATGAAAGAAATCCTGAAAGAATATAACAAGGCACTACTTCTCCACGGGCACCTGAGCTGGCAGATGCGGTACATCACAGCGGAGATCGAAAAAATGGCATTTTCTATGGGATTTTATAAAGCCTTTGGACTCGGCGCAGGTCCTTGCAAATTATGCGAAAATTGTGTAACCACTGCAGCCTGTGTCCGTACCATGGAAGCCAGGCCTTCGATGGAGGCGTGCGGTATCGATGTCTATCAGACAGCAAGAAATCATAACTTAAAAATTGAAACACTGAAAAACAGCGACGAAGAGATCAATATATACGGACTGGTCTTACTGGAATAAATTGATTATGGAGGGAAAACATGATAACCGATATCATCAGTAAGGTAATTAACCTCGGTTTTGGCGCATTGATTGTAACGAAAGAGAATATTGAGGAACTCATTGATGAAATGGTAAAAAAGGGTGAAATCAGGAAGGACGAGGCAAAGGCCCAGGTAAATGAGCTATTGAAAAGAGTTTCATCAAGCAAACAGGAAATTGTGTCTATGATTGAAAAAATTGTGGAAAATGTGCTCCACAAGCTGGATATACCAACACGAAACGAACTCCAGCAGATGCAGAAAAAACTTGAAGAGATTATAAAAAGACTGGAATCCAAAGAAGACCAGACGTAATAAAAAAGTACCAAATAGCAAGCACCAAATAGCAAGCACCAAAAAAACAAATAAATCCCAATTAACCAAATTCCAAACTAAGAGTTTTGATTGTTTGACATTGTAATTTGCAATTTATTTGTAATTTGGAATTTGTAATTTGGTATTTATGTATTTATGAGAAAACCTGTATGTTTTCACTTGCCAGGCTTTGGAAACGAATTAATCCATGCAATTCAGAAAAATAGGCCAGAAAATCCGGGATATACGCCGCCTTAACCAAATCCTGATGATAATGACCAAACATGGTTTTGGTTTTGCCATCCAGCAGCTTCATTTAGAAGAACATATCATCGGCAGAGGCATTATCAAAACCCGCATACTACGCCGTTTTACAGAACCTCCGGAATCCAGGGCCGTCCGACTCAGAAAGGTACTGGAAGAACTCGGCCCTACATTCATAAAATTTGGACAAATCCTGAGTGTCCGGCCAGACCTGATTCCTTTAGACCTCTGCAATGAACTGAGCAAACTCCAGGATCGTGTCCCCCCATTCAGTTACGATGACGCCAGAAAACAGATAAAGGACTCCTTTGGAATGTACCCCGAAGAATTATTCTCCGAATTTGATCCGGCTCCTTTTGCTTCAGCATCATTGGGACAAGCACATCGGGCACGACTCAAGACGGGCGAGGAAGTGGTTGTGAAGGTACAACGCCCTGATATCCGCAAAATGATCGAAACGGATATCGATATCCTTTACACCCTTGCCCAATTAGCCAGCCGGTATATGGAAGAACTTAAGGTCTACGACCCTGTTAGCATCGTCAATGAATTTTCAAAGACTATTATGAAGGAAATTGATTTTACCCACGAGGCCCACAATATCGATAGATTCCGCAAAAATTTTAAGGATAGTACAACCATTCATATCCCCAAGGTCTTTTGGGATTATACCAAACCAAAGGTCGTCACTACAGAAGAAATTAAAGGTATCAGGATGAATGATTACCTGACCCAGCCCCATCCTGAAGAGGAAAAAAGGGCCGTTGCCGCAAATGGCGCCAATGCCGTCCTGCAACAAATATTTATTGATGGATTCTTCCATGCAGACCCTCACCCGGGGAATATCTTCATCCTGCCCAACAGTGCCGCTGCTTTTATCGATTTTGGGATTGTAGGCAGGCTGGATGAAGAGGCACGCGACGCTATTGTAAACCTTTTGATTGCCGTATCCAAAAGAAACATAAATGGTATCGTAAAGGCATTGGAAATGCTCGGCGCCTTCACTGAGGAGGTATCCGTAAGGGACTTTAAACACGACGTCAGCGATTTTGTGGAACGGTATTCCGATGTCCCCTTAAAACAGGTAGAAATCTCTTCCATACTACCCCAGGCTGTCGATTTAATGACACGACACAAGCTCAAAATACCCCCGCAATTCTATATCTTGATCAAGGCCATTGCTACTATGGATGGTGTTGCCAGGCAACTAGACCCGGAATTTAATACCATAGCCCATACCAGACCTTTGGTGGAAAGGCTTGTACATGAAAGATACGACCCGAAACGTATATTCCAGGAAATGACTCTTTACTCTTCGGAATTATTGGACATCCTTAAAATAATTCCGAAAGATACCTATGAAATTATAAAAAAGATAAAGATGGGTACCCTGAAGATCGAATTCGAGCACCAGGGACTCTCAAAATTCATATCCGAAATGGACAAATCAAGCAACCGGATTTCATTTAGCCTGGTCATCTCTGCCCTGATTATTGGCTCTTCCCTGATTATCATGGCCAACCGAGGTCCTATGGTGTACGGCTTTCCCGTACTGGGTATACTGGGATTTATCTTTGCGGGTTTTCTTGGATTGGGACTGGCTATAGGGATTTTGAAATCCGGACGTTTATAAACTTGATTGTATAGTAGCAATGGACATGGATTTTGAAAAAGTAAGAAAAGAAATACGCGTTTTGTTTCTATAAAATATCAAATTAAAATGCTGAATTCCTTACTGGAGTTATCTGATTCTTTTCTTGACTACCTCCTCGTAGAATGCGGTTTATCCCGAAACACCATTCTCAGTTACAGCCGTGACCTGCAGACATTTATCTCCTTTCTGCTATCAAAAAACATATCTGACTTTGACAGCGTCCGTCCTGATACGATTACCAGCTTTATTATTTCTGAAAAAAAACGTGGTCTTTCCATCAACTCCATTACCCGCACCATTGTGGCCATCCGCATGTTATACAAATTTCTTCTCTCCGAGAGGAAATTACAGACAAACCCCTTTACGGTAATTGATTCACCAAAGCTCTGGCAAAGATTGCCAGAAGTGATCCCCGTCCACAAGATTGACAACCTGCTTTCAGTCCCCAATATAAAAACGAAATTAGGAATAAGAAATAAGGCCATTCTTGAACTTATGTATGCCACGGGTGCGAGGGTGTCAGAGGTCGTTGCAATTCAACTGGACTGGATTAATCTTGAATACAGTTATGTGAAATGTAGAGGCAAAGGCTCAAAGGAGCGCATCGTACCTCTTGGAACGAAGGCAATAGAGGCCATTCAAAATTATCTAAAAATCGCCAGGCCAAAGATACAAAATAGTCAGGATAGCACCTATTTATTTCTTTCAAAGGCCGGAAAGCCCCTTCGGAGGGAGAATGTATGGGTCATTGTAAAGAACTGCGCCTTAAAAGCCGGTATTCATGGACACATCTCTCCACACAAACTGAGACACTCATTTGCTACTCATCTCTTGGAAAACGGCGCCGATCTTCGTTCAGTACAAGAAATGCTGGGACATGTCAATATCTCCACCACCCAAATCTATACCCACGTTAGTAAACAGCACCTCAAGGCCATCCATCGTCAATACCACCCAAGAGCATAAACAAAATTGGCTTGCATGACGATTGGGTACGTGATATTGTACAGAAACAAACTACGCCTTTCTCAAGACTGCGCTCGAAAAAGGTGGCGCTAAAGCGCAGTATGGATGGTGCGTAGGACGCACCCTACAGGATTGAAATTCCTAAAAAGTAAAACAAAGCACCTATAAAAAAGATTTCAGAAGTAGAACAATATGGAAAAGGCCAGACATTCGAAGACCATGCGTAATTCAATCATCGCAGGTGCCACGCTTGTTGTGGTTCTGCTGATATGCCGGCTCACCCTTCCCTATATCATCAAGCATATTCTTGAACGGGAATTGACCAGTCAACTGGGAGTCAAAACTACCATCGGTGACGTGAGTTTGGGCTTGTTCAGAGGTTCGGTAACGCTGCGTGAGATTGTCATGGGTAATCCCCCTGGCTTTGTTTCCAAACCCTTCCTCTCCGTACAAAAAATTTTTCTCAATGCCGCTTTAACTTCCCTGCTGGGGAAAGAGATACAAATCGAACTGGTGGATATCCAGGGGTTGGCACTCCTGATTCAGCGAACCGAAGAGGGCCACATCAACTTAAGAACTATCCTTAAAAATGTGAAGTCCACTTCATCCCCTCCGCTGTCTCCACCGGTCCAAAAAACCGGAGAAATACAACCTGGCAAGGGTATTTTCTTACATCTCCTGAAAGCGGAAGACGTTCAAATTTCTTTCGAAGATTATGCAATCTCAAAACCCCCGCTTTTGACGGAACTAAAAGATACGGCTATCCTGCTAAAGTCTTTTCGATACCCGGACACCTCTTCGGAAACCAGGAGTGAAATTGCTATTAATGGACAGTTGGTTGCTACGCAATCCAGCCCATTCGCTATCCACAGCACGTTTCAATTTGGAAACAACCCACCCATAACGATTACCTCTGATTCACAAGAAAGGTTTGAGGACATTTATGTACCCCATTTCAACCCTTACGTCAGACGTTACGGTTACATATTCAAATCAGGAGCGCTTACAACTACTTATAACGGCAAAACTGTTAAAGGACAGATAGAGGGGCTTGCTAACGTGAAATTTGAGAAAGTTCAGTTTGAGAAAACGGATTTGAAATTGAGCACCCTGATTTTGGGAATCCCTTTGCAGTCCCTTCCTCAATTGTTTCAAGGCCCGGGTGGAACTCTGGAGTTAACTTTAGAAGTGGGAGGAGATATAAACAATCCCAAAATTTCCTGGAGCAAGCTGAGCGAGCAATTACTGATCAAGACCTTAGGTAATGCCTTTAGAACAGGAACCATTCAGCTTAAAAAACCCTTCGATTTACTCATGGGAGGTTTTACGCAAAGTGGAAAGGATGGTTCAATTCTCCAAAAGCTTAGAGATATGCTCAATCCCCAAACACCAAAAGGAGAAGAAAAAGAGGAGGTTCAGGAAGGAAAACAAAAAGACAAAGATAAAAAGAAAGATTTTTTTAAAGATAAACTGCTGGACCAACTCGACAAGCTAAAGAAATAGGGAATACCATTGCAACTTTCCCTTACCACAAGCCACACAACTGTTTATCCTGCACCGGTATTTTCCCAAACTCCTCAGCGGGCAACGGCCTGCAGAACAAATAACCCTGCATCTCGTCACATTGTCTTTGTTTGAGAAAGATGAGCTGTTCTTTCGTCTCAACCCCTTCGGCAACAACCTTAAATTTCAGACTTTGTGCCAGGGCGATAACTGATTCTACGATCACCTTGTCATTTTGGTCAGTCACAATGCCGTTTACGAAATGCTGACTAATTTTGAGTTTCTTTACAGGAAATTTCTTAAGATAGTACAAAGAAGAAAAGCCTGTGCCAAAATCATCGATGGCTATCTGAACGCCCAGATCGCTTAACTTGCTCAATTTGCGAACGGTGGCTTCGATATCTTGCATAGCAATACTCTCGGTGATTTCCAGCCCGAGGAGATGTGGATCAAGACCGGTTTTCTGTAATACAGACGTAACGGTCTCTACCAGATTGGGTTGCTGGAATGTATGCGCCGAGAGGTTCACCGCAACGCATAGAGGTTGAGATCCAGCATCCTGCCAGGCCTTGCATTGTACACAGACAGTATATAACACCAATTCATCGATGAAAACGATCAGTCTGGTATTTTCTGATAAGGCGAGAAATTCTTCAGGGGTAATCAGACCCCGCTCAGGATGTCGCCAGCGCACGAGGGCTTCCATACCAACGATCTGACCGGTTCCGATATTCACCAGCGGTTGATAGTATACCACAAATTCCTCCCGTTCCAGCGCACGGCGAAGATTCCTTTCCATAATCATTTTTTCAAAGGATTTGGCGTGCATGGCTTCCATATAGAATTGATAATTATTTCTCCCCTGTTCCTTGGCATGATACATGGCGGTATCGGCATTCTTCAGCAGGGTTTCTGCATCTCCGCCATCATTGGGATATATGGCAATTCCAATGCTCGTAGTAATGTAGAGTTCGTGTCCTCTGATCATCAATGGTTGTCGGATGGCATCGAGAATTTTTCTGGCAATACTGTGCACGTCTTCCGCTTCGTTAATTCCTGACAATAACAAGGTAAATTCATCACCGGCAAAGCGGGCAACGGTGTCTTCTTCGCGTATACAGCTTTTCAGTCTGTTAGCGATTTCATGGAGCAACAGATCTCCCGCGCTATGCCCCAGCGTATCATTTATACTCTTAAATCTGTCCAGGTCCAGAAACAGCACGGCGAGCATTTCTTTATTACGGTGTGCGTGGGCTAACGCCAGGGTTAGGCGATCATTGAACAATATACGGTTGGGAAGAGAGGTAAGGGAGTCATGAAAAGCCATATGTTTGATTTTTTCCTCCATCCATTTACGTTCGGTGACATCGTTCGCCAGCACAAGCTCGGCACGCCTCCCTGCGAAGGTTATCGTATGTGAGTTAATTTCAACGTAGATGATATTTCCATCCTTTTTCCGGTGCCTCCAAATACCCGCCATGTCGAATCCGTTGGTAACCTTTGATACACTATCAAGAAGAGCGGGGATATCCTCAAAAGGACGAATATCCTTAATGGTCATTGCAAGAAATTCTTCGCGGGAATAACCATAGTGGTGAATAGCAGCGTTGTTGACGGCAAGAAAATTGAGCGTTTCAAGATCGTACACCCACATCGGATGAGGGTTGCTTTCGAACAGGAGTCGGTATTGTTCTTCACTATCATACAGCGCCTTTTCTATCCGCTTGCGCTCTTCGATTTCTAAACGTAATTCTTCGTTTACCCTCATCAGAGCCGCCGTTCGCTCTGCAACGCGCTGTTCCAAAGATTCGTTGAGTGCCCTCAGTTCTCTCTCTAACTGTTTGCGCTCAGTAATGTCCTGAACCGTTCCGTTTATCTGAATCGCCCTGCCTGTATTGTCAAAAATAACTTCAGCCTGTTCATGAACAATACGTACTGAGTCGTCGGGCAAAACTATGCGGTAGTCAATATTGTAAGGTTTTCTTTCGTATAAGGCATCATGAACAGTTTTTTTTACAAATTCTCTATCGTCGTTATGAACTAAATTCAGAAACGCCTTACATGTCGGACAGAATGACTGTGGAGCAAAACCATAGATGCGATAAACCTCATCAGACCAATATAATTCATTTTTCACTATGTCCCATTCCCAATTTCCCAGGCGAGCAATCCTCTGTGCATTGGCAAGACTGGCTTCGCTTTTCCGTAAAGCCTCTTCCGCCCGCCTGCGCTTCCGTCGCTCCTCCACCTCGATCAGTTCCCGCTCAATAGCCGGCACCAGTCGCGCCAGATTGTCCTTCATAATATAATCATGAGCGCCGGCTTTCATAGAAGAAACTGCAAGATCCTCGCCTATAGAGCCGGAAACGATAATAAACGGAATATCAAGTCCGCTGAGTTGTAACTGTGTCAGGGCCCCGATTGCGTTAAAGAATGGCATGAAGTGGTCGGCAAGAACGACATCCCATTCCTGTTTTTCGAGCATCATCTTCATGGCTGAGGCTGTTTCAACCCGTTCAAATACCGGATCATACCCTCCGCGCCGCAACTCGCGAAGCATCAATTCAACGTCGTCCATCGAATCATCAACAACCAGTATGCGAAGTGGTTTTTTCATTTAATGCCTCCCTCTGTTATTCGGAGATTTGTTCAGGAGAAGCCAATAAATCCCCAATCGTCCCACTGCCTCGGAGAATTGGGTAAAATCCACCGGTTTTTGAACGTAACTATTGGCGCCTAATTTGTAACTATTAATCAGGTCTCTTTCCTCGTTTGAGGATGTGAGAATGACCACCGGAAGGTATTTTGTTCGTTCATCAGCGCGCAGGTGCTGCAGTACTTCCAGACCGTCCACTTTCGGCAGTTTTAAATCCAGCAAGACGACCTCTGGCAACTTACTAATGCCCCGGCCGGCATACTTACCTTTGCCAAAGAGATAATCCAGCGCTTCGGCCCCATCACTTGCTATCACCACCTCGTTCATAATATTGTACTTCTTAAAAGCACGCAGTGTCAGCTCTACGTCGTCCGGATTGTCTTCTACAAGCAAGATAACTTTGGATTGGGGATTTGAAATCGTGCATTGTAGTAGATTCATCATAATTACACCTCTTTTGCCATGTTAAGACTGGCAACAAAAAATGGCTAGAAATCTGGCCTTCGGTGATTTTCTCAATGGAGAGAGACGAGGCTCGTCTCTCTACAACTGCTGCTTGTGTAGGGTTGAAATTCCTGAACATTTAAATTAGGCATGGACAAACAAAGTTTGTCTGTGCCACCCTTTAGTATTGAGATTCCCTAGCGCCGCATAGCCGCAACCAAAAATGGTTTAACCACGAAGAACACAAAGGAAACGAAGAAAAACTTACAAAAAAAAGAAGTTTTTACAGGGTAATACTATAACGTTAAATTATTGCTCCCAAATTTGCAATCTCAAATCGAAAAATAGAACGTTGCGCCTTGATCTACTGCACCTTCAGCCCAAATCTGCCCGCCATGGCGATGGATAATGCGCTGAACGGTAGCCAGCCCAATGCCTGTACCCTCAAACTCAGTTGTCGAGTGCAGGCGCTGAAATGCACCAAAGAGCTTGTTAGCGTAAGCCATATCAAACCCCGCACCATTGTCACGCACAAAATACACCGGTTTTCCGTCATGCTGTTTCACACCAAATTCTATTATTGTCCGTGGGCGCTTACGGGTAAACTTCCATGCATTACTGAGTAAGTTCTTAAGCGCTATCTGCAACAAATGCGGGTCTCCGTTGACGACTAATTTTTCAGCAATGATAAACTCCGCCTGACGTCCCGGTTCTGCTTCCTGAAGCTCCGAAGCGATCACCTTCGCCAATGCGCTCAGGTTGACCTTCTTACAGCTCATTTCGCCTCGGGTTATACGGGAAAGATTCAACAGGTCGTCGATAAGCTGCCCCATATACTTGCTGGCCGAGCACACACGCTGGAGGTAGTTTTTCCCCTGTGAGTCTAGCCTGTCGGAGTAGTCTTCCAGCAGCGCCCTGCTGAAGCCATCGATACCCCGCAATGGCGCGCGCAGGTCATGCGATACAGAATAGCAGAACGCTTCCAACTCTTTATTGGCGGCAGCAAGCCGGTTCGTAAGATATTCAAGGTGATCACGTTGTTTCCTCAATTCTTCCTCTGTTCGCTTGCGCTCGGTGATGTCTTCCTTAATCGCAACGAAATGGGTGATGGCGCCCTCGGGGTTTCTGATGGGTGAAATGGATGCATACTCCCAATAAAGCTCACCATTTTTTTTCTTGTTATGAAATTCTCCTTCCCATTCTCCGCCGGAGGTAATGGTATCCCATAGACATTTATACTCTTCGGGTGGTTTCTCGCCGGATTTTAAGATACGGGGGTTTTCCCCGATTACTTCTTCCGGTGCGTAACCTGTTACCCGGCTGAATTTGGGATTTACGTATTCGATGTTGCCTTCTTTGTCAGTAATTACAACCGAACATGAGCTTTGTTCAACAGCATTAAATAACTTGCGAAGCTCTTCCTCTACCCGCCTGCGCTCTGAGATTTCCGACTTGAGTTCCTTGTTCGCCTTTACCAGCGCCGCTGTTCGATCTTCTATTCGTTGTTCCAGAGATTCGTTGAGCACCCTCAGTGCCTCCTCTGCCCGTTTGCGCTCGGTGACGTCCCTGAAGATCCCCATGAGATATGTTTTTCCATCAAAAGTTACAAGAGAGGTATTAATATCAGCATAAAAAATATTACCGTCCTTTCGTTTCACAGGAACATCTTTAGCCAGGACATTTTCACCCTTTGCCTGTTTTTCAAACTGTTCCATGACAAAGGGCATGTCTTCCCTTGGGTGAATATCCTCGATTCCTAAATCTTTAATTTCTTCTGCAGGGTAACCGAGTATCTGGCAAATCGCTTTATTGCCGGTATAGACCTTTTTGGTTTCTCTATCTGAGATCAATATGCCATCGGTTGCACTGTCAAAAATAGTCCTGAACCTTTGCTCGGATTCCTTCAGGACCTTCTCAGCCCGCCTGTGTCCGCTGATTTCCCTCTTAAGCTCCTCAGCCATGGCATTAAAACTCTTGGCCAGGACACCAATCTCATCCCTGCGAGTCACCTTCACCCGATAATCTAAGTCTCCGCCTGCAAATCTCTCCGCTGCATCCTTTAAATCCCTGATGGGACTTGACGTTGAAGCTGCAAAGGAAATTCCTAAGCCGGTAACCGCTACAACACTAACTATACCAAAAAACAATGCAACAAGACCCAATCTCTTTAATGGTGCAAAGGACTCTGCCTTATCTATTTCAGCCAAAAGTGTCCAGCCATATTTGGATAAATATACTGAGGCACCAACAACTGCTATTCCTCGGTAATCCCGGTAGATACCAACCGTCGTTGTACCATCTTCGATGAGCTTACGGACTGGTTCTGTATCCACGATTTGTCTACCGACTGCGTCATCGATAAACCTTGACTGGGTCAGTATTAACTTATCTCTATTCACCAGATATACTTCACCGGTCTCTCCCATTCCGGCATGTTTAGTTGTAATCTCATTCAGGGCTGAAAGGGAATAAGCGTTGATAATCACGCCAAGCGTTTCACCCCCGTGTCTTGCCACAATTGGGGCTGAGACAAATGTACAGTTTGCATCGAGGTCGGGGAAGTACTGTAGCTGACCAATGTACGTCTCACCGTAATTCTTTCGTATGCCTTGCAGGAATATTTCGTGGCGAGAAAAATCCTTACCGATTAACCTCTCATCGGTGGAGGAGACCACTCTACCGTTCTTATCCACAAGGGCTATTGCCATAAGATGACGGTTGAGCGCCAGCTTTCTCTTTGAAAGGTATTTATTTAAGCGAAATACCGCATCCTGTTGAGGATTTCCTCCACGAATGATTGTCTCAAAACACCTTCTTATGAACCCATCGGTACTGAAGTCTGCCGTACGTATCTCAGTTCTTTCCATAAACGACAGAACGTGCTACCCGCTTGACTCTGCAATTGCTCTCAAATCCGCAAGAATCCGATACTTTAAGGCATTTCTGGCGTGGAGGTAGTGTATCGTTGTAGTTACCGCAATAGGGATAAGCGAGATACAGAGTGCAAAGGTAAGTAATCTGCTCTTAATTGATAAAAAGGGATTCATCTGCGCTATCCCTAAATCCGTATTATCATGTCATTTAATTAGGTTGGGTTTTAAAAGGCAAAATCCAACGACTTTTTTACCCACCCCTAATCCCCTCTCAAGAGGGGAATTTGAGAAGTCCCCTCTTGGGAGGGGCAAGGGGTGCGTTTATTCGTAGCTTAACAAAAAAAGAATTAAATTCCCTGTAACATTAAATTAGGCCTTCGGCAACTTTAATATTGTAGCTTGTGTAGGGTGCGTAGGACGCACCCTACAATGGCTTTTTATCTGTGTAATCTGTGAAATCTGTGGTTCCAAATGTTTCTATTGACCCGGGGCTTAGCCTCGCTGGTTATTACAAAGCAACGCCGGATAAAATATTCAATGCCTTATGATATTCGTACAGCGCTTCTTTTATTTTCCCACTTTGCACGTACAGGTTTCCCAGATAACGATGGGTATTATATGAATCTGATGTTAATTCAACGGCTTTCTGAAATGCAGCGATTGCCTTCCCGTGTTCTCCATTTTTTGCATGTAACCACCCTAAGCACAAATAGGCATCCGGATAATCGGATTTTATCTCTAAAACATCCCTTACCTCTCTGAATTTTTGTTCAATCGAAGGCACCTTCCCCCTAATCCAACCATAATCTTTTATCATGTCATTATTTTCCGCGGATTCAATAATCGTATTACACACAGCTATCGCTTCATTTAGCATATCCTGAGAGGCATAGAGAAAAGCCATCAGCGCCCGAATTTCGGCATTCTGGGGTTCCCTGCGAATCACCCATTCTACCAGGTCCTTCGCTTCTTCGATCAAGTCGCATTGCACATAAATCCACCCAAGAAACACATAGGCGTGAACGTCGTCCGGATACAGAGAAATAATCTCTCTGCATATTTCAATCGCTTTATCTGTTTCACCATTTTTACCATATGCGGTTGCAAGCAACCAATGTGCCTTCTTATTCCCGGGATATACCTTGATGGCACCTCTTGCCACAGCTATTGCCGTGTCAAACACGCCATTGTTGATGCAACGTTCCCCCTCCGAAATGAGATTCTCAAAGATGCAGTCCCTGGCCTTTTTTGCCTCATGCAACTCTGTTAAGGCCTCGACGAACATCCCTTTCCTGGCATAAAAGCAACCCAGGTAGACGCGTAATTCCACCCGGTCTGGTTCAACAGACGTCGCCTTTATTATGTCCGCAATGGATAGATCCAACATCCCTTTCTCTGCATGGGCGCAGGCCAATTTAATATATGCTTCCACACAATCAGGTTTTAACCTTAAAACTTCCTCATATTCATTTATGGCCTGATCAATTACAGAAATTATCTCTTTTCTATCAACATTTGATTCTCTTTTACCGTAGCCATATTCCAGATTTAATACTTTTTTATACTCGTTTATGGCCTCGCCCAACCTCCCCAGTTGCACATAACACGACCCCAGCACTTCATGTGCGCCAGAAAATCCGTCGATCCAACCAATCAGATCTTCAAAATTTTCAGTAAACTCCTTAACCACCGCAGGAACATCTTTTACCATTGGATAGTCAAATGGCCCTCTTTGAAGGTTTGGATCAATTTGCAAGACCTTTTGAAATTCCTTTACTGCATCGGAAATCAACCCGCTTTGACTATAGGCCCATCCGAGATATGCATGAACTTCCACGTTACCCGGATAAAGCCCGGCTATTTTTTCCAATCCGGGTATAGCACGGTCGATTAACCCTTTTTCTACGTATTGTTTGGCTTGTTCATAACGTGGTTTTTCCCAGATACTAAAGGTAGGACAAGCGTCCCTGCTTGTCATCGAGATGTCAGGCGAGGACGCCTGACCAGCCATAGAAGATTTTTTTCCGTTTAGTACTTCTGAGGCATTTAAGGGAAAAAATAGCCCTTGTATAACAAGGGCTATGAGGGGAAGAAAAAGAGTTGATTTTAAGATAGGTATCATAATTAATATCCTTTTAAACCACCTGCTGAAACAAATTCCGGATAGGTTGGCGTCATATGCTCAGAGATATCCAGCCCCATGGTCTCATCTTCTTCACTCACACGGCCAAGGCCTACGGCTTTTAGTCCCCCAAAAATAATGATCGAGCACAGGCAGGCATAAACAATACAGATGATAAAACCCAGGGCTTGTATACCAATATGACAACTCACGCCGTGATAGGCAGGACGTATAAGTCCCATAACACCGGTTGCAATGCCCCCAATAGCCCCGGCAGTACAATGTACCCCGCACGTGCCAACGGTGTCATCAATTCCTATCTTATCCAGTGACTTTACCACCAGCGGTATAATCCCCCCACTGATTACACCCACTACTATGGCAAAACCGGGATGGGTAAAGCCAACACCCGCACAGATAGACACCATGCCGGCTATTGCCCCATTTCCTGTGGTAAGCGGGTCTGGTTTTTTATTAACCAGCCAGCCGCCAAACATCGCCCCAAGTATGCCGCCTGCCATACTCATCGTAACGTTGATTGTCGTTGTGGGCAAATCGTTAACAAGAACATCAATCATCTTTCTCGCTGTTACTGCACTCGTAGGCTCGCATAGCGACCCAACCAATACCGACCCTACATTAAACCCATAAAAACACACGCATAATATGAACACGCCGAGCATCATTTGTGAAACGTTGTGTCCGGGGATGGTATAACATTCCCCACGTCCGAACTCGAACAGCCATGATTTCTTATTTGTACGCGCGTATTTTTCCAGCCGAGGTCCAACAATCATTGCAGCGATAAGGGCCGTCAGACCACCCTGAAAATGGACCACCACGGAACCTGCATAATCTACATAGCCCCACCGCAATAACGGCCCTGCCGACCATGCCATCCATCCAAAAAACGGATACATAAACCCGCAGTAAAGAACCACGTAGATAAGATATGCCTTAAAACTGAATCTCTCCGCTATGGAACCAGATGCGATGGAGCATGAAACAAGACAAAACCCCCACATGGTAAACCAGTGCCCATATACATTCAATTTATCCACATTTCCCGGATCAGTTACCCCTATAAGGCAGTAATTCCAATTACCGGAGAAAATGGCAAATCCGAATAACCACCAGACCAGGGTACCCAATCCGATATTTGCGCAGACCTTCATATAGACATGGGTGGCGTTCTTCGAGCGAACCTGCCCGCTCTCCAGAAAGGCAAAGCCTGCCTGCATGAAAAAGACCAATACCCCCGTGATAATTAACCACAAAATATAAATAATAAGAATAATATCTCTTGCCAATATATCCACCATCGGGTATTCTCCTTCAAACACATCGCATCGTAGATGTATTGAATTCCTTAAAGGACTTTCGCGCTCCAATATACTACCAGCATTCGAAAAATAATCAATAGAATACTTAGACTAAATGATAAGGAATTCGTTTTTATTTTCATTGAAATGCAGGCAAAATAAATGTAGCATAAAAAATGTATTGAGTGCTTCGTTTTTTTCTCAAAATCCTTTACCCTCTGCACGCATTTGCATTATACAGGTAAATCCATAGGTGTCATGATAGGGGCAACAGAAAATTTAGAAACCACAATGAATCGCCGGAGATTCCTGTACTTCACAGGATGGGGTTTTATCGGGATATTTCTCATGACGCTATTTGGCGGAGTTGCCAGGTTCTTCTTTCCCAGGACTATTATTGAACCGCCAACAAGATACAAGATTGGATATCCTTCCCAATATACCCTAGGGGTAAGTGAGAGATTCAAAAAACAGTTCAGGATATGGGTCGTAAGGGAAGCCGACAGGCTGTATGTAATCGAGGCAAAATGCACGCATCTTGGTTGCACCCCTAACTGGCTCGCATCAGAGGGCAAATTTAAATGCCCCTGCCATGGAAGCGGGTTCACTCCCGATGGAATAAATATTGAAGGCCCTGCTCCGAGACCCATGGAAAGATTTAAGGTTGCGCTGGACATTGACGGACAAATCGTTGTTGATGCGGGTGTACGGTTCAGGGGAGAACGCGGTGAATGGGACAAGCCCGGGGCATTTTTAAAGGTTTGAAAAAACAATTTGGCAACGACCCTTGTCTAGGGGTTACCCCGCCATGCGGTTCGCAGGACAGCGACATAAATGTCGCGCTACGTGTTCCGCCTCGTTTGGGTTAGTCATCATGATGCGCTAACAACACGCAAGATGCCAACTGCCTACTGTCAACTGATTTAGTCATCATGCCGTTTCAGCAACACCCTGAAACGATGAAAATTGAACTTTTTGCTGTATCATGATTTTGTACTGATACTTACGCCATTTTTAATGGCCTTATTTTCGAACCAGGTAATTTCAAGACGATCAATAGACACATGGAAAAGTTAATTGCAAAATACAAAACCATGCTAAAAGAAAAAGGGCTATTCGGCATGCTCAGGGACGTAACGGCAAATTCGCAGGTATGGAAGTCCATCTTCAGACACACCTTCGCCGACACGCCGAAAAACCGCATGCTCAAGATCGTTTCAAACGTCTTTATGCATTTACACCCAGCCCGGGTAAAGAGGCATGCACCCCAGTTAAAATTTACCTGGTGCATGGGCGGTATCAGCTTCTTCCTGTTCCTGGTACTCACGTTTACCGGCGTATTACTAATGTTTTATTACCGCCCTACGGTGCATGATGCATACTGGGATATAAAAGACCTGGAATATCAGGTGCCTTTCGGGGCGTTCCTGAGAAACCTGCACCGCTGGAGCGCCCACCTGATGGTGATAACGGTATGGTTCCATATGTTTCGGGTATTTGCAACGGGTTCTTATAAACCACCGAGAGAATTTAACTGGTGTGTGGGCGTCGTCCTGCTCGTGCTTACCCTCCTGTTAAGTTTTACCGGCTATCTGCTTACATGGGACCAATTGGGATTCTGGGCAGTAACCGTTGGCACAAATATGGCCAGATCAACACCTTTACTGGGACATGAAGGACCTTTTGGAGAACAACTGGGAATGACGGCGCACAATGACATACGATTCGCGCTTCTGGGTGGCTCGCTGGTAGGTGGAAATGCCTTGTTAAGGGCATACGTATGGCATTGTATCGGATTACCCCTTATTATCAGCGTATTTATGATGGTACACTTCTGGAGGATCCGCAAGGATGGAGGCATTTCCGGACCGCTTTAAAGACAACTTAAAAACTATAAACCACAGAGGGCACAGAGAAATATTTAGATGTTTTGGTGAGTCCTCTCACCGAAACAGAATAAAATAATATGGAAAACGTCTGGGCAATTATAACCAAACCTGATAATATTCCCATCGTCGGTTTGATAATACTGCTGTTGTTCTTTACATGGATCACCTTTAAGCAGGCATTTGAAAACGACAAACGGATAGAACGGGAAAATAATCAAAAGGGGGAATAGCGTATCGTGGACTATTTTGTAGTCAAAGCCGATGACCACTGGTTCAGGGAAAATATCAATTGCCAGTATGCATGCCCCGTTAATACACCAGCCATGAATTATATAGAACGCATCGTTCGCGGGGACTTTAATGCCTCTCTGCGCCTTAATTTCATGGCAAACCTTTTCCCGCATATCCTTGGCAGGGTATGTACCCATCCTTGTGAAACCGCCTGTCGCCGAGGGGCAATTGATAAACCCATCTCAATATGCGCGCTGAAAAGGAGTGCGGCAGAATACGCCTCAAAAAAGTCTCCTATAAAACCGATGAATAAAGAAAAAACAGGAAGGCGCATTGCAATAATAGGTTCCGGCCCATCCGGCCTTGCAGCAGCACATGATCTGGCATTTAAGGGACACGATGTCGTTATCTACGAGGCACTCCCGCTCGCCGGAGGCATGTTAAGCGTGGGTATCCCTCCATACCGACTGCCTCGCGATAAGATAGAGGACGCGGTGAACTGGGTAAAGGATCTTGGGGTCGATATCCGTTTAAACAACCCCATCAACACGCATGATAAGTTTGATGACTTATTAAGAGGATATGACGCTGTATATATTGCCACGGGCGCTCATAAATCGCAGATGCTTGGCATCCCCGGTGAAGACCTGGCGGGGGTGATGCACGGCGTTACCTTTACGAAAAACGCAAATCTTGGAATAATAAAAGACGTCCCTGAAAAGGTGGCAGTTATTGGAGGTGGGTTTACCGCTATAGACTGTGCACGTTCCTCGCTGAGGCTGGGTGCAAAAGAGGTCTTTATCATTTATCGCAGGA
Source organism: Candidatus Brocadia sp. (assembly GCA_046291035.1). Classification (GTDB taxonomy): domain Bacteria; phylum Planctomycetota; class Brocadiia; order Brocadiales; family Brocadiaceae; genus Brocadia. The sequence continues at coordinate 24,081 of JBKBTA010000011.1, forward strand.
CTTTGGAAGAAATGCCGGCTGGAGAAACGGAAGTAATGATGGCAGAGGAAGAAGGCATAAAGATGCACTATCTGACTTCTCCCGTAAAAATAATCGGTGGACATGATCTAAAGGTGACGCATCTCGAATGTATAAAAAACAAGCTTGGCGAACCTGACAAAAAAGGTCGCAGGCGTCCAATCCCTATAAACGGAAGCAATTTTACCATACCTGTTGATATGATCATAGCGGCAATTGGTCAATCGCCGGACACCGGATTTCTTTCAAAAAGGTTTGGAATAGAAATCAACCACTGGGGAATGCCGATTATAGACCCTGAAAGTTTCATGACCACCAGAAGCGGTGTTTTTGCAGGAGGCGATTGTGTCACTGGTCCCAGGAATGTCATTGAAGTGATAGCGGACGGGAGAAAGGCCGCAAGGGCGATACATGAATTTCTAACGGGTGAGGAAAGGAAGGGATACAAATTTTATTATAAAGTTCAATCCCCTTCGGAAAGAATGACGGATTACGATTCCATACCAAGGCAAAAACAGGATAACCTGCCCATAGTTGAAAGGTGGGATCTGAATGCAGAGGTTGAACGGGGACTTTCGAAGGAAAATACGTTTAAGGAAGCGGGGCGCTGCCTGCTCTGCCATTACAACATATTTATTGACGCAAAATGCGTGTTATGCGGCGGTTGTATTGATATTTGTCCTTACGCTTGTATCTCTATGGCCTCTCGTGAAAACGTCGAGGCTATGGATGCCTTACGAGATGAGGGTACCGTTCCTGGCGATTGGGATGCCGTTATGGTTATCGACGAGGAAAAGTGTATCAGGTGTGGATTGTGCGTTAAGCGCTGCCCGGTGAACGCTATCACGATGAGGCGTTTCGCCTATTCGGAAGAGTAATGGAAATATGGAAAAAATAAATAAAGGAGACCTCAAAGACAAGGGCAGATACAGGGCGCTTGCCTTTATTAAAAGCCCTACGCTTGCCAAGGAAAAAGACTTAGAAATATCCGAAAGTGAAATACCCACATGGCCGTATCTGGTAAGAAAAGAATTTCTGGCGGCGGTCATTTGTATGATTATCCTCATTGTCTGGTCTATCCTGCTCGATGCACCACTGGAGGAACTTTCTGACCCCACCATGACCCCGAATCCGGCAAAGGCGCCGTGGTATTTTTTGGGGCTTCAGGAAATGCTTGTATATTTTGATCCATGGATCGCTGGAGTCGTGTTTGACAAGGTTATAAAAAAAGTAAAGATGGGGATAACCATAGTGGATTTTAATACACAAG
>JBKBTA010000011.1:25378-35439 GCA_046291035.1 Candidatus Brocadia sp.
TCCCATGCTTATCATCATAGGACTGATGGCGATACCCTTCGTGGATTTTAATCCAAAGGGGAATGGATATTACACCTTTAAGGAACGGAAGTTTGCCATGCTTACCTTTTGCTTCGGATTCCATATCTTATGGATATTCCTGATTATTGTTGGGGTCTTCATGCGCGGACCGGGCTGGCTCTGGTTCTGGCCCTGGCAGGAATGGGATCCGCATCGAATCGTAGCAGAAACCAACTATGACCTGACCAGTTTTATTGGTGTTAATTCCAAATCTTTCCTGGGGTTTGTTCTCGGTGGAGCAGTTGTAATTGGATATTTCTTCATGGGCATGGCAATCCCATACCGTTTTATGAAGACAAGGAAAAGCACGGCATTACAAAAACTCGGTATTATCCGATATGCCATTGTGGCATTTCTTTTCTTATCCATGCTGGCACTGCCCATAAAGGTATTTTTGAGGCTGGTATTCCATGTAAAATATATCTGGGTAACACCGTGGTTTAATATATAGGTTAGTTGCCTCGGCAACAATATTGAGGCAGTCGCAGGCTTTAGCCTGCGTGGAAATGTCGATGGGCTGAGCCTTATACACAAGTCAGGGCGCAGACTGAAGCCTGCGGCTACAAGTTTGAATTTCCTTGTAGGAGTCACCGCATGGGTAATCGTAAACGAGACCGTTGACAGCTTATGTAGCACCAAAACAATCCAACGCATGGATGGTGCGTAGGACGCACCCTACAATGGTTTGCCTGGAGGGGTAATTCATGAATTACCCCTATCAAAATTGAAATTTCAAATTCAATGGTATAGAAAGATTGGATGAAAGGGAATTTTCATCTTTCGGAGCCGGATACATGCTCAGAGTCAGATTCCACGGCAGGGGTGGCCAGGGAGCAAAGGTTGCAAGCAGGGTACTCGGTACGGCAGCCTTTCTGGAAGGCTACTACGCACAAGATTTTCCGCTTTACGGTGCCGAGAGGAGGGGAGCCCCCATAGTTGCCTTCACTCGTGTATCCAGGGAACCGATCCTGGAACGGGGGGTAATTCCCATGCCAGATATTGTAATCGTGATGGACGAAACCCTCCTGGATGACCCTTTAGCAAACCCACTATCGGGATTAAAAGAAGGCGGTATCGTCTTTATAAATACCACCCACAGTCCTAAGGAAGCAAAGGACAGGTATAAAGTAACAGCACAAGTTATTACCTTAGACTTAACGAAGATCGGCCTTGATATGCTGGGACTGCCTGTCCTGAGCACCCTGGCCGGTGGCATTGCCTCAAGGATTGTCGGTCTCGAAGAGGATTCCTTAAGAAGGGCAGTTGAAAAGGAGGCATCAGAGATATTAACCGACAAAGCGCTTATAGCAAAAAACGTAGAGACATCTCTCTATTGTTTTCATGCAATCAAACCTATAAAAATAAAAACAATTGAAGCTATTCAAAAAGGAAATCCTGTTATTGACGTGCCGTTCGAACCAGCCTTAATTTCCAGTCCTACCATAAATACTACAGGAAATACCCCTTTACGAAAGACCGGTAACTGGCGGGTATTCAAGCCCGTTTGGAATTACGAGGCCTGCATTAGGTGCATGACCTGTGTTGCCAGGTGTCCCGATGGCTGTATTGCTGTAAATGAAGACGGCTTTCCCTATACCGATTACGATAACTGCAAGGGGTGTATGATATGCGTTGAGGAATGCCCTGTAAAGGCAATCGAAAAGGTGAGGGAGGTACACGCATGGTAAACCTGGCGAAAGCATATGCATCAGGATAGGGTGGCACGAACAACCTTGTTTGTCCGTGTTTGTATGACCTTGCATAGAATGTGCTATGGAATATCAAATGGGGCAACTGCAAAGGAAAACCATTTGCCATTACAACAGCCTGGGCCAGGCGTACTTTTGAAGTTTATTAAAATACCTGTATTTAACTTTGAAGAAAGGGCTTAACATTCCCAGTAAATCAAAAATGAAGGAAATGCTCACCGGCAATGCCTCTGCTGCCTGGGGTGTGAGGTTGGCGGAGGTCGATTATATACCAATGTACCCTATAACACCACAGACAGAGATTATCGAGACACTGGCACGATGGATTAGTGACGGGGTTATGGATGCCAGGTTCGTCTCTTTAGACTCAGAACATTCGATGATTACAGCAGCGGGTGCTGCCTCAGCTACAGGGGTAAGGACTTTCACTGCAACATCGAGTCAGGGGCTTTTGTATGGCTTTGAGATGCTTTATACCGTAGCAGGATGGCGGGTACCCATTGTCATGGTAAATGTATCAAGGGGCTTATCAGCCCCAATAACGCTGGAACCTGACCATAACGATATCCTTGCTGCCAGGGATTCTGGGTTTTTACAGATTCACTGCGAGACATGCCAGGAGGTGCTGGATTCAATACTGATGGCGTATCGATTGGCAGAGGATGAGCGGGTTCTTCTGCCCATCATTGTGAATATGGATGGGTTCCATCTCTCCTTTACCAGGGAACCTGTAGAGATAGCGGATTTAAAGGATGTGAGAAGGTTTCTTCCACCTTATCGGCCAAAACACGCCTTTTTCAAGGCAAGCCAGCCAATGGCGCAGGGTGTGGCGGTCATTGGGGGTTCCATCTATTCTTATTTTAAATATCAAATGCACCTTGCCAGTATGAAGGCACTGGATGTTTACAAGGAGGTTTCTGCAGAATTTAAAGAGACCTTCGGTCGAAGTTATAATACCATCGAAGGGTACATGACCGACGATGCCGAACATATCCTAGTTATGTCCAATTCCTTCGCAACCCTTGGGAAGGCGGCTATAGAGAAGGCACGGAAGAAAGGCATGAAAGCAGGGCTCTTGAGGTTAAGGCTCTTAAGGCCATTTCCAGAGTCAGATATAAATGAGGCGCTGAAAGGAAAGAAGGTGGCGGCTGTGCTGGACCAGAATATCAGTGTGGGAAAAGGTGGCATTCTCTATTCAGAAATTTCCAGCGCTCTCTATAATGGAAAGGAGAGGCCTCTTCTACTGTCTTTCATTGGTGGACTTGGAGGAAAGAACATAAGTTCTCAGGAGTTCGAGTTTATCTTTGATACGATGATGAAGGCAGTTGAAACAGGTAAAGTTGAGGCGCCTCGACTCCTTTATACAGAAGGAGAATGGAAGGAAATGGAGAGGTTAAAATATCTAGCTGGGAAAGGGCCGTAATTGTAAGTTGAAAATAAAGAATAACCGATCTTCGCATTTTGATATGTATTTTTGAATTTTTATCTTTGATTTATTTTGCAGCATGGAATTGACCCTTATAAAATCCATAAAAGACCTCCCGGCGGAAGAGAATCTTTTCCCAGGCACCCCAACATGTGCAGGCTGTGGGGGTCTTTTGTCTTTGAGGCACTGTCTGAAGGCCTTAGGGAAAAAGACCGTAATTGTAAATGCCGCCGGTTGTTTTACCCTGCTTTCTGTCTATCCATTCACGCCTTTCAAGAATTCCTGGCTTTACACAGCAATGGCCTGCGCCCCAGCCGGGGCACAAGGTATAAGAGATGCCCTTGACATATTGATAGGAAAGGGAAGGCTCGATCCGGGGGAAGATTTGAAGGTGATTGTACTGACGGGCGACGGGGTTGCTTACGACATGGGCCTCGCATCAACGTCGGGGGCAATACACCGCAATCTTGATTTCTATTATATTTGCTCCGACAACGAGGCTTATGGAAATACGGGCTTCCAGTCGTCAGGTGCGACACCATTTGCATCAAAGACGGGGACAACGCCCATAGGGAAGATAAGTCCAGCCGGAGCGGGACTCCATAAAAAGGACCTCTTTGAGATATGGAGGAGTCACAAACCACCGTATCTTGCCACCATCTCTCCAGCCCATCCGGTTGACCTGATCAACAAATTCAAAAAGGCGGAACAGTACAAAGGCCCAAAACTCTTCATAAATCTTTCTCCATGTCCGCCAGGGTGGACAACAGACCCTGCCCATTCTGTCAGATTGGCGAAACTCGCTGTGGATTCGGGTGTCTGGGCATTAAAGGAGGCTATTCATGGCAACGTAACGCATACGGTTATTCCAAGGAAATTTAAGCCCGTCGAAGAATACTTAAAGGAACAGGGGAGATTCTTGCATCTTTTTAAACCGGTGAGGCAGGAAGATGTGCTCAGGAGGATACAGGAAATGGTTGAGCGGTATTGGAGTAAAATTTTGGGGAACAGCAATGCCATTCGTAATTCATGACACTAAAAACTTTTCCGGGATCGGGAGGGCGACTACCTCTGCGATTTCTGCCTTTGCGTTTCGTATCCATGCGGTTTTTATTGAAACGAATATCCGAAGGGTATTCATCCACAGCTTTTTCCATGATCGAACGAATATAAGGGATACAGAAATCCTTCCCCTGGTGGAAAAGACCATGGATACTTCCAATCCCCGGAAGTGGTATTATGCCCTCATGGATTATGGAGTCATGCTAAAGCAGCACTACGAAAATGTTAACAGGAGAAGCGCGCATTACCAAAAGCAGTCTCCATTTCAAGGTTCCAACAGACAAGTTCGGGGAATGATTTTGAAAGCCCTTGCCAGTGAATCATCTATTTCCGAACGTGAAATTGCGCAAAAATTTCAGATACGTCTAGAAAAAATTAAAAACAATCTTATTCAATTGGAAAAAGAGGGTTTTATTACAAAGAAAGGGAAGAAATTTACCTTAGCATAAGATTTAAGGAACAAAACCCCACAACTGTGACACCAAATGAAGCATCCATGAGCCGCCGGCTCACAAAGGACAGTGAAAATGTCACCCTGAGCGGTAAAAGAGATTCTTCACTTCGTTCAGAATGACAAAAAGCGAAGGGTCAGAATGACAGTGCAGGCAGTATTTTCAAGTAAAGACCTATTGTTTAAAATTCCTACGAAGAGTACAAAAAAACCACGATAACTATTCCTTTCGATTATCTCTCAAGGTGAAGGAATTTAAATAATTCGTTGATATTCATAAGAGTTCAGTTGTATATGCTATAAAGACAAAGATTTATCTTCTGAGTACATATGGATAATTCTTCTTAAAAATGACCAGATATAACGAGGCATATTATTTGCAAAACTTTCATATAATGTAAGTCCATTGTGTAGGAATTTTCCTTTTTTGCGGATTTTTGGGATGTGTGTTAACCGATTATGTATTTACTTAAATAACAGGCGGAAGACCTCCTTTTGTCCCCTCCTTACGAAGGAGGGGATAAAGGGTGGTTAGAACTTGAATATTCAAATATACAAATATAGTAAACAATTAGATGAATTTTGTAATTCAGGAGAATGTTCATGCACTTTCGGAGGAAAACATATATTTGCGTGTCTTTTTTTGCCATCCTTGGTGTATATGGTTGTTATACGCCGCCCACTCTCAAACCTATGACAACCATAAAACCTCGCGAAAGCACCATGGCACCTCTAAAACCCCACAAAAGAGCGGAACCTTACAATGTCAGTCAACTGGATCGTTATTTTGTGCGGGATTGGAAGTACATCGTTATCCATCACAGTGCCTCAGAGTCTGGTAGCGCCGCCGAGTTTGATAGATTTCACAGGGAAAAAAGGGGATGGGAGAACGGACTGGGATATCATTTTGTAATCGGGAACGGAAACGGTACCCCTGATGGAGAGATTGAGATCGGTAACCGATGGATAAAACAGATAAACGGCGCTCATGCCGGTGTGGAGGAATACAACCATTATGGCATAGGAATCTGTCTTGTGGGAAACTTCAATGAATCCTCTCCAACTGCTGCACAAATGGCCGCACTTTCGGCGCTGGTAGAATATCTACAGAACCGATGCCATATCCCCTCTGAAAATGTAATCATGCACCGGCATTGCAGACAAACCGATTGTCCGGGGCGAAATTTTCCCTATTATAAATTGCTTGCCAATACCTTTTTCTAGCACCCTCGAAAGAAACTCTATATCAATTGACTCGCCAGAGCCTTCCGAAATGTAGCTTCTGGAAAGCTCAAAGTGATTTTTTATCAAAGTATAATAACTTATTTCAAATGATTGTTTGACTTGATTGTATGGAATTTCACCTGAAAATGAAGTCGATTGTCTAAAAAATAAACATTTTCATGCTTTTTTGTGAGCCGAAGGATCATGGATGTTTTATTTATGCGAATTTCTGGGATATGTGGTAACTGATTACGTATTTACCTGCATATTTGGAGGAAGACCTCCCCTTCATCCCCTCCTTGCAAAGGAGGGAAATGGGGTGGTTATAAATTTAAGTTCTATAATGATGGAAACTCAGCCCTCGGTCGTATCACGGTAAAGGGCGGAGGCGTGAATGGACATGAAAAATTGCTGGAAATTGATGGGAAGTTTGTTTCATCGTCACCTGCGATTGTAGTATATGCCGGTTTTTCAGGTTTTGAAGTATCTTTAAATGATAGCGCTGCATTAGTTCACAGCCCCTGGACATCTTCTGATGCAACCACTCTTTATGTGACTTTTAGATCAAATCAGGAAATGCCTTTAAATGAGGTAGAATGGAAATTATTTAAATATAATGAAGATTTGGTATTGAAACAATATGATTCGAGAAAAATAAATTCTAATGATTTCAAACTGGATCCAAATTTTTATTATTATTCTTCGTGGACTCCCAATCCAGACGATGATGATAAACCATTAGTTAAGGGATTGTATCTTTGTAAGGTAACAGTAAAAGCAAAAAAATCTACACTAAAAAGCACGGTTAAATTTAAATTTGAGGTTACTGAATAATTCCTGGCGAACATCGATATCAAAAATCCCCAGCGTGATATGGTGAAGGCGGTTCAGTGAATCCATGACCGGTTGGGGTGAATCATCAGCTTGGCGATCTCCCTTGGACGGTGGGTCATGAGGAAACTTATTACCCCTCTCAATACCCTTGGAAATATAATCAAGTCAGAACAGGGTTCCTTGTAATTGGCCCACCGATCTTTTGAATGAGAACCGGGAGGGCAGAAGTTGATCATCCGGACATCGTTTTCCCATGCGTACTTCATTGCATTATACTGGAGAACTTTACCAGGTGACAGTCCTCGGAACGATTCGTCATATTCGTGCTTGAAGCAAAACATTTCACCATTGCAAATCAGGGTGTATTCAAATGCCAGAAGTCGGTTATTGTTCTGCAAAACGAAAAGACGCAACCACCCACGGTCTGCAAAAACTTTCGACAGATCTCGAAAAAAATTCGCGGTGGATGTGTCTGAGAATGTGCCCGTTCCATGCCTGCCTTGCCAGCTTGCCCTTGAGACTTCGACCAACCGCGGGAAAATTTTGTCAAATTCGTCTGCCGAAGCGATCAGGCGAGATTTGACGGAAAGATGACGCTGTACCTTACGCAAAGCCTTTTCAAGCGCAAGCGATCTGCGGAAATTGGGAGGAAGACTTTTTATGTAGGTTGAAATGTCGCTATTTGTCCTCCTGATGCAAGGAGCATACTTACCGGAATATTCCACGGCATGCAGCCCCAGATTCTTGATCATGGTCACCAGCCGGATATAATTCGGAGACGAAGAATATATCGTACGCAGGGACAGAAAATCCGCTTCCGCATCGTCCCCAATGCTCCAGAGAAGGAACTCCCTTAATACAGGGTCGCGAAGTTCCGGCTGAATAAGAAAATCAGCCACAGGTGTAAGACCATTCTGAAGATATTGCAAGACGCGCCATTGTTTACCAAATCGCTTTACTCTGACAAGGCCGAACGGAAAGATACCTACAATTTTCCCGTTTGCGAGAATACAGACGATGCGCAGATTTATGCCTGTGCCGAAATGATTGATCCATACCCGAAACCACTCGTGCCCAATAAACGGACCGGGAAGACCATTGCACGCGGCCAAGGCATCCCAGGCCTGATTGATATCATGAAAAGAGGTGAAATCTTTCACCACGTTAACATGGAAAGTAACCAGATCATCCGTGTACTTCCGGAATTCCATTTTTGCACCTTTCAATATTATTTTGGCATAGAGGCTGTTAACTGTTTGTCTTTTGAACCCTTTAAAATTTTACAAATGGTTGCGAAAATGAACACCTTCGTTACCTTATTTTTTCTGCCTGACGATAGGCCGTCATGCCGCCGCTCATATTGAAGACCTTCTGGAACCCAGCCTTGAGCAAAATGGCAGCCGCTGTGTGGGCACGCCCCCCGCTCCGGCATACGGTGATAATCTCTTTTTCTTTAAACTTTTCTAACTCTTTCAGTCTTTGCGTCACCTGTCCTACAGGGATATTGATAACACCCTTAATAGCCCCCAATTCGCCTTTGAGTTCTGCAAGTTCTCTGACGTCCAGGATAACCGTGCCATCGAGCTCATTGGACTCCACACGGCGTTTAACCTCTGCCACAGGAATGGTGGGCACCTGCTGTTCATTCACCCCGGGAGACATCGTACCTTTAATCTCACAGGCTGGTGCATCTACAGGGATCCAAGCAGCCATGGGATCACGGGCACAGGCATAATTTGCCTTCAGCACATCCTTCATCCAGTCGGCCGGACCTAATTTCATTTCGGTAAGCCATTTGATATATGTCTCTTTTGAACGGGGTTGTAGATTGGGATTGCGCTTTTTTTGCTCACCCAGGCTTGATGGTTCATGACCGCGATATTCATGGGCGGGGTATACCATTAAATGATCAGGTAATTTCATGATCTTTTGTAGGGATTCCCAGTGTTCACCAGGGTCGCCACCTGGCAAATCTGTACGGCCTGCCCCACCATCGTCCAGAAATAAGGTATCTCCCGTTAAAATGCGGTCTGAAAAGATAAGACACATGCTGTCTTTGGTATGACCCGGTGTGTGCATGATTTTTACCGGGATATCGCTCAGGTGGCAGTCAAACCCATCAGGGACATGGAAGGACACACAGCGGACAGGGGAATTTTGATGCATGACGTATACGGCGCCCGTCAGGTCAGCCAGCGCACCAGACCCGGAAATATGGTCGGCGTGTGTATGGGTATCCAACACATGGGTAAGTTTTAGCCCCTCATTCTTAATAAGGGATACATATTCATTTACATGCTCCAGAACAGCATCTACCACAATTACTTCTTTCGTATTTTCCGAACCGATGAGGTAGGTTTTACACGATGTCTTATTTAACTGTTTGAAGATCATTTGCCACCCCCTTCTTTAATATACTCTTGAGAATTGCCTACGCTTATGCCCGCTTTACTGAAAACTATATTGGGCTTTCAAGCGAACCATTCTATTTTTCAAATCATTTGAGGTAGGATATTGTTACATTGTCTTCAACTATGCCTTTATTAACCCCTTCAATTTCTTGTCTCCGTCCTGAATAATCGGACTTATCAAGTATCTTTATCGTTATTCTATAATTGTCAGCATATTAGTGCGTGGCATAACGGATATCAAAAAGGGAATTAACTAAGGAAACGTTTTCAATTTTTTATTACGAACCTACCCAGCCCTTTGTATCACAGGTTTTGCACGGAGTGCAGCAGCTACACCCTGCCCCTGTACAAGCCTTTTTACCGCTATGAACCTGTCCCAATCCTTTGCATGACGCGCATCGTTTGGCAGAATCGGGGATTTTTCCTGATCCGCCGCAGCCATTGCATTTTATACAATAGCGACAACCCTTCCCGCTGCACGGGATTTTGTTGTCGGTGTGCCATACCCCGCTTCCGCAGCACTTAAAACACATTTGACTTGCCAGGGCGAAGGGGAGGCAAAGCAATCCGGTGACCAAACAGAAAGTGACTATGTAAGCCGACATTTTTAGCGTGAATCTCTTTTTATCCTTCATCTATTTCTCCCTTTCCGAGTTAAAGGTTTTGCATTGAATAACGAATATCGAACAAGGAATTTCAAATTATGAGCACCGTATCCCTCCTATCCCAACCTGATAAAAAATAGCAATAACAACTCAGCGCTTAGCCTGTGTCCCCCTTTTGCTAAAGGGGATTTGGTTGCGGCCATGCGGCGTTATAGTATTACCCAGTAAAAACTTCTTTTTTTGTAAGTTTTTTAGTAACTAGCCCATTTGTTTGCTTAA
>JBKBTA010000118.1:0-8839 GCA_046291035.1 Candidatus Brocadia sp.
AATGTATCACTTTTTGCATACTGCCAACTGTGTTCTGCCTGCTTCATCTTTTTGTTTGCGGCGTAGCTGCGCTAGGTGGTACAGAATTCTTGTCTCGCCCAATTCGCCAAATCATCAACATACCGATTTACATACAAAAATTAATATTATATACTATTATACCGTAGCGATGTTAAAGAGAACGTTCTCGAATAACACCTTCGGATAAAACGAATTTATCAGGAAATTCTATGTAAAGGTTTTTTATGGAAATCAGGAAATTTAAAAAGCTTCTCGTTGCCAATCGGGGTGAAATAGCAATACGGGTCTGCCGGGCAACGCATGAAGTTGGTATCAGAACCGTGGCAATATATTCACACGAAGACCGCTTTGCACTCCATAGATTTAAAGCTGACGAAGCTTATCAGATTGGTAAAGGTAAAGAGCCGGTCAAGGCTTATCTGGATATCGAAGGGATCATTCAACTGGCCAAAGAGAAAGAAGTTGACGCCATACATCCGGGTTATGGGTTTCTCTCGGAGAATGCCGACTTTGCCCGTGCCTGTGAAGAGGCCGGTATTACTTTTGTCGGGCCCCGTCCGGAAATTCTTAAGATGCTTGGCGATAAAACCTCGGCCAGAGAAATTGCTGAGAAAGTGCAGGTTCCCATACTCTCCGGATGCAATCACCCCATTAAAAGCCTGGACGAAGCCAAATCTCTTTGCAGCAAACTGGGATATCCGGTTATCATCAAGGCTGCCCATGGAGGCGGCGGCCGCGGTATGCGTGTAGTTCGCGGTGAGTTTGAATTGAGCCATCGCCTGCATGAAGCACAGCGTGAATCATTGACCGCCTTTGGTTCTGATGAGTGTTTCATAGAAAAATACGTCGAAAAAGCGCGTCATATTGAGGTACAGATTCTTGGTGACAGATATAATAATATTGTACACCTGTTTGAACGCGACTGTTCTCTTCAAAGGCGACATCAGAAAGTTGTTGAAATTGCCCCGGCACAGAATCTTGGTGAAAGTACCAGACGGAACATCTGTGATGCAGCGGTAAAAATATGTAAGTCTGTGAATTATGATAATGCCGGTACCGTAGAGTTTCTCCTCGATACAGAAACCGGTAAATATTATTTCATCGAAATCAACCCCAGAATTCAGGTTGAACACACCGTCACCGAAACAATTACCGGTTTCGATCTGATTAAGAGACAGATATTAATCAGTGAAGGATACCCCCTTAATTCACCTGAAATCCGCATACCGAATCAGGAAGCAATTCATATCAATAGCATTGCCTTCCAGTGCCGGATTACTACAGAGGACCCTTCCAACGGGTTTGTTCCCGACTACGGTCGCATCCAGCATTACCGGTCTGCCGGTGGCATGGGTATCCGTCTCGACGCCGGGACTGCCTTCTCCGGCGCCATCGTAACTCCCTACTATGACTCCATGCTTGTGAAGATTACTGCCTTTGGAACCTGTTTTGAAGAGACAGCACGCCGTATGGACAGGGCTTTGCATGAGTTCCGGATTCGCGGTGTGAAAACCAATATTCCGTTTCTCATTAATCTGATCAACCATAAAGATTTCCTGAACGGGAAATGCACCACGCGCTTCATTGACGAAAATCCGGGTCTTTTCCACTTTCCACGCCGCAGGGACCGTGCTACCCTCATCATGCGTTTCATGGGAGATATTCTGGTCAACGGTCATCCACTGATCAAGGACATGCCAAAATCCATATGCCGCCGCAAAGCGCCTGTTCCCGCTGTTGACCGTAAAAACCCCAGACCCAGGGGCAACCGTGATCTTCTTCTGGAAATGGGACCAAAAAAATTCGCTCAACACATCCTCCAGGAGAAGAGACTGTTGCTGACGGATACGTCTTTCCGCGATGCTCACCAGTCTCTGCTAGCTACACGCATGAGAACTATTGATATGCTGAACATTGCTGAAGTCTACTCCAGAAATCATGCCGATTTCTTCTCGCTCGAAATGTGGGGTGGAGCAACCTTTGATACCGCCATGAGATTTCTCTTGGAGTGCCCCTGGGAGCGCCTGCGCTTTATGCGGAAACTGGTTCCCAATATACCCTTCCAGATGCTACTCAGGGCATCGAATGGCGTTGGTTATACCACTTACCCTGATAATGTCGTCAAGGCGTTCATCAAACAGGCTGCAGAGAGCGGCATAGACATATTCCGTGTCTTTGACTCCCTTAACTGGGTCACAAACATGAAAGTGGCGATGGACGCCGTTCTGGAGACCAATGCCCTGTGTGAAGCTGCCATTTGTTACACAGGAGACATTCTGAATCCAAAACGGAACAAATACACGCTCGACTATTACATAAAAATGGCAAAAGAGCTGCAAGATCACGGTGCCCATATCCTAGCAATCAAGGATATGGCTGGTCTTTTAAAGCCTTACGCCGCCTATAAACTGGTGACCGCCTTGAAATCTGAGCTGAAGATACCCATACATCTCCACACTCATGACACATCAGGCGGCCAGATCGCCACCCTTATCAAGGCCGCAGAAGCCGGCGTAGATATTGTTGATGCAGCGCTGGGACCTCTTTCCGGACTGACATCACAACCCAATCTTAATACCCTGGTGGAGATGATGCGTTTCCACGAGCGCGACACGGGTATGGATTTCAAGGCGCTGGGATTACTCTCAGACTACTGGGAAGTGGTCAGGGAGTATTATGCGCCATTTGAATCCATTCAAAAGTCGAGCACTGCCGAGGTGTATCATCACGAAATCCCCGGAGGCCAGTTTACCAACCTTTTTCAACAGGCACACTCTATGGGTCTGGCGCATCGCTGGCATGAAATTACTGACGTGTATGCGGAAGTTAACCAGCTTTTCGGCGACATTGTGAAGGTTACCCCGTCTTCGAAGGTTGTCGGAGATCTGACGCTTTTTCTGGTGACAAACAACCTCAAGGCTCAGGATATCCTTAACAGTAACAGAGAAATCTCTTTCCCCACCTCTGTTGTAGAATTCTTTGAAGGCCGTCTCGGCCAACCGACCGGGGGTTTCCCGAAAGATGTGCAATATAGAATCTTGCGTGGGGCGCCTGCTTTCACTGAAAGGCCGGGCGCTAATCTGCCACCGGTAGATCTTGATAAAATCAAAGAAGAAGTTGAGGATCGGATTTCCAGACCCATCACCAATGAAGAACTCATGTCTTACCTGATGTATCCGGATGTCTTTATTAAGTATGCTGATCACAGAAAGAAATACGACGACGTTTCAGTCATCCCTACGGATGTATTTTTCTATGGTTTGCCCATGAACGAAGAAGTTTCCATTGACATCGAAGAAGGAAAGACCCTGATTTTCAAACTGGTTGCCATAAGCCCGGTAAATACGGAAGGTAACTGTACCGTCTTCTTTGAACTGAACGGTCAGCCGCGTGAGGTCGTTATTGCCAATCGCAAGGTGGCTGCTTCAGTAATCAGACGTCCACAGGCGGAAGAAGGAAACATAAAACACGTCGGCGCACCCATGCCGGGCATGATTGTCAACGTGAAAGTGGCGGTCGGTGACAAGGTTGCCAAAAATGATCCTCTTCTAATCATGGAGGCCATGAAGATGGAAGCGACTATTTACGCTGAACATGACGGTGAGATTGGCCAGGTATTGGTTAAGAAAAGGGACTGTGTCGAGGCGAGAGACCTGCTGGTCGTCTACAAGTAATTCCAATTTGTATAGTGTAGTGGCAACTCATGAATTGCCACTACATGGTTAGTTTAACATTTAAGTCTTTTTTTCTTCTTTTCCTTCATCCCGCAATTTCTCATACAATTTTTTATCAAAGGCAAAAACAGTATTGTTGTCCTCAAAACGTATCCAGGTTTTTTCATCTTCAATGTCGTAATTAACCTTGATCGTTTTATCGGCATCTTCTAACTTCCAGGACGCATTCTGTTTACCCATCCAATTCGGATCAACCTTGTAATCAAGGACCTCATATCCTTTCAGTTCCTTGAGTTTCGGGAGTTCAATCTTCAGGAATCCACTCATGTCAGGAAACAACCTCTTCCTCTCATGTGTTGCAATTTTATAAACAACAGGAGACCCATCTTTTTTAATATATGAATCCCCGTCTTTATCGGCAGAATGTATAACATACTGCTTGTTATCCGACGTTGAAATGGTTACCGTTGCATCTGTGCGTTTAAAGCACTCGTCATTATAGACCAAGGGATCGACGGCTTTTTCTATCCATAATGAGGAAGCTGCAGAGGCTATGTCCTGTATTTTTGATTCATCGGCCTCAAATATCTTATCCCATGATGTCAACTTCCATTCATATTCCTTCTTTTCATCGTTATTTTTATTATCTCCGGACCCGTCTTTCTTCTCGCTTTTTTTCTCTTGTCTTGTAAACAAAAAGTCTTTCCCGGTACGATGGTACATAATCTGCTGTATGAGTTTCTTGTCAAGATTGAGAAAGTGTTTTTGTATCCAATAATCAGAATTAGAAACAGCATCTCCCCATATTTCCATCTCATGGTAGAGATCTTTGTCAACAAGCAGGATGTCATCCTTATCTGCTAATCTAATAAACGTACTCATGTTATCTTCGCCTCTTTTGCCAATCAGTAGGTGTAACTGTGCATTATCATCTGTTATAAGATGTAGGGCCTTATCTTCGGAAAGATGGAAATCTTCGAAGAACTTTTTTCCTGTCGCCCTTATTTTTCCTTCGATGTTGCTGAGGGTATTCAGGAGCCTATGAACTTTATCCTGATTGGCAGGCGCCCGAAAACAGCTTTCCACCTCCCAACCGTTTTGTCCTTTTTGAAGAATAACTGCATCCTTCTTTTCATTGCCCTTATATAGCTCAATCTTCATAACATTTTCTTGAGAAAAGTTTTTATTTACAGGCTGGTAGCCAACAACCACTGTCGATTTTTCAGGTTTGCGTAGTGCTACAAAATAAATAACAATTAATACAAAAAAGACAGCGAGGGCAATAAATATCTGTTTGTTTTTCACGGTCTCCTCCTCTTTTTAAGCATTTACTGCAATCATTTTCTGATACAAGGTACGC
Organism: Candidatus Brocadia sp.; assembly: GCA_046291035.1. Lineage (GTDB taxonomy): Bacteria > Planctomycetota > Brocadiia > Brocadiales > Brocadiaceae > Brocadia. The sequence goes on from JBKBTA010000118.1 coordinate 5,056, forward strand.
CGACGCCTTCTCATGTAAGTACGTATTACACCAGCTACAGTCCAAATTACCGGTACAAAAATAACCGTAAAAAATTTGTAAAAGAGTTTTGCGCCAGAAGATAATTGACCAACATATTCCACTGACTTTCCTTTCGATCTGATACTGATAAGTTCGTCACCCAGGGCGAGTGCATCTACTGCGTTCATAAAAAATAGTGGATTTCCTGCGCTGGTAATTACCCGGTCATTGAACATTTCAGCGCAGCCTATGATAATCGCCCTTGCCGGGAGATTTTCTATAATCGGCGCCATTCCTTCAGAAGTATCTTTTTCTTCTGACGTATCTTTTCCTTCATTAGCAAACGTCGGTTCCAGGTTTTTTGATTGTGACTCTTTAGGCCATGCCGGGATTTCCTTTCCCGCATACGTAAATGGAAACTTTCCTTCCACAAGGACGGCAAGTGGTAGATTCGGTTTTATTTCATGACTGTCAGGCGTTATATCTGCATGGGTAATTGTCCCTATTTTATAAGGAATTGTCCATGTCTTACTTCCCGATGAAGCAAGTATCTTGTAATTTAACTGGAGTTCTTGTATTTTTTTTGTATCCACGTCAAGCGCAGATCCCCAGAGATAGAAGAGGGAGCCGATTTGGTCTGTGAGAGAGACCTCTTTGTTCAGGTTTTTTTCAACAACCCGTATGTGCGTTGGCATCCTGACCGGCTGATTCTGTATTACAGAAAAGATACCACGATCTTGCCTGGTAGGTACCATAAGGGTTTCATGGTTGCCGTCCATGAGGATTTGATCACTCACGGTAATTCCAAAGGAAGAAAGTAATGGATTAACATTTGGTTCAATCTTATAGGGTGTAATCTCAATGCCGCCTTTGTTGCTTGGAGAGTAAGTATACTCATACGTTTGTACTGCCAAAAAAAGATTCGTCCCCATTGACACGGCTTTATTGATCTCATAGCGTTGCCGCTCGTTCAGTTTTTCTGGTTTTAATATAATTAAGGTTTTCGTATCTTCCGGTATGGGCGAATCTTTTGTTAAATCTATTTTTCTCACATCGTATCCTTGCTGACTGAGTGTCTCTGAAATCACCAAATAGAAATCTTCCGGATACGGAAGTTTTTGACCCATTTGCATCAACATACTTCTCATAGTGGGATCTTTCATCCGCGGATCGGGGTATTCTATAGGAGAAAAAATGGCTATCCTTGGTTTCTTATCCAATGTCATACGGTATATTCTTGACACCAATTCATACTCCAGGGAACTTAAATTTTGTGGAACCACCTGTGGTATAATCTCATCCTTTTTATCAAGATATGATATACTAATAGCGCTATAAACGCGTTTGATATTAAAGGAATCGCGCTCAATACTCTGAGCATTAAAGGGCACAATTCCCTTTTCCTGAAGTTTATCTATTTTCTCCTGTATCTTTTTTGCTAATTCTGCTGTATCCCCTTTGCTTATCTCCACATCTTCAATTCCTTTAGTAGGATCGACAACGGTAACTTTGATATTTTTGCTCAGCCTCTTAAATTCTGTAAGCTTATCTACTACATCTTGTTCAAGGGTTTTCAATGCGGTGGGCATTTTTGATTTTGGCGTCACATAGTAGGTGATCTCAAGAGGCACATCTTTTAATCGATTTAGAATCTTTCGAGATGACTCGCTTATGGTGTAAATCTTATTTTTTGTAAGGTCAAACCGTCCAAAATGGAGGGGATTAGCAATTACATTAATCATAATTGCTATACCAATAATAATAGCGCAGTGTATTGCAAATTTTCGCCTCGAATGCAGTTTGATGCTGCTTTCAAGGGTATACGTGTTGAGGATGAGGAATGCAACGGAGAATGAGAGGAAATAGAGAATATCCCGTATATCAATTACTCCCCGTTCGATAGCTGAGAAATGTGAAGCTAATCCTAATGATGCGCTGAGGAACGACCCCAATTGTGGAATCCAGCCGTCAATAAAGGTCGCAATAAAATCGGTACCAAGCATATAAAAAACAAAACAGAGTACCATAGTAAGGATAAAAGACACGATCTGATCCTTAAAAAAAGCGCTGATGAAAATACCACCGGCAAGATAAAAGACACCAAGAAATATAGCACCAAAATAACCACCGAGGATGGGGCCCCAATCGGGTGTACCAATGATTGACAACATGATTGGAATAGGAAAAGTCCCCGTAAGGGCTGTAATATAAAAGACAAGGCTAGCAAAAAATTTTCCCAACACAAGTTGCGAGCTGGACATGGGAAGACTTTGCAGGAGGGCGATGGTTCCCGATTTACGCTCCTCAGACCATAGACGCATCGTGATCGCCGGAATAAAAACAATCAATACCCATGGTAACATACCAAAATAATCCCGCATCTCAGCCGTGCCCATAAGGAAGAAATTGGTCATAAAAAGACCACAGCTTACTGCGAGAAAAACAATAATAAAAATATATGCAATGGGAGATATAAAATAAGCAGCAAATTCCTTACGGAAAATAATAAATACGTTTTTCATATCTTCTCTTCTCCTTATTTCTCCACGCGTTCTTTATCGACCAGCGACAAAAATATGTCTTCAAGAGAAAAAGTATGTTCACGCATCTCTTTGATATCCCAACCATTCTTACGTGCAAGAGATGAGAGGTCCTCCCAGATGGTATCCTTCATATCCGTTTCCACCACAACATCAACAATTCCATCTTTTTCATTCAAAACATCTACCTTTGTGATCTTTGGTATTTCAGATAATGATTTCTTTAGCGCGGATGCGGATGCCCTGACTGCAAAACGTGTCGTAGAGCGTGATCGCAAAGATTGCGCTATTTCATCCGCTGAACCTTTACCAACGATGCGGCCGCGATCGATAATAAGAAGTCTATCACTTATAGCAGCTGCCTCCTGAAGTACATGGGTACTCAGGATAATCGTTTTTTCTTTGGCTAGCTCCTTAATAAGTTTCCTGATACTCATAATTTGTACAGGGTCCAACCCTGAAGTCGGTTCATCTAAAATCAACACCTGAGGATCGTGAATCAATGCCTGTGCTAGTCCTACCCTTTGACGATATCCCTTGGATAAATCTCCTATGGGACGATGATACACATTCCTAAGACCACAGTGAATTAAAACCCATTCTATACGGTCCTTTCTTGCGTTGCCGGCGAGATTTCTTGCCTGTGAAACGAAATTGAGGTATTCGGCCACCTCCATTTCAGGATACAGGGGTGCATTTTCCGGCAAGTATCCCAAAATGTTGCGCACCTCCTTTGGATTTTCCAATACATTGAAATCACCGACTTTTGCTGAGCCTTTAACTGGCATTATATGTGTGGCAAGAATTCTCATCGTCGTTGTCTTGCCCGCACCATTTGGCCCCAAGAGTCCAACAATTTCTCCTTTCTTTACTGTAAATGAAACATTGTCCAGCGCTACGGTCGAGCCATAATGCATGGAAAGTCCTTGCGCTTCAATCATAGCAATCTCCTTAAATATTTTATATCTGTTTATCTTTACACATAGGATCAAGTTTTAGAAAAATTTACAGAAATTACAGCGTGTCAGAACCGCAACCAAAGAAACCACCACTCCAGCCTCTCCTTGCGAAGGAGGAAACAAAAGGGTGGTAAAATAAGCTAACACTTTAGTTTTTTGAAAACTGATACACATGGTTTCGTTCAACATGGGTGGCACGGACAAGCTGTGCTTGCCCGTGATCGGGTGTGAATGAGTGAGTTGAATGCCCAACACGAACGAACAAGTTTATCCTGCCCCCATTAG
>JBKBTA010000119.1:0-8824 GCA_046291035.1 Candidatus Brocadia sp.
TGCCTACTTAAGCGGACAAATGGGCTAGTTACTAAAAAACTTACAAAAAAAAGAAGTTTTTACAGAGTAATACTATAGGTACAAACTTCTCTACAAGGATTTAGGCTCGCAGAGGTGGTATTTTCAACCACTCAGGTATCCCATACTTCAAGGCACGCCATCTCCTCCTTGCGAAGGAGGGGAAAGAGGGGTGGTCAATCTTGTCACTGTAGGTATTGAACATGGATCGGTTGCAGTTATGCTGCTCTAAGATCTTTGTTTTATTTCAATCAGGTTGCCGGAAAAATCCTTGAGGAAGTACACGGTCTTCTCTTTATATTTCCCAATGATAAGATCAACATGAGACCGCTGCGCCTTTTCTGTAACCTCTGCGAAATTATCCAGCATCAGGCCGAAATGAGTGAAATTGGGGTTGGCGTGTTGAAAATCGGATATGAAAACCTCGACCTTTAGCCCGGGCCTTTCAAATACCAATACCTTAATCTCCTGAGAAAGGGAAAACAATTGCTCCGAAAGTTCCGGGGCAAGGAGGATTTCTCTTGTCTTTTCAAGACCCAAAAAATCCTGATAAAACCGCATTGCCTGCTCTTCACTCTTATTTGTTATACCAATGTGATTTAATTCCATAGCACCTCATAGCCGCAATCAAGTCCCCTCTATCGGTAGGACAAGCGTCTCAACCGGGGACGGCTGACCTACCTCAGGGTTAAATAAGTTACATAAAAAGAAGTTTTTCAGGGTAAACATTCATGAGGCTTAATGGCTCACAAAAGAGCCACCCTCCCTTAATCCCTTCCATCGTTCGGCTGAGTGCTCACGACGAAGTCAAGGGAGGAGAGTTTCCTCGCCCCTGTGGAAGAGTGTCTGGGTGAGGGGTATCCTCATGCCAATACTATAACGCATTGTAGCTTTTCATGGTTCAATATGCAAGCCTATGATTAATGTTATTAAATAAGCTACCTGCCGGAAAGTCCCCCTTAAAGACTGAGGAGTCCATTTTATTTTAGCCATTTTTCACCTGAAAATACCACCCGTGCTGTCATTCTGAGCCCTTCGCTTTTTGTCATTCTGAACGAAGTGAGGAATCTCTTTTGCCGCTCAGGGTGACATTTTCACTGTCCTTTGTGAGCCGAAGGATCATGGATGTTTCATTTAATACATGGGGATAAGTATTACCTTAATTATATAACCCTTTCAGGGTTTAATTCTGCACTATTTTTTCCCAGGGCGTTGCCCTGGGCTGTCTTATAACAGTCCTTTTAGGACTGTAGAAAGCCGACTTTATCATTGGAGTACACTGATTATCATTAATTTATAATTGTGTATACACAAAGTTTTGAAACGGCTTCATTCAATGACATTATCCCGCGAAGGAGGGGAAAAAGGAGAAGTTATAACTTGTCCCGCATTTCTATGGCTCGTTTTATACGTGCTTTTTATTTCCTCTGTTTTTTGCCTTTGATATTAGTCTCAAGACTTGAATAAGTGAGGTTTTATGTTATAGTATACCAAACAACCGGACTATTATATTTCGGGTTAACCTGAATCAAATTGACTACACTTCTTTCCTACCATCGTAAGGGATAGAGGAAGTATTTTGATTACTCCCCTTTGATTCCTCCTTCGCAAGGGAGAGCAGGGGGAAAAATTTTTTAAACTTGTCCTCATAAAAATGGGGAAGGATATTTTAGCAAATCCTACTATATGATTAAAAGGAGAATACCATGTTCGAGGGCTCATTTGTTGCATTAGTGACACCCTTTAAAAACGGGCAAATCGATTATAAAAAACTGAAAGAACTCGTAGAATTCCATATTGAGAACGGGACAAATGGGATTGTTCCGTGCGGTACAACCGGTGAATCCGCCACACTTTCGTTTGATGAACACGAACGGATGATCGGTGAGGTTGTGGGCATGAGCGCAGGGCGGATACGGGTTCTTGCGGGAGCAGGTTCAAATAACACCATGGAGGCCCTGCGTTTGACCAGGCACGCAAAGAAGGTAGGGGCAGATGGCGCCCTGCTTATTACACCTTACTATAATAAACCCACCCCGGAGGGACTCTACCGGCATTACAAATTAATTGCGGAAGATGTTGACATCCCCATTGTGATATACAACGTTCCTTCAAGGACTGGTATATCTATTTTACCGGAAACGGTAGCGAAGCTTTCTGAAATCAAAAATATCGTTGGAATAAAAGAGGCCAGTGGGAGTATAGACCAAACGACTCAGATATTGCAACTGTGCAACATTACGGTTCTTTCGGGAGACGATTCTCTCACCCTGCCCATTATGTCAGTTGGGGGGAAAGGGGTGATATCCGTTGTGGCCAACATTGTACCTGCAGATATTGCTGCATTGACCCGATATTGTTTGGAGGGTAATTTTGAAGCGGCAAGGAAGTGCCACCACAAACTCTTCCCACTGTGCAAGGGCATGTTTATCGAAACCAATCCAATCCCTGTAAAAACTGCCATGAAGTTACTGGGAAAAATAAACGGTGAGATGCGCTTGCCCCTTTGTGATATGACGAAGGAACATGAAAACCAATTGAAGAATACTTTAAAAAATTATGGTCTAATGCCCTAGCGCAGCTATGCCGCAACCAAAAAGATGAAGCAGGCAGAATACAGTTGGCAATAGGCGAAAAGTGATCATTTCCATTACAAACTGCCAACTACCTACTGCTTACTTAAGCGGACAAATGGGCTAGTTACTAAAAAACTTACAAAAAAAAGTTTTTACAGAGTAATGCTATAACGAAACAACCATCACCTCTTATCCCTTGTTTTCCAATAATCTTTCGGCCTACAAGGATATGTGGATAAAAAAAGGGAATGAGGTTTTTGGGTGTGGCCTTACTTCCTTGTGCTATTTGTAGAAGCGTTTGGTTTCGTTCCTCAGTTTAATTTAATACCATATAAATTTTTCTAAACTTGATGTTAAGGAATTTCGATCCTGTAGGGTGCGTAGAACGCACCCTACAGGATTGAAAAATCACAATGTGTGACACTTTTTAGTATTTTAGGAGAGATGTTATGAAGGCGGTTGTTTTTTATGAAAATGGCGGAGTAGATAAGTTAACGTATACAGATGTAGAGAAACCAAAGATTTCTCCATATGAAGTGATGGTAAAGGTAAAGGCCTGTGCACTCAATCATTTAGATATCTGGGTAAGACAGGGATTGCCTGGTATTGAGATTCCTATGCCGCATATACTGGGGAGTGATATTGCAGGTGAAGTGGCTGAGGTCGGAATGGAGGTCAAGAAATTCAGACCGGGAGATAAGGTGCTCATTGCGCCTGGCGTGCGCTGCAGGAAGTGTGTGTATTGCATTACCAATAACGACAGCATGTGCAATAGTTTCAAGATTATGGGGTTTCAGGTACAGGGAGGGTATGCAGAATTTGCGAAGGCCCACGTGGACAATATCGTACCCATCTCTAATAAGTTTTCCTTTGAGGAGTGGGCAGCTATACCCTTGGTATTTTTAACGGCATGGCACATGCTTATTACGCGTGGACAACTCAAGCCTGGAGAGGATGTGTTGATCCATGCGGCTGGCAGCGGCATCGGTAGTGCCGCCATTCAAATTGCCCGTCTGACAGGTGCCCGCGTGATTACCACAGCCCGGGGGAAGGAAAAACTGGAAAAGGCGAAACAATTGGGTGCCGATGAGGTTGTAGACTATTCGAAAGAGAATTATGCAGAAAGGGTAAAGCTTATGACGAATAACAAAGGGGTGGACCTTATCTTCGAACATATTGGACCCGATACCTGGGAAAAGAATCTGCAATGTCTTACCAAGGGTGGGCGGATGGTAGTGTGTGGTGCCACAAGCGGTCCTACATCAACCATTGACATCCGGTTCTTATTCATGAAGCAGCATGCCATTATCGGCTGTTATATGGGCAGTAAAAAGGAACTCCTGGACGTTTTGAACCTGGTGGAATTGGGAAGGCTGAGACCCGTAATTGACAGTACCTTCCCTTTAAAAGAAGCCCCGGCAGCCCAGCAGAAGATGCTAAACAGGGAAAATTTTGGAAAGATTGTATTAAAAATTTGAGCAATTTGAAGGTCTTTTAAATATCTTGAAAAAGGTAGCGCCGCCCCCCTTGCGGTCGGCTTGTGTGGATGTATTCACCCCCACCAGCGGGGGACAACACCCGCACTACGTATTCTGTTTTGTTTGGATTGAATTCAATTATATGGGTTTTCAAAGAGCTAAATTGATGTTTGGAATTTCAATCCTGTAGGGTGCGTAGGATGCACCCTACACAAGCTGTTTTTGTTTCTTCACCTCGAAACATTTCGGTTGGCGAATTCAGATTCACCGTCTGCGCCAAAAAGTGATGTGTACCCCATTGTCAAGACAATGATTTTGACCGAATTGCAAAGGTTGTCCAAATTAGGATGTTTTAATTTGGAATAAGCCGGTGGAGAAAAAGCCCAGTGCCCCGAAGCGCAGATAGGGCTTATTCACCTCTAAACTGGGAAAAGAAAGCCTTGCATATTATGTCCCGCTTAGTATAATTATTTTTTTAGCCTCTTTTTCTAAAAATTAATAGGACTGATGTAATGAACGTAAATACCGAAAAGAAAACCGAGTATGCGTTTCGAGCGCCCAGGGGCACAGAAGACTTATTACCGACGAAATGGGGCTTATGGCGAAAGCTTGAGGAAATTGGGCGGCAAGAATTTGAACTTTGCGGATACTATGAGATCCGCACCCCGATTTTTGAGGATACCCGCTTGTTTGTCAGAAGTATTGGAGAAGCCACGGATATTGTCGAGAAGGAGATGTATACCTTTGCTGATAGTGAAGACTCGAGCATAACCTTGCGTCCTGAAAACACAGCGCCTGTTATGCGGGCATATTTAGAGTATGAATTGTACAAGACAAAAAAATTTCAAAAATTTTACTATATCGGCCCTCAATTCAGGAAGGAACGCCCCCAGGCTGGACGGCTTCGCCAATTTCACCAGATGGGTATAGAAGCGGTAGGTGCCACTGACCCTTTGCTTGATGTGGAAACCATCAGCATAGCCACCCGGATATTCGACCGCATTGGACTGAAGGGATACAAGGTCAAGATTAACTCCATAGGATGTGAAAAATGCAGGCCTGTTTTTAGGAACATCCTCAAGGAAAAACTCTTTGAACATAAAAAGGAGTTATGTGACCTCTGTCAGTCACGACTCAACCGGAATGTATTTCGCATCCTGGATTGTAAAAATGAGAAATGCAAAGCGATCAGTCATCACATGCCTTCTATCAATGATTATTTGTGTGGAGAGTGTCAATCTCACGCAAAGGCAGTGAGGGAAGCTCTTTTGGAAATTGGTATTCCTTATATTGCAGATGCACATCTGGTACGAGGGCTGGATTATTATACCAAGACTGTCTATGAAATCACCCATTCGTCATTGGGTGCCCGCGATGCCATTTGCGCAGGCGGGCGATATGACAATCTGATTTCCGATATTGGGGGACCTCCTATTGGTTCTGTTGGATTTGCTATCGGGATGGAGGCAACGATCCTGGCTCTTGAAAATGTTATGGCAAAGAATAAATCTGTTTATCAGGAAGTTTCCGTTCCTTCCCCACTAGTATATGTTGTTTCTATTGGAGAAGAAACGAAAAAAAGATGTTTTTACCTGCTCAATCTTTTGAGAAAGGCAGATATTTCCGCTGATTTTGATTACGAAGGAAGAAGTCCAAAGGCACAAATGCGCACGGCAAATAAATTAGGGGTAAAATACGTTGTCGTATTGGGCCCTGATGAACTGGCCCGCGGTGACGTTAAGGTCAAGGTAATGGAAACAGGCGAAGAAATTTCGCTGAAACAAAGCGAAATCCTCAAGTGGTTCCAAGAACAACGGTCACCTCTCAAGTGTTAACAAGGTCTAAATTCCCGGGAGATAGTCAATACATGTCTACATTGAAACGAACACACACCTGTGGTCAATTACGGATAAAAGATGTGAAATCAACCGTTACCCTGTTGGGCTGGGTAAGCAGTATTCGGGATCACGGAGGGCTAATTTTCATTGACTTGCGTGATCGATACGGTATTACTCAGGTGGTTTTCCACCCTGACAAAGGAAACGAATTCTTCCATACTGCCGGTCAATTGAGACCTGAATATGTTGTGGCCATACAGGGGACAGTTTCAGCCAGACCCTCAGGTACATTAAATCCCAATCTGGATACGGGAGAAATCGAGGTGTACGCCGACATCCTTGAAATATTAAATAAATCAGAAACCCCTCCATTCGAGATCGATGACGAAAGTAAAGTATCTTTGGAATTGCGGCTCAAGCACCGATACCTGGACCTAAGACGTCCCGTAATGCAAAGGCGATTGATCTTCCGTCATAAGATATGCCAGGCGATACGTGAATACCTTGACCGGCTGAATTTTGTTGATATCGAAACGCCTGTACTGACAAAGAGTACTCCGGAAGGGGCCAGGGATTATCTGGTGCCAAGCAGGATAAATCCTGGAAAGTTTTATGCGCTGCCCCAATCTCCTCAACTTTTTAAGCAGATTCTCATGGTGGCAGGCTATGACCGTTACTTTCAAATCGTACGTTGTTTCCGCGACGAGGACCTTCGTGCTCAGCGACAGCCTGAATTTACCCAGATGGATATGGAGATGTCGTTTGTAGATGAAAATGATATTATCCAGATCATTGAGGGACTCGTTGCTACAATTTTCGAAAAGGTTATCGGTAAAAAGGTGATCACTCCTTTCCCGCGGCTTTCTTATAAAGAGGCCATGGATTCTTACGGCTGCGATGCCCCTGACTTACGTTTTGGCATGAAAATAAAAGATGTATCTGACATAATTCAAAAATCAGATTTCAAAGTGTTTTTAGACACGATCAAATCCGGTGGACAGGTTCGGGGTATCAATGCGACCGGCTGTGGGAATTTTTCAAGAAAAGACATTGATGATTTAACGGCCTTTGTCGGTCAGTTTGGTGCAAAGGGGCTTGCATGGTTCAAAGTGGAAGAAAATGGTTTGTCCTCTTCGATAACAAAATTCTTTCCGGTAGAAACGCAGGAAAAGTTACAAAGGCATATGGATGCGAAAAAGGGAGATTTATTGTTGTTTGTTGCCGACAAACCCAAGGTAGTTTCCCAGTCTCTTGCCCAACTCAGGTTGCACCTGGGTCATAAAAATAAACTCATTGATACAAATGCATTCAACTTTTCGTGGGTTGTGGATTTCCCATTGTTTGATTATAACGAAGATTTAAAACGATATGAGGCACTTCACCACCCGTTTACTTCTCCTCATCCTGATGACCTTCCTATACTGGAAGAGAAACCTTTGGAGGTTAAGGCCCGTGCGTATGACCTCGTGCTTAATGGTGTAGAACTTGGGGGCGGGAGTATCCGTATCCACACTCCTGAGGTGCAGAAAAGGGTCTTCCGTTTACTCGGAATAGACGATGAGAGTGCCTATATAAAATTTGGATTTTTACTGGATGCGCTAAAATATGGCGCACCCCCTCATGGCGGGATTGCATTAGGTCTCGATCGCATAGTTACGTTGTTATTACAGCTCGACGATATTCGCGAGGTTATTGCATTTCCCAAGACGCAGAAGGCCACATGTCTTATGACAAATGCACCGTCGGAAGTTGATCCACAACAACTTAAGGAGTTGGGCATACGATTACTATAATTGTGTCCAATTGAAAAATTTCAAAAAGATAAAACCATGACTATGAAACGGCAATTGCTTTTTCTCCTTATAGGGGCTGCTTTTATTATACTCTTAATCTCTTTCAGTTTTTTCGTGTATTTGAAATATAAGCATCGCTCCCTCTCAAAAGTCAATTTCCAGACCTTGGATCAGTATATACAACAAGTGCCGCAGGAAAAACTCGATAAAGCTATTACTGCATTAAAAGAAGAGCTGAGGAAAAATCCGAATTTTTCAGAAGCTCATGTAGCATTAGGTATGATGTATCATAAAAAGGGCTTGCTTGACGATGCACTCACGGAGTTAAAAACAGCCTTAACTCTGAAACCCGATCTTATTAACATCTATCAGGAGATGTATCTGATTTATAAGAAGAAGGGCATGGAAGAAGAGGCAAATCAAGCGTTGGATTCTTATAATAGACTCAAAGGAAACAAATAAATTTTATTTTATATAACCAGCCCAAAACGGTTAATATTTATGTTATGAAAAAATATTTATTCACATATCTACCCATTTTTATACTCACCGGTATACTGTCTACGCAACCGCTCTTTGCTCAGAGAGATGATGAGGCAAATAAATACTACTTAGATGCATACAACTTATACAAGCTGGGGAAATTGGATCAATCCCTGGAGATGTTGAGGAAGGTTATAGAGATTAACCCGGACCATGCCGAAGCGCACTTTGGAATGGGGAGTATCTTTTTCCGGCAGAACATGTTTGATGATGCCGTTAAGGAATTTACCAAGGTAACCCGGATTAAACCAGAATACGTCGAGGCCTACCAGCGACTTTGGCTGGCATACAAAAAATTGGGTATGAACGACAAAGCAGAGGAAGAACTCCAGAAATATAAAAAATTAATTGAAGAACGTATGCAGAGTATGGTGGGTGGTTCTCCTCAGGTAGTGAAGCCTGTAGCACCACCCCAGCAAAGGGAAGAAAAACCAAAACCAGAAGCCCCACCATCAGAAACGAAGGTGGAAGTCTCCCGGCCAACAGAAACAAAGTTACAAGAAACGGCTCCTCCGGATACAAGGGTTACTGAATCTAAACCGCCCGAAACAGAAACCCCGCCGGTGAGACCTATGGTA
>JBKBTA010000120.1:0-8752 GCA_046291035.1 Candidatus Brocadia sp.
AGGTCGTGTGTACGGTGGCATCAATGGTCACTTGCGCCGCATGGACCATTTGGCAAAAGATGAGTATGAAACAGACAGGAAGGGGAAATAAGTATGGTATGGTATTTATTAATTGACATCTTATAGCATCCTTTCTTGGCATATATTTATTTTTTTATCTAGACGTTAAGGAATCTCAATACTAAAGTGTGGCACGGACAAACTTGTTTGTCCGTGCCTCATTTAAAATCATGATCAAAAAAAATTATTCATCTCGGCAAACCTTTTCATGTCCCTCTCGAATATATCGCGCTCAGTCTTTCCAATTGAGGTGATGAAATTTTTAATCCGGTAATATGGTCTCAAAATAAGCACCCGTAACAGATTAACCGTTGCAAAATTTGCCTTAAACACCGGCGTTGTTTTAAAAAACGTGGAGTACTTCCGTTTGTATTTCCACCGTAGGAATTGCAAGTCTTCCGATGAAAGGTACTTTGTCCTGACATTTGCCCAAAAACCGTTGTACTTACGGTAATCATAGGCATTTGTAACGAGTCCTTCTTTGATTAAAATATCCCGCATGCCGGTTTTCGGGTAGGGAGTGATGATCTGCTCGCCATAAAAATCGATGTTTGCCTTGTCAAAGAATTCAAAATTCTGGGCGATGTCTTCTTCTTTGTCTTCTGCATGTCCGAGGATCATACCGCCTACAATGAGGATATTATTGTTGTGCAAATACTCAATTGCCCTTTTTGTCTTTTCCAAGATGTTCCCCTTATTCATCAACTTCAAGTTACGTTCGGATACGTTTTCAATCCCCAGGAATACAATTTGAATCCCCGCGCGCGCCATTTTTTGCGCTAATGTTGGGGAAGATGCTATGCCGGTTGTACTTGCCTGCACGATATAGCGCAGGTCATTGTGCCCAGCTTTTACAATTGCGTCGCATAGGGACTCAAACCTTTTTACATTTAACGTGATATTATCATCAGCAAAGGCTATATATTTAGCCCCGCATTTTTTGGCGTTTGCAAGGTCTTGCATAATCCTTTCAAAGCTGTATGTCCTGAATGTACGTCCATACATGCGGTTCATGCTGCAAAAGTTACACGTCATCGTACAACCGCGTGACGTCTCGACCATATCCAGCCCTTTCCCGGAAAATAGGTATCCATTCCAGATGCGCGCATCCCGACGCGGGAGTTGCAAGGTATCCAGATTTTCCAAGGGTCTCGGGGGATTATGGAAAAAATTGTCATTACAACGATAGGACAGGCCAGGGATGTCTTTCCATTTTCGCTTTCCTTCAATGGCATCCAGCACCTCAGCAAAGGTTTTTTCGCCCTCTCCGCGGACGATGTAATCAAAGGGTTTACCATCATCGGAAGAGGCAATTTCTTCATACATGAGGGTGGCATGATAACCACCGATGGCTATTTTGATCTCATTATGCATGTTTTTTATAAATGCTGCAATCCTTCGCGCCGTGTCAAATTGAAAAGTCATGGCGCTCAGCCCCACAACATCGGGCTGATGGTCATCAATGGCCTTTTTTATCGAAGAAAGCAAGGTCTTCCTTTTGAGCACCAGATCGGCCAGTGCTACTTCATGGTGTGGTGGGATATTCCCCGCAATAGAAGAGATCGCCAGGTTTGGCGCCCTCCACGTCTTTGCAGAGAACTGGGGCACGGTATCGGGCATGGAAAATAGCAAAATCTTCATAGATTATGTCTTCTTTCAGTTCAGATTAATTTGGTGCGTAAGACGCACCCTACATCTCTGCTTTGGAATTCCCAAACGTTAAGTTAGGCACGGGCAAATAAAGTTTGTCTGTGCCACCCTTTTCATATTGAAATTCCTCTGCATTACATGGGGATCCATTTTACAGCGTTATCATGCATTGTCAAGTTTACAAAACAAAAACGGCAATCGTTGACTTTTTCTTCTTTTATGATATAGATAGCGTTTTAAATAATGAAACATCCATGAGTCAACGACTCACAAAGGGACTGGATGAGAAAAATTACGGGTATTTGCCTTGTTTTTTATTTTTGCCTCTTAATCTCGAATCAAAACATAGCCAGTGGCTATGGATATGCAAAAGAAGAAGACCCACTGATCAAGGTATTTAAAGCCGTTATCCTGCATGGAAGACAGGCCGACTGGCCAAAAGTTGCAACCGAAGTTAATAGTATCAGTGACCGCACGATGGATATTTACCGGATATTTAAGATAGACTTTAAATCCCGAATTGATCATGCCGTTCAACAACAGGATTTTCAGACCCTGGCCAATCACATGGCTAATCTTATCTTTCTGGCCATCCGTGAAAAGTTTTATTACAACCGCAAGGAGGGATTGGAAATTTTCATCCGTTCCAAAGTAAGGCTGAGGCTTGCTGAGGAATATTATACCATCCTGCTTGCGGGAAACGTGAGGGATTATGATGCCCGGCACAATACCAATCTGCACGAG
Source organism: Candidatus Brocadia sp. (assembly GCA_046291035.1). Classification (GTDB taxonomy): domain Bacteria; phylum Planctomycetota; class Brocadiia; order Brocadiales; family Brocadiaceae; genus Brocadia. Next base: position 2,455 of record JBKBTA010000120.1, read on the forward strand.
AGTATCTACAACAGATTTGTAAAGGCGCGAGACACTTTGGGAAGCACGGGTTTTTTCGGTGCAGGGTCAGTGAAACCCAATGTAAAGGAATTTGATGCGTTGACAAGGGAAATAGAGGCTTTGCTCTTAAAGGCATTCCCCTATTTTGAAACAGGAGAGGCAGACCCCCCATGACGACATGACGGGGCTTTTATTCCAATGAATTAATGAATTAAGGTTCGTTCGTGATTTTTAATTTTTCTGATGAAATGTAATTTACCTTTCTTATGTATGATCCTTTTCCTACCGCTCATGAGTTATGCAATGGAACAGGACAATAAGCCCGCAACCGACATGACCGATTCAAGTAATGTGACGGAAGCGGAAGCGCCTGTTTTGCCTGGAGATTACTATTTCAACATTGAGTCTGTTTCGATAGAAACAGAGATGCCAAAAGACTGGAAAGAATTTGAATTTCATGGATTTTTTGGGGTTACTTCTCCGATTGAAGGACGTGATGACGACTCACAGCAACCGTCCTCAAAATTTCTCGATGAAAACGAAGTCACCCTCTGGATAGGCAAACGGATATCCAGAAAGTTGTCATTTGATTCCGAGGTTGAAATCGTTAAAGGATTAAAAAAATACGAACTGGAAAGATTTGAGTTTGATTACGAAATTGTAGACAAACTGCTGGTATTTCGCGTAGGGAAATTCAAATATCCATTGGGGATAGAAAGGTTTGTTGAGGCCGGAACTTTTAATAAATTGGTGGACCGTCCCCTTCCCTCGATCAGGATTATACCGGGTACATATTCCGACATCGGTGGCATGTTTCATGGGACTGTCCCTTTCCCTTTTGATACAAAACTGAGATACGAATTAGCCGTAACAAATGGTCTTGAAGGGCCGGAACCAAAAGACGTGCAACAACTCTGGGATAATAACCGTGACAAGGCTATTGGTGGAAGGCTTGGTTATGAGTTTTTGCCAGGGTTGGAAATAGGAGGTTCATATTCGCGGGGAAAATATGACGAGGACAATGAGCTGGATCTCGATTTTCTGGGGGCCGATATTCAGTTTAAAAGGGGGAATCTGGAAGTACGTGGAGAGTATATTACCAGTCATGTGGAACAGGAAACAATAGATGGCGGCGATTACTCCCGGAATGGTTATTACCTCCAGGCGTCCTATAAATACCCGTTTAATTTGGATTATTTACAACATCTGGAGGGAGTCATAAGATTCGATTCTGTTGATCCTAACCGTAATGTTACCGATGGTAATGATGCAGACCGTATTGCCCTGGGTATAAATTACTATCTCAATGAGCATCTGGAATTTAAATTTGAATACGAGATCGAGAATGAGCCAGGGGAGGAAATACACAGCAAATCTTTTGTCCAGGCCATATTCAGATGGTAAAACTACCAGCCGTTACCCAAGTTTTCGGCAAAATTTAACTAAAGTATTGGTTAACAATGCCGATATATAAGATAAGCACAAATATTTTTATTTATGTATAACCTTTATCTCACGTCACTTAGCATCGCAGCAATATTTCAGCAGCCGGAGCCACTTTCAACGTTAAATAGTTCCAACATCTCGTTGAGATAATAGAATTGATTTCCATCGTAATTCCAAAGGGTCGCCCATAGGTACTTTTTAGTATGCCGTTATTGGTCAAATTATGAAATTCCTCAAACGATTTGAACGATGTCGTGGAGTGCATGCCACAATGCGCATATTGGCTGAATCCACGACGCTTCATGAAGCTATTCCAAAAATCCTTCAGGCGATATGCGAGAGTCTGGATTGGGCGCTCGGTGAGTTCTGGGCCATGGACAGCAAAACAAATGAACTACGTTTCGTTGAAGCCTGGCATAAGCCTTCTGTGAAGGTTTCGGAGTTTGAGGCGCAGGGCCGGCAGATCACCTTTTCGCCCGGCAGTGGATTGATCGGGAGTGTTTATGCCAGCCGGAAACCTGTCTGGATTACAGATGTTGTCAACGATGCAAATTTCCATCGTGCAGAAATCGCTATCAAAGAGGGATTACGCGGGGCTATGGGTTTTCCTATTATGGCTGGAAATGAAGTACTCGGTGTCTTCGTGTTCCTGTGCCACGAGATACAACAGGCGGACGAGTACCTGCTCCCGATGCTTACTTCCATCGGCGGTCAGATTGGCCAATTCATAAAAAGAAAGCAGGCAGAAGAGTATAAGAGCGAATCTTTAGAAAAGCGAGTCGCGGAACGAACAAAGGAGTTGGTAAAAGCGAATGAAGAGCTACAAGTGAAAATTGCAGAACACAAAATGACAGAAGACGCACTGTATGCAAGCGAGGCACGTTATCGTGGACTCTTTGAAAATGCTCCGGTTTCTCTCTGGGAATTAGATTCTTCCGAAGTTAAAACTTATCTTGATAGTTTACAAAAGTCAGGAATTGCAGATTTCAGAACATATTTCGAAAGTCATCCGGAAGCGGCTCATAAATGTGCAGCTATGGTAAGAATTATCGATGTGAATAAGGCAACTTTACAGATGTACCAGGCGAAGAACAAACAGTATTTTCTCCGTTGTTTGACCAGGTTCTTTGACAGGGAATTATTCGACGTGTACAAAAAAGCACTTGTTGTCCTGTCGGAGGGCCAGGCTTTGTTTGAAACGGAAGCTGTTACCCGCACACTTGGTGGCTCAGAAAATTATGTATTTATGAGATTGTCTATTGCACCAGGGTATGAGCAGACATGGGAAAGGGTATTTATTTCTCTCGTAGACATAACCGAACGCAAGCGGATGGAAGAAGCACTCAGGGAAAGCGAGGCCAGTCTTGCCAAAGCACAACAAATTGCCCATCTGGGAAGCTGGGAGTTGGATATCAGAAAAAATAAGGCATACTGGTCTGATGAGGTCTACCGCATCTTTGGTTTGGTACCCCAGTCTTTTGTTCCAACATGTGAGACATTTTTGAATTACGTGCATCCCGATGATAGAGAATTTGTTAAAAAATCTATTCACGATGCTTTAAACGAGGGGAAACCTTATCGTATTGACCATCGCATAGTTTTGCCGGATGGTTCAGTGCGCATTGTCCATGAACAGGGTGAAGTCATTGCTGACAATACTGGCAGGGTGATCCGGATGAGCGGAACAGTACAGGACATCACTGAGCGAAAATGGATTGAGGATGCCCTTAAGCGGAGGATAGGTCTTGAAATGACGATTGCCACTATCTCTACAAGATTTGTCATTCTTTCAGATTTTAATAATACTATTTACAAATCTCTGGCCGATGCAGGCCGTTTCAGTAAGGCGGGAAGGGCATATCTCTTTCAATTCCGGGATAATGGTACTATTATGGACAACACCCATGAGTGGTGCGATGAGGGAGTCACACCGGAAATCCAGCATCTCCGGAATCTTCCAACAGCAATGTTTCCCTGGTGGATGGAGAATCTGCGTGCGGGTAATGTAATTCACATCCCCGATGTTTCAAAAATGCCTCCTGAGCGCGATTTTGAAAAAGCATTTCTGGAAAAGCAGGGTATCAAATCGCTGTTGGTCCTGCCCATATACGCCGAGGCAGACCTGGTTGGATTTCTTGGTTTTGACAACGTGGTAACAGCTGGCCCATGGCATGAAGAAGATATAACCCTGCTCCGTATTATGGCAGAGATCCTGGGAAGCACAATCGCGCGCAAGCGGTCGGAGGCCCTTATTACCTACATGGCTTACCATGATACCCTCACCAGTTTGCCCAATCGCAATCTATTGAAAGACCGCATTCAAGTGGCTGTAGTCCATGCAAAGCGAAATAAAAGTATGGCGGCAGTTATGGTACTTGACCTAGACAACTTTAAAACCATCAATGACATGCTGGGACACCATGTGGGTGACTTACTGCTCAAGGCTGTCGCCGAACGATTGAAACGATGTGTTCGTGAGGGCGATACGGTTGCCCGTACGGGCGGCGACGAATTTACGGTCGTCCTTTATGATCTTGTTCATGTTGAGGATGCTGCCACTGTCGCACAGAAATTTCTTGATGCATTGTACCAACCCTTTCAGATCGAAGGCCATGAAGTCAATATTACCACCAGCATAGGCATTAGCCTCTATCCCCTGGACGCAGAGGAGACGGAAACCCTGGTTAAAAATGCCGACATAGCCATGTACCTATCTAAGGAACATGGTAAGAATACCTACCGCTTCTACAAGTCTGACATGAATACCCACGTTTAAACACTATTTGACAACCATGTCATAGTTGCCTAAAATATCTTTCATAAATATTCGTTCCTAGCAACAGTTCAGCGGCTCCCCTGACCACTCTCACATAGGGGGGGTGGAACACTTATTGATATACATGCGACATAAATAATTCCGCATAGTAAAATTAAAAATGCCAAAATTCCAAAAAATTCTCCACCCTGAAAAATTTAATTTAATATTGTATTATACTATTACCAGCTTTGCCGTCACCGCCATTCTGAGCCTGGTGGTTGGGTGGATATTCCCACGCATGGAGAGTCATGAATTAATCAAACGAAGTGAGGAATATGCACAATACTTTAGTGCGCATCTGAATTATGAGATTTATAAAGATTTCCTTCTTCCTGCGCTTCGGAAAGATAAACAAATCGATCTCGAAAACAACCGCAAACAATTTAAGAGACTGGATAAGGTAGTTCGTGAAAATTTATATGGGTTAAAAATAAAGAAACTGTATTTATATGATCTGGAAGGTCGTATCATTTACAGCACGGTACCAGAGCACATCGGATTCACCCTTGATCGTGGCGTAAACAAAAAGCTGGATTCTGCCATTCATGGTAAACCCGCATCTGCATTAAGGCCGGCGGGTACGACTGATTCGAAGGGCTCATTTGTGGTTGAAACCTTGCTCGAAAGTTATTACCCCTTTTATGAAATGGAAAAGGACGGGTCAAAAAAAAATCAGGTGGGGGTATTGGAGATATACCAGGACATGTCCAGATTAAAGAGACAGATAGCAAAGGCACGGGAAAAGGCAATTGTTATGACGGGTTCGGCAATGGGGGTTTTATTTTTCGCCCTCTTCCTCATAGTCTTGAAGGCGGCAAGGATTATCAATGTGCGGACAAACCAGTTGATTGATGCCCGCAACACCTTGGAACTCAAGGTAGAGGAAAGGACTCAGGAAATTCGGGAGGCATATAAAAAATTACAACATACCCAGCGTAAATTGATACAATCCGAAAAACTGGCAAGTATAGGAACTTTAGTTACCGGGCTTGCCCACGAGATTAATAATCCGCTGGCTTCAGTAGCCAGTTGTGCCGAAGGCCTGATTGAACGGCTTAACACTCTTTTGGAGCACAAAGAACAATACCATCATAGCTTAGCCCGGCATGACTCTAAACAGGCACAAAATGGGGATCAGGTGTCAGGGATCAGGTGTCAGGGATCAGGCGTCAGGGATCAGGTGTCAGGGGTCGGGTGCGGGGGAGCATGGGTCGGGAATCAGGAGCTGGAGACGTATCCACCGACGCCTGACAGCCGATCCCTGATCCCTTCAACGGAGTTGGATGTATTTGCTGAATATCTAAAGATTATCTGTGATGAAACCTATCGGTGTAAATCCATTATCTCGAATCTCCTTAACTTTTCGAGGCAGTCAGAACCAAAATTTGAGCGGGTCGATGTAAACCGCATTATTCATGACACACTTTCCATTGTCCAGTATCAGTCTCAGTCAAGGAGCCAAAATATCAGGCTCAACCTTTCTGAAGAACCGTGTTCTGTGATTGGAGATCCGCAACAGTTAAAACAGGTCTTCTTCAATTTAATTATTAATTCATTGCATGCGACAGAAGGCGGAGGCGATATTTTTTTAACAACGTATAGAAAACAATCGGTCGTACAAATTCTTGTTGCCGATTCCGGCGTCGGGATTGAACCCGAACACCTTGATAAGATATTTGATCCTTTCTTTACCACAAAGCCAACAGGAAAAGGCACCGGTCTGGGGTTGGCCATATGTTATGGTATCATAGATATTCACGGTGGGAGGATTGAAGCCTTTAGTGAGGGGCGTGGCAAGGGGGCGTGCTTTACGATAACATTGCCTTTGGCAACTTTTTCATGAAACTAAGGTAGGAGCTGTCTCCCGATGGCGACCGGCATTCCGAAACGGAATCCAAGTGCCCGGTCGCCAACGGGAGTCGGCTCCTACCAAAAACCTTGAAATTCTATAGGTAAATTTTTGGTAGCGTTGTCAAGTGGAGACCTGACAAAAGCCCTCCATTTATAGTATCTCATGTATCAAATCCGTTGTAG
>JBKBTA010000121.1:0-8694 GCA_046291035.1 Candidatus Brocadia sp.
GCCACTACCTAAACAAGCTATTGGTGCGCCATCTGAGTGTGCATATAATGAACTACAAAGCATGCACAACATAAACATATATAAAATCGTATAACAAATCTCTATCAATCCCCAATTTATAAGCTTCTGATTACTCATTCCTTTATTTTTTGTAGAGAAAGATGGATAAATATTTTCCATTAATTTAATCCCTTTGGCTTAATGACATCGATTTAATCAGATCTATACCATAACTTATCGGAACGCCAAAATTGGAACCTCGAAAGCCGGGGAAAATCCCGTAACTAATCCCAATTACCTTCCCTTTATTGTTAAAAATAGGCCCGCCACTACCGCCGGCTGTTGTTTGAGCATCATAGACAATCCTGTTATACATAATGTCGCTTAAGTGACCCTGCGTCGCAAGAGGTCTTATTAACCCCCAATTTGACAGTTCTTGTACCAATGGAATAAAAGGCAAACTAAATAATTGTTTTACAATCACCGGGTCTGTCTTTGCAAAAATAGCATTAATACCGGCCGGATAACCTAACAATATCATAGGTTCACCCACAACCGCACCTTTGCCCGTGGTGTCCAATTCGAGGAAGGGAATTTTAGCGCCGCGCATATCTATGCGAAGCAGTGCAACATCCACTTCTTCAGAAATCTTCTCTACTTTTAAAGCAAATGGTTCTTTGATACCGGGGAAAAATGCCATGAATACCTCAAACCTGGGTTTAATCGCAGGCTCTCTATGAATGTAAGGAGACATTTCCCACCATGGCTCAGCAATATGGCGGTTGGTCAGGATCAGACCATCCGCACTGACAAGGAACCCTGTGCCTGTGTATTCGTGAATCCCCCGCTGCCCCCTGCCCATCATGAGCGGTTCACCCGTCTCTTCATCAAGGAAATAAAAGGCCCCCTGGATCAGACAAATTCCTCCGCTATATGCCTTAATAATATTCTCAGCAACTGATCTTTCAATTTCAAGAAGCCGCACCTTTTCGGCAGTTTTTGACAACCTGGCATATTGTATATAAAAATACGATACAAGACTACTAAATATAATAAAAAAAACAAGAACAGCCCCTACTTTAAAGGTATGGGATGACTGGGTAAACGCCTCCCACAGAAGCTGCCGAAAGAATGCCGTTGCTGTAGTAATCCGACCTCTTTGAGATGTGCGTACTATACCTAACGAATCCTCTATTATCTCTGTCCATGGCTTACATACATCGTGCTCATCCGTTTTAATACGGAATCGCACCTTGGGACCACCCGCACCGAACTCTATCAAATCGCCGTCTTTCAGCACGATTTCGCTAATCAGCCTATTATTTACGAGTGTCCCATTCGTGCTCCCTTTATCTCTCAGTACATAATCGCATTCCTTGAATTGTATCTCAGCATGATAACGGGACGTATTTCTATCCACCTCTGGATCAAAATGAAGGCCGGCCGAAGCATCAGTACCAATAGATATCTTTTCAGTAGCAAATACTTCTGTATTTCCTCGGTGACTACCTGTCAAATGGACAAAAACAGCCTTCAAAGAATATCTACCTCATGTTTACCAATGCTTCACACATGTTATACAAGGAATTTCAAAGTTTTTGGTAGGAGCCAACTCCCGTTGGCGATCGGGAAGGGTGTTCGCCGATGTGCATTGCCAGTCGCAGTCGGGAGACGGCTCCTACCAATGGGACATTGTAACAATTTAGCTTTTTGAAAATATGTTGCAGCTTAGTTTCGGGTGGCACGGACAAACTCTGCATTCACCTCACTCATTCACACACGACCGCGGACAAGCACAGCTTGTCCGTGCCACCCATGTTGAACGAAACCATATGTATCAATTTTCAAAAAAATAAAGTGTTACCAAAAAAGAAGTTTTTACAGGGCAATACTATAATGGCCGATACGTAATTCTAGCTTATATTAGTGAATAAAGCCTTGGCGATGATAACATTCATCCTTAAGCACTGCTATAAATGGCAGATTTCGATATTTGTTATTGTAGTCCAGCCCATAACCAACAACATAGTCATCTCCAATATCAAAACCACTATAGTCGGGACGAACGTTATATCTCCTCCTGCTTACCCTATTCAAAAGAACGCAACTCTTAAGGGTCATAGGGTTAAATTTTTCAATATCTTCCAGCACCCTTTTCAAGGTACTCCCCGTGTCAACAATATCATCGACAACCAACACGTGTTTATCTTCTATGTCGATTTTAAATTGACGTATAATCTTGGTCTCTCCCTGTGGAAAAGTCGACTCACCATACGTAGCGGCATCGATAGTGTCCAATCTGATGGGAAAGGGAATCAAACGAATCAGGTCGGCAAGAAACACAAGACTTCCGTTAAGAATTGCAATAATTGTCCATTCCTTACCCTTATAATCATGGATTAGCGTCTTCGATAATTCAAGGAGTCGATTTCGAATCTGTGCTTCGTTGATCACTACCTTTGCAATATCCTTTTCCACTTCCTGCATCCTCCATTTTGATTTTTCAGTTTAAATTCGATTCCTCGATGCTGCATTAAGGATGTTCATCGTTGTTCCCTTCGTTCCTTTGCAATCTGCTTTAATATGCGATCTTCTTCTATGGCTTCTTCGGTCTTTCCGATTTTATCGTAAATAGTAAAAAGAAGGTTATGTGCCTTTTCAGATTTTGGATTCAACTGAATAACTTTTTTAAATGCCGCAATTGCCTCGTCAATCATATTCTGTTTATAATAACAAACACCTAAGAAATAGTGTGCATCTTCTAAATCAGGGTTGATTTCCAACGCTTTCCTGCACGCCGCTAATGCATCTTCATTTTTTTCTATCAAACTATAGGCAACGGCCATATACAGATACCCCTCTGCCTCTTTTTTATCTTTCCTGGCTGCAAACAGTTCAATCGCTTTTCGATATTCAGCAAGGGCCTCCGCAACATTTTCCTTGGTTACATAAGCAAAAGCGATATTATAATGGGCTTTTGGTTCGTCAGGGTCTGCATCAATTGCCTTTTTAAGTTCTGTTATTGCATCGTCCGTCATACCCTTTGCATAGTAAACAATGCCTAAATGGAAATGGGCATCATAATGGTTGGGATCAAGTTCTAATGTTTTTTTAAATTCTGCAATTGCTTCAGTGTACTTCCCCTGATTGTACAAAGAAATCCCTTTTTTATTGTAAGAATCTGCCTTATTACCACAACCTGCCACAATACAAAACATCAATAAAAACATCAACCTTACGTTTATCGCAGTAATGTTCGGTCGTAACATGAATCTATTCCTTAAAATAACAACTGAATTAACTCTCAGCAGCTTGTTTATTCGAATTAATTCATAGCTAATTATACTAATCCAATAGTGTATACCTTTTATAAAATCCTATATTCTTATAAACAAGATTTGCCGCGAGAAAATTTGGCGCTTCGTTTCCCGGATTAGGTTTTAATTCGACGACATCCAGTCCCACAACCTTCCGTTCTTTGTAGACCTTGCGTAAAAAGTCTATTGTTCGGTACCACCCTAAACCGCCTGGTACAGGTGTCCCGGTGGCAGGCATAATGGAGACATCTAAACCGTCCACATCTAACGTGACATATACGTAGTCCTCTAATGTTTCTATGGCCTGATCATGCCAGTCATCGTTATTATAAATATCTTTTGCATAAAACACCGATATTGAATTCTTTTTCTTTTTTACAAATTCCTGTTCTTCTTTCGATACTACCCTTACACCAAAACTAGTTACCTTGCATTTCAAATCTTCAACTACCCTCCTGGATACACTTGCATGACTATAACGAGTCCCGCCAAATTGTTCCATCAAATCAAGGTGTGCATCGAGTTGAAGTACGGAGAGTTTCCTGTATTTCTCCTTGTAGGCCTTTATCACCCCTTGCGATATAGAATGTTCACCACCTAATATTACCAGAAATTTATCATCTTTAACAATACCTTTACTAGCGTGATACAGTGCATCAATCACCTTCTTTGGATCTGTATGAATTTCTTCTATATTGAGTGTTCCAACAGTAAAAATCCCTATGGTATAGATTTCACCTAATTCGTCATCGTAAGGCTCTACGTTAACAGATGCATTTAATATTGCATTGGGTCCCAGTTTGGTTCCTGTTTGATAGGAAGCCGTTCCATCAAAAGGAACTCCTATAATCACAACTTTGGAACCTTTGTAGGCATCGCTTTCATTTTTAAAATCATAAGGAAATGCTCCAAACTGTAACGAAGTTAATACATACTCTCTTACATCATTCAACATACATTTCTCCGACGCTTATTTAATTTTAAAATTCAAATTTACTATAAAACAAAAAAGGCATCTTTTGCAAAGATGCCTTTTTTATTCTTTATCATTTTACAACATGTAAACACTATCTATTACAGGCGGGTTTCTCGTTTCTTTTTCCACATTGCAGCACCAAACATTAATACTGCTACAATACCCACAATACTTCCTACAATACCAGCAATACTTTTTCTTCCTTTTTCTTCCAACAACTTATGAAGTTCTTTTCCATGCTTTAGCGCTATGGCCTGACTTTCCAAGATATTGATCTTCTGATAAACCTTGGCCGTGCCATACCACCATGCGATATCTTGCTGGCCATGCGCAACACCTTTATATGCGTGCGCCTTGTCTCCAAACCACATATCGGCATAAGTGATTTCGATCTCAGATGGGTTGTTTCTTCCTGTTGCAAACAAGCCATGCAAACCTAGTATAGGTCCAACAACCGGTACTTTACCAGCCTTTGTCTTAAATGCTTTATAAACAGCCTCTCCCAATAATCCTGGCCCAAGCGCATCGGCAAGGATATCCCCCAGCGGGAAGATATCTCTCTCTTTAATTGGCACTTCAAAGGCATCATTAGCTACAATATCGTCCAAAATGGCTTGCGCCCTGTCCTGCAATCTCCACATCTCAAACATGAAATCATTCAAGTTTTCACGATACAATCTTGCAAATCTGGGACTATGGCACTTGCTACACACTGCCACCCATTGTTCAGACCTCTGCTTGCTCGCGGGAGAATAGATATCAAGCGTATAATTCAATGGAGGAAGATTGATACCATGGGGATAATCTTTTAATGATGATTTATAATTTATCCCTTTGGGTGGCACAGTTCCCATCCTCCAGACACCTTTAATTACAGGGTTATGGGCAAATTTACCATTTCCCTGATCCATATGACAGAACTGACACGTTGGCGTTCTATAGTCCTTGCCAGGCACGACTTCAGCTAGTGGCTTTTCCCAATCCCAGTGTTCTCCTTCCAGATGATAGATATAGCCCATCTTCGATTCGCCATAGGATTCGGCGTCCGGGTGGTCAAAACCCATGTGACAACTCATACAGGCCTCAGGTCTTCTACCTTCAGAAGCTGCAAACTTGTGCCTTGTGTGACAAATATTGCACCGGTCAGCCGCATGGCAAAGATCGCAACCGAACTGTCCAGTTGGATATCCCCTGCGAAACATTTCCGGATACCAGGGAGGGATCACATTTGCAGGAAAACTTTCAACGTGATTCGGCCGACCACGTTCTGCTTCACTCATAAATTCTGTTACCTGCTGAGGATGACATTCTCCACAGACATCCGGTGTAGGCATACGTAACTCTTTATGATCCTTCCCATGGCAGTCGCTACAGGTAACCTCCTTAAGCTCCCTGCCAATCAGTTTCTCGATTTGTTGTGTTTTTTCTGCAAACCTTGGGTTTTTCCTTGGGTTAGCATGGGTAGAATCTCTCCAATCATTCACAAAACCAGGGGTCACCTCTTCATGGCATTTTACACAGTCCGTTGGTTTATATCTTTCCAGTAACTGATCATAGTATGTCCCATCTGGTTTTACATAATGTCTGACCGGAAACCAATACATTTGTAATGGAACGGGCTTATATATATTTTGCCACGGACCTGCCCCCTTTTCCAACCCGACATTGTTTGTAAACCAATCTTTTAACGTATCGTTTGGATACAAAATGTCATAATACTTGGTGGCCTTCTTTTGCATCTCTTTCAACTCTGCTTCAGACTGTGCCTGAACACTCCCGGCATGCAAACTCCACATTAAAGGGGCGGCGAGTACGATCGCGCCCAATTTCAACAGCTTCATTTTATGCCTCCTCCCCACAAAACCAGCAAATGTTTTTTTAATAACATAATTTTCTGATAAAGTTTAATTTTTTTTTCATTGAATTTTTGGCAGTAGTTTTGATGTAGATTCGCCTTTTTCCGAAAGACTCGTTTTATACGGTGTCGTATGTTGTGGGAAAAACCACTCATCAGAACCACCCCTCTCCTGGAAAAATTTCAACCGCATTTCATGATTACGCGAATGGTGGCAAGGCCCACACACGTTATATGGCGTTCCGAACGTACCTACCTTTGCAATCTTTTGCCCTTCAGGCGCCTTACCAATCTCCATAAAGTAACTAAACACCTCTCCTGCACCGTGACAGGCCTCACAGGTAACTCCTTCTTCTGAATATTTTCCTGTGGTCTCATCATAACCGGTCGTATGACACTTTAGACAGGTCTTCCTATATTCCTCGTTGCCGGCAATGTAGTCAGGGGCATTTTTTACATATTCAAAGGTCTTAAACTTGATTCTCTGCCATCGTTCGACGTGAGGAGAAGTTAAACCTGTGTGGCACTTGAGACACTTTTGGCTTCCCACATAGACCGCCTTATCGCCTGTGATACTGTACTTTTTAAAGTCCCCCATCTCCAGCCTTTGATTTGGATCACTTTCTTCAGGCGTCAAGGTTGCAAGTTCACCCCAAAACGCAAACATTGTTTCGGCAGTGGCTACCCTTAGCTGCATCTGCCTCTTATGATAATACATTCCTTCGTGGGCCAATTCTTCGCTTAACGCCCGCCCGATACCGCCATGACATACAGTACACCCATAAATATCAAAAGGAAAATCTTTGACGCTTGGATGGGCAACCTTCAACTTTTGTTCATCGATGTGGCACGTCATACATCTGTCTACTTTATCCCCGTTTTGTTGCTTAGCCCAACTGTATTCACCTTTTAAAAGTATCTGCTTGATTTCATAAACAGGTCTCTTCAAAGATGCCAGACGCTTTCCCAACAACTCTTTATCTTTCGCTGCTGTAGCCGCCTCAAATTCCTTCTCAACCTTTGCTGCTTGTTCTTCATAATACTTCTTCTGATGTTCCATCCATTTTGGATGAAATTCATCTTTAAGCCATACAACAGTAGCTATAAAAAACAAGGCACTTAAAACAAAAAAGATAAATCTTTGTACACTCATATTTCACCCGTTCTGGAAATATCCATTTTATTTAGCTCTCATAAGAGAATTCATATGTTGATCCAAGGCGTTGCAATAATGTATTTCACATTGAACGCCAACCTAAACACTATTTTAATTACTGTTCCGATCATAGTCAGAAGCAATCCCATCGTTATCGCATACCGGATAACACCAAGCCTCTGAAAAAAATCTCTTTTCACGAGCGCAGGAAGCGCCAATCCTGCAACATAGAACCCCCCCAAGAGAATAATCCCTAATGGTAATGGTAGATTATGCAATGGCGGAGGCGTTGGAAAATCATGCGTCCATTGTTCCCAGGGCCAAAAAAAGGACCAGAACGGTCCTCTCAATGCTGTGCCAATATATATCAAAACATACCAGAAAATATAGCCGAAAACGAACGTTGTCACAGCAAATCTTCTCTCTCTAAAGGTATAATAGCCATTTCCTTTGGGATTGTTATCCAGATAGGGAATAAGGATCAGACCCAAGATGATTATACTTGGCAGCACAACACCGGCATACCATGGGTCAAAATAGACCAATACCTCCTGTAAACCTAGAAAATACCAGGGTGCTTTTGCCGGATTTTCAGCTTGACCAGGGTTCGATAATTCCCTCAAAGGCGCATCCACAAAATACGAATAAAAAAGCAGCCCTACCGTCACAAAAATAGCCGCTAAAAACTCCTTAGCAACCAGGGTGGGCCATGCAAACACTTTATCGTCTTTAAATTCTACCAATCCTTTCTTTTCCTGCCTAACTTCCATGGAACCACTCCTCAGAAATATCTTCGATAAATTATGAGAAAAACTTTTTCAATCATTACAAAGGACCGGATATCCCACCGTCTTTCCGCACTCTCCAGAAATGGACCATCATTAAAGCCGACGCCACTAATGGTATCCCAATACAATGCCATACATATGCACGCAATAAGGCAGGGGCTTCAATCATCGTTCCACCTAATAAAGCAAAGCGTATATCATTATCAGGCCTCATTCCTAATATGTACGAAAACGGCCCTTCATGCCCTAAAAAGGGTGTCGCGCGCGCCATATTGGTACCAACGGTAATAGCCCAATATCCGAGCTGATCCCAGGGCAACAAATATCCGGTAAAACTCAACAGGAAAGTGAGAACCAGCAAGATCACCCCGACTACCCAATTAAACTGCCTTGGCGGTTTATACGAACCTGTTAAAAACACCCTAAGCATGTGTATACTCACCGTAATAACCATGGCATGCGCGCCCCACCGATGAGAATTTCTTAAAAACCTGCCAAATGGTACCACATACATCAAATCCACGATGTCTGCATATGCCCTGTTCACATCGGGCACATAATAAAACATTAGCAGTACCCCTGTTATTGTTTCAAACAGGAAT
>JBKBTA010000122.1:0-8673 GCA_046291035.1 Candidatus Brocadia sp.
GTATACAAGAACGGTTCTGAAAAAGCCAGTTTATTTTCTTTCTTTTTTACCTGATACTATTTGCATTTATGCTTGACTTAGCCCTGTCTTTTCTTAGTGTTTGACAAACAGATAATCAAACGTATAATTAAAGCGTCGGAAACTATGGCCTGGCATAGTAGGGATTGCGGCCGTCAAGACCGTGGGAGCGTTCGAAGAAAGAAAAGAATGGTAGTTGTGAAAACAGAGAGTTGTGCAGCTTGATTAAAAATCTGTGAAATCTGTGGTTTCGAAGTTGTAAAATCACGTTTGTTTTAAAAGGAGGTATCTATCATGGTAGCCAAGGATATTATGAATAAGATTGTTACTGCGGCGAAGAGGAAGACAATCGGCAGGGATTTGGCGGTAAAATTATTGTCCGGCATGTATAGCGGATTGCCTGTTGTGGACGATGATGGGAAGGTTATTGGGATAGTAAGCGAATTTGATCTTTTAAAAGTAATAAGAACCGGGAAGGCGTTGGAACAGGTAACGGCAGGTGATATTATGTCGAAAAATCCCATCTGCGTATCCGAAAATACTCCGGTGGAAGAGATTATAGATATTATGACAAAGCACAACATTATTCGCGTCCCCGTGGTGAGAAATGATACCCTGGTGGGAGTCATCTCCAGATGTGATATCCTCAGCAGTATCGTGGAACCTGAGTTTGTAACGATTTACGCCGACTAAGGTAAGCTGTTCGGCCAGTAAGACAAAAAAAGATGAAAAACTTGCTCAAAAAGAGGCTTCTCCCTGAAATACATTGATGCTAAAAAGGTTTTTTATACTTATCGTTGTTACTTCCTGTCTTTATATTTCTGCATGTGCCTCTTCGAAATACAGGGTTTATCAGGATTGCAAACACTTCGAAGGTAAGGCATCTTCCGTTACGGAGATATTGCATTATGACCTTGATGTCGTAAAGAGGATGATGCATATCTTAGAAATGGCTTCGAATTGTCTTGAGGACGATAAACCCGTTTCTAAAGAGGTTTTTGATGATATCGTAGAAGTCATTTCCGGATTTTCTGATAAACACCATCAGGAGAAGGAAGATAAAGTACTCTTTCCCTTGCTAAAAGTGAAGGATGAAGGCAAAAAGAAGGATTTTTTAGGGCGATTGCTTATGGAGCATGTATCGGCACGTGATGAAGTAAGAAATCTAGCCAAAGCAATCAATAATTTCCATCACGGCAAAAAGGCAAAAAAGAAGATTGTTAAAGCAGCGCGTTCCTATCTCAGGCATATGGAAAAGCACATAGAAATGGAGGAAAAAATCCTCTTTCCCTGGATAAATAAGGTATTGACCCACGACGAGCAGGTGATATTAATAAAGAAGTTTGAAGACATGGAAAGAGAAGATATTGAAGCCGGTATACATGAAAAATACAGCGCCATGATCGAAAGGCTTGAGCAACAACTAGGGCTTTGGCAGAATAAAAGAAACACTTGAAGATGCGTTTGTCTGATGAATGATGATAGTTGTCTTTGTCGGGGTTTTGGTAACAATTTGGCTTTTGAAAATATGTTGCAGTTTAGTTTCGTGTGGGGGCATTCAACTCACTCATTCACGCACACGATCACGGACAAGCACTGCTTGTCCGTGCCACCCATGTTGAACGAAACCATGTGCATCAATTTTCAAAAAACTAAAGTGTTACCATGATACTAATTTCAAATATTGTCCATAAGAATGCAAGCAGTTGGTCGATTACCTATCTTACAAATACTGAATAACCCGTGTCCTTCCATATTCATTTCCACCCCGATCGACCTTCAATGCCCCCAAACGTATTGTCGTAACCTTGTGGATGTTGTGCACAGGGGTAAAGAGTGTTAGTTTGCCCGCAAAAGGGTCTAAATCAATAATGGTGCCAAGTCCCAGGGTGAAATTGGCTTCGTCGTTCAGGCCAACAAGGAGGTCTTTTAATGTGTGCCTTTCAATAAATACAACCGAGGCAACGCCAAAGTAAACTTTCAGTTTATAGACCGGTATCGATGTATCCATATGATCCGCCATGATCAGGAGTTCGTTGCCACATTTTTCTAAGTACAGTTGGTTCATACCATGAATACGGTATTCTCTCGGCAACTCTGTAGGATGTATCCTTTGCCCGGTACCTAGAATACACGACGGGAATACCACCTTATGAATTGGACAATCTGCGATTTTTGCCAATTTGAAATATGCCTTGTACTTTTCGCTCCGATATCTCTGCCTTTCGGCCTGTGAACGGGTCACTACGTGTTTCGAGCATACCAGCCTTATGACCTGCCAGTCCATTTTTTCGTATCCTTTTAAAAGGTGTTCCATCTCATCTTTTGCCTGTAACGCAAGAATCCATTGGGGACTGAGCATTTCTATCTTGTACAATTTCAGGACACGGGCGACAGGTCCGTCAATAAAGCCTGTCGTGTCTACAAGGGTGATTTGGGCGCCTTGTTGGCGGGATTTATCCACCATCATTTTTACTGCATGAAGCGTCTGCAATAGAAAACCTTCAGGTGCGGTGTTGCCGACAAAATGGATATATGAGGGGTTTGTATAATCATGTTGGCCTGGTGGGGTATTGAAAATCTTTAAACTTACCGTGGTTGGTGGGCCCAAGGTGGATTGGCCTAAGTCGCTATCAATATATCCAACACGTATTCCGGAAGCCGTCCACGTGCGGATCAGGTATTTACACAAGGTGCTCTTACCACGATCGGTCTTTCCAAGAACGATACACAACTTTGTGTCTTGCTTTATTCGGTCAGCGACCTGTTCCCATTCCCCCGGGATATCGATCGTGCTCATTATTCATTATCAAACTTTACGTCCTTCACTTCCAGTTCCAGTTGCTCACAGTCCATCCAGGTATTTATTTTTACCGTAAAGGCAAGGGAACACTTTTTCCCGTTTTGTTCAAACCTGTCTATGTGTTCTCCCATGCCAAAGGCAACGGCCCTGATGGCTACATCTCCCTGTTTGACATAGAAACTCAGGTGCTGTCCCTTCGACCCGATACGACGAGGCTGTCCGACGATCTTTAAGTTTGTCGCGGCAAATAACGGGATGGGGTTGCCTTCACCATGAGGGGAGAGTCGTGCAAGCTCCGTCACAACTGCCTTGGACAGCATGGAGAGTGTGACTTCCGCATCAATGTTCAAAACGGGCACCAGATCCGTCTTGCAAAGCCTTTGTGATGTTGTGTTGTTGAGCATTTCACGGAATTCATCAATGTTGTCCGGACGTATCTTTAAACCCGCTGCTTGTGCATGGCCACCCACGGAAAGTAACTTGTTCTTACAACTTTCCAGGGCATCCAGGATATGAAAAGAAGGTATGGAACGTGCAGAACCGTGGCCTATGTCATCCGCAACGGCAATCATCACCGTGGGACGATTAAATTCTTCTACAATCTTAGAGGCAATAATTCCAATGATTCCGGGGTGCCATGCCGGGTCCGCTAATACGATAGCGGTGGTTTCGTCCAGGTTTATTTCATTTATGACCTTTTGCCTGGCCGATGCCATGATGTCGACCTGGATTTCCTGCCTTCTTTTATTTTCCTGTTCCAGGAAATTGGCAATTTCTATCGCCCTTTCCTTATATGGTGTAGTTAATAGTTCAACGACAATGCTGGCGTTACCAATACGTCCCGGTGCATTTAACCGGGGTCCCAAGCGATAGCCCACATGAAAGGCGTCAAGGTTTGTGCCGGAAAGGTCCGCTACATCGAGAAGCGCCCGCAATCCAGGGATTTCCGTATATTGCAATGCACTCAGCCCGTATTTTGTAATGATGCGATTTTCACCCAGGAGTGGTACCACGTCCGCAATCGTTCCCAGTGCCACCAGACCCACAGCACTTAACAGGAAATCCTTGAACGCCAGAGAGACCTTCTTCTGTGGTGAAAAATGTTGCCCGATAGCCCATGCCAGCTTAAAGGCGATACCAACACCGGAGAGATCGCGAAAAACATGGTTGGATGCATTCAATTTTGGATTGACTACGGCAAAGGCATTGGGTATCTCCTGGCCTGGTTGATGATGGTCGGTAATGATCAGGTCGATGCCATACGTGCGGGCGATATCCGCCTCGCTACAGGCGTTGATGCCACAGTCTACCGTTAAGATGACGTTTGTCCCGCATTCCCTCAGTTTTTTAATTGCGTCTGCATTCAAACCATACCCCTCTTCCAACCTTTCCGGGATATAGTAACTTACCTGTGCCCCGACCAGTTTCAGGCATCGATACATGAGTGCCGTGGCCGATAATCCATCAACGTCATAATCTCCATAGATAACGATTTTTTCCCCCTTACGCACGGCCTCGTTAATGCGAATGGATGCCTTTTCAATGTCGGGGAGAAGTGAGGGGTCTCCCAATGTCCCAATTTGTGGCTGGAGAAAGTTCCTGGCGGATGCAACGTCAACAATCCCGCGATTGATGAGTACCTGCGCCATCAAGGGTGATATTTTGAGTCTGCTGGCAATCTCTGTTTGGAGCGGTTTGTTAGGAGGGAGAAATACCCACCTTTTGTTCATGGTGTTTTTGATTATAAGAAAAGTACAATGTTATGATATAATATAAAATCAAAAAAAAACAAACGGCAGGGTTTGTTTTTTTGGCTCAAGTACCTCTTTCCGTTTGCACCGGTGCTGCAATCAGGTCTAACTATTTTACTTGGATTTATAGGTCTTTCAAGGAAATTTAATTATTTTTAGTTTTTCTGCAATTTCCCCGATTCCTTATCACTCTAACCTTGTGTCCGCGCTTCAAATAGACTGGTTAACAGAAAATCTTTTGTTGAAAAACATGCAACGATGTGATAGCATTTCGCTATAATTTGTGATACTGTGCCATCGATGTTAAAAATATAATGCTGGCCAAATGTCCATTGTTTTGTTCCTCCACCTTGATACAGAGTAATTCTTCAAGACTTTTCGTTTTGATAATCGATTAAGGAAACATGAAAAAAAGCGCCCTTTTCAGTGAATGTGCAAAGTTGTTATCATTTGCAAGACCTTACTGGAAATATATGGCGCTGGCCATTGTCAGCATGGTTATTTATACATCGGCAAATGGTATTCAGATTTCATTGATCAAGCCTATTATAGACAAACTGCTGATAGGGAATGTAAAAAAGATGGAAGAATTGCCGAGGATCGATATAGACCAAAACATACAAAAGCAAAGTAGCCATTCTCCCGTCAAACAATTTAAAAAACAGCTATTCCATAAATTTGCGTTTATAGAAAAATTACAAAAGCGGGCCACAAGTTCATTTACGAGTATCGGCATGGTGATGGCAATCGTTGCCCCTGTTATTTTCTTCTCCTGTTATTTTCAGCAATACTTTAGAAATTTTGTCATGTGGGCAGTTGTTGTGGATATCCGAAACAAAGTATGCGACCATTTGCTTCCTCAGCCTCTGAGTTTTTTTGAAAACAGGAAGAGCGGCGATCTCCTTTCCAGACTAACAAACGACATCGCTGTAACACAATCAGGACTTACGGTCCTTTTTGATGAGATCATGCTTCAACCCTTAAAGCTGATTTGCGGATTGATTCTGGCATTTTATTTTAGCTGGAAGCTGTCCCTGTTGGCCTTGATTGCTGTCCCCATCATATTTATTCCTGTGCTTGTAATGGGCAGGAAGATTAAGAAGCACGGGAAGGGGAGTTTGCGTCATCTTTCCGACCTTACGGATGCCCTCCGGGAAATGTTTGCGGGCATCAGGATCGTAAAGGCGTTTAAGATGGAGACCGAAGAGAGCCGTGAAATCCACGACATCAGTGAACGATTTCTCAGGAAAAGGCTGAAAATGGTCAGGGCAAAGGCAGCAAACACAAGCACTAGTGAATTTGTCTATGCCCTTGGTCTAGCCGTCTTGATTATTTTGGGTGGCTATGTGGTTATGTCAAAGAAAGTCACGCCGGGGGAACTGGGCGGGTTTATTACTGCCGTAGGCTTTATGGTGATTACAGCCGTCAAGAAACTGGCCAAAAGTTATGCGAGCTTGCAGGAATCTCTGGCCGGTGTTAACAGGGTATTTGAGTTGCTTGCGATAGAACCCACCATAAAAGATCATCCTGAGGCAGTGACACTGAAACGCATAGAGGAGGGGATTTCTTTTAAAAATGTGAGCTTTTCCTACGAGAATAGCAAAGATTTTGTCTTAAAGGACATTAACCTTACCATTCATAAGGGAGAGGTTCTTGCTATTGTAGGTAAGAGTGGGGCTGGGAAGTCAACGCTTATAAATCTGATACCACGTTTCTATGACCCTGTCAAAGGCTGTGTGGAGATTGACGGTATTGATATACGAAAGATTAAACACGAATCGCTCCTTGCACAAATTGCAATTGTTTCCCAGCAGACCTTTCTGTTTAACCGCAGCCTTCGTGAAAACATACTCTATGGGAGGAAGGATGCTTCAATCGAGGAAATTTATGCGGCAGCAAAGTCTGCCAATATCCACGAATTTATCATGAGTCTTCCCAAAGGTTATGATACCATTGTGGGTGAATTAGGTGTAAAACTGTCCGGTGGAGAGCGTCAACGAATCGCCATTGCCCGTGCCATACTGAAAAATGCCTCCATTTTACTTTTAGACGAAGCGACATCCTCTCTGGATTATGAATCTGAGAAGCTGGTACAAGAAGCACTCAATAACCTGATTGCTGGAAAAACAACCATCATCGTTGCCCACCGCCTTTCTACGATACAGCATTGTGACAGGATCGTTGTGATGAAAAACGGGCATATCGTTGAAACAGGCAACCATGAATCCCTCATGTCCGAAGAGGGAGAATACAAACGCGTTTATCAGTTACATTTTGATACACTTCAGTCATGAAAATACTCGTTATCGGCTCTCAGGGCATGCTTGGCAGGTGCCTCATCAGCCGATTGCCCAATCTATCTGGCTCAAAGTCTCAGCATATTGAAGTTATCGCAGTCGATCATGGGCATATGGATATTACGAACGGCTCAAATACCTCCGCATTTATTGCCCGGATCAAGCCAGACGTCATTGTCAACTGCGCCGCATTCACAAATGTTGATGCTTGTGAAACCCACATTTCTGAGGCCTTTGCCGTCAATGCAACCGGAGCAAAAAACATAGCGCTGGCGGGAAAGGAAGAGGGGGCCAAGGTCATCCACATCAGCACCGATTACGTATTCGACGGCACCAAGAACGAACCTTACCTTGAAACTGACCAACCCAATCCCCTCTCTGTCTATGGCAAATCAAAACTTGAAGGTGAACTTGCCATTCAAGAAATAGGCGACAACTACGCTATTATCAGGACGGCATGGCTTTATGGTCCGTATAAGAAAAATTTTGTAACCACCATGCTAACTCTGGGAAGGGAAAACCGCTCCGTGTCCGTTGTGACCGACCAGTGCGGATGCCCCACGTATACGGCCGATCTATCTTATGCAATATGGAATATCATATCACGGAATCTTCGGGGACTGTACCATGTAACGAACACCGGGACATGTTCGCGCTATGAGTGGGCAAGGAAGATCTTTGAATTAACCGGTGACCGGGTATCGGTACTTTCTATGAAAACCGCCGATTACAAACGCGCGGCAGCGGTCCCTCAAAATTCTTCCTTAGACTGCACAAAATATACCACTGTCAGCGGGCACAAAATGAGGCCGTGGCAAGAGGCATTAGAAGAGTATTTGAAGAGTATTTAAGGTATAGTTTTCTAAAGCTTTCTTCAGAAGCGGTTGAGTCCACATAACTGATCTCCTCTCAATAAGGCGTGTTTTTTTAACGGCCATTATTGATAAACCCCTTGCACATGTCAAACGTTTTTTAGACTTTTAGCTTCTTTCATTACACAGCGCCGTCTTAGAATTATCTTGAGAATAGTACATGAAAATCTTATATTTAATGATTTAGATTTTCGATAATTGAGATTCTTCGGCTGTTTCAATTCCTTCGACTTCGTCCATGACAGTTCCGTTAGGATAAGAAATATAGTAATTCTATGATTCTAAATTGGTTACAGAGCATACGGAGACTGCAGAGGAAAATTTTCTGCGAAACTCTGTGACCTCTGTGGTTATCAGATTTTTTACAGAAAACAAAACTATGAAGAAATCCATTATCGCCCGCGGCATACGGGTGAATAATTTAAAAAATATTGATATTGAAATTCCCCATAAGAAATTGGTGGTGATTACAGGGGTCAGCGGATCGGGTAAATCCAGCCTTGCATTCGATACCCTTTTTGCTGAGGGACAAAGGCGGTATGTAGAATCCTTTTCGGCCTATGCGCGTCAATTCCTGGAAAGGATGGACAAGCCCGATATAGACCACATTGAAGGGATACCCCCGGCAATCGCCATCCAGCAGAAAAATCCGGTAAAAAGTCGGCGTTCAACCGTTGGGACCGCCACAGAAATCAATGACTACCTGAGGTTGTTGTTTGCACGGATTGGCAAGACCTATTGCGCCAACTGCAAACGGCATGTTCAGATCGATACCGTTTCTCATATTGTCGAAACCGTCCTTTCGTTACCTGAAGGCACACGGTTTCTGGTCACTTTTCCCATCACCGTCAGCCAGAAAGTACCAAGCCAATCTCAAATTAATCTCCTTAAAGAACGTGGATTGGTACGGGTACTGGCGGATAATGTTATTA
>JBKBTA010000123.1:0-8648 GCA_046291035.1 Candidatus Brocadia sp.
ATGATATCCTTCCTGCCGAAGACAGGGAAATTAGTGCTGCTTTAAGAAAAATTTTCGATAGGAGAGGTATCAATGTCCTGGCAAATACCTCTTTAGAAAAGGTTATCATTGATAATGGCGTTAGCGTGGAGATTAACCGGAAAAGTGACGCAACCCACGCCCCTACCGCAGCCGAGAATAAAGAATTTATAAAAGCGGATCGTTTACTCCTTGCTTTGGGCAGAAGTCCAGTCTTAGCAGATATTGGAATAGAAAAATTGTCATTACATTTTAAAGGAAAATATCTGCTAACCAACAATGTTATGGAAACCAATCAGGAAGGACTCTTTGCCATTGGAGACATTACTGGCCCCCCCCTTCTCGCCCATAAGGCTTCACGTGAAGGATTACAGGCCGTCTCTCACATTGCAGGCAAAGAAACCACTCCAATAAATTATCAGAATATACCGAGAGTGACGTACTGCCTTCCACAGGTGGCAAGTATAGGACTTACGCAAGAAGAGGCAAAAAACAAAGGATATAAAATAAAAGTGGGAAAATTTCCACTCATTGCCAACAGTAAAGCCATTATAGACGGTGAATATGAAGATGGGTTTGTAAAAATCGTTTCGGATGAAAAATATGGTGAGATATTAGGAGTACACGCTATAGGACCCAATGTGGGTGAATTGATGTGGGGTATGTCACTTGCCTCAATCTTGGAGGGGACTGTCTTTGAGTTGGCGAATGCTATATTCCCCCACCCTACCCTCTCTGAGGCCATTTGGGAAGCCGCCCACGCAGTCGTGGATAAACCCATACATATATAGAAATTACGAAAACTATTAAATTATGAAGGCATCGGATCTGCTTGTTAAATGTTTGGAAAACGAAGGTGTCCAATATATCTTTGGAATCCCAGGAGAAGAAAACGTAGATATCCTTGATTCATTATTGGACTCGAAGATACAGTTTATTCCAACGCGCCACGAACAGGGCGCCGCCTTTATGGCTGATGTGTACGGCCGACTAACGGGGAAGGCGGGTGTCTGTCTATCTACACTCGGTCCAGGGGCTACTAATCTTGTAACGGGCGTTGCTGATGCAAATTTAGATCGGGTGCCTCTTGTGGCCATTACCGGGCAGGCGAGTCTCGACCGCATGCACAAGGAATCCCACCAATACATGGATGCCGTTAGCATGTTTAAACCCATCACAAAGTGGAACACCCTGGTACACACCGCCGATATTATTCCGGAAGTCGTCAGAAAGGCATTTAAGCTGGCGCAAATGGAAAAGCCAGGTGCAACCCATATCGATTTTCCTGAGGACGTAGCAAAAGCAGACCTTTTAGCCCAGCCGATCTCTTTAAAGGAGGAGGCACATATCCCCTACCCTACAGAAGAGATATTAAGAATTGCAGCAAAGTTAATTTCGGATGCGAGCTATCCTGTTATCCTTGCAGGAAATGGGGTACTTAGAACACGGGCAGCTGAATCTTTAACTAACTTTGCGGTGAAATTGAATATCCCTGTAGCCACTACCTTCATGGGCAAAGGAGCTATTTCCGATGATTGCCCTCTCTCCTTACTTGCAATTGGTTTACAGGCCGATGATTACATTTCCTGTGGTTTTGATCAGGCAGATCTGATCATTGCCATCGGGTATGACCTCGTAGAGTACCACCCTTATAAATGGAATCCGCACAAAGATAAGAAGATACTCCACATTGATGCTACCCCTAGTGAGGTGGATGCCTATTACAATGCGGAGATAGAAGTAATCGGCAGAATCTCAGAGACCCTTGATCGTTTATCAGACATGGTCAGGATAAAAGAGAAAAGACATATTGTCAGTGCTTTACGAAATGCCATCATAGAAGAATGCAAGGGCATGTGCAATGATAAATCATTTCCCATAAAACCACAAAAGATAATATGTGATGTGCGCGATGCATTAAGACCGGATGATATTTTGATTAGCGATGTGGGCGCCCATAAATTATGGGTTTCGCGTATTTATCCAGTATATAAACCCAATACATGCATTATCTCTAATGGTTTTGCTTCTATGGGTATTGCCTTGCCAGGCGCCATTGCTGCAAAATTGGTATGCCCTGAACGGCATGTCGTTGCAGTTATAGGTGACGGCGGTTTTCTCATGAATTCACAGGAGTTAGAAACTGCCAGCCGATTAGGGGTATCTTTTGTATCACTGATCTTTAATGATGGCGGCTATGGTATCATTAAAACAAAACAATTGAAAGCCTTTGGGCGGTCTGCCTTCGTGGAGTTCTCCAATCCCGACTTTGTCAAATACGCGGAGAGTTTTGGTGCAAAGGGCTACCGGGTAGAGTCTGCAAACGAGTTGAAACCGATTTTACAGGATGCTCTCAAACAGCGAGGTATCAGCGTTATAGACTGTCCTGTGGATTATTCCGAAAACATCATCCTCACTCAGAGGTTGGGTAAATTAACGTGTCCTGTCTCGTATGAATAGTGAAGCAAATATTGCCTATTTTTCCATGGAGATTGGTCTCTCCAATGACATACCAACCTATAGCGGTGGTCTGGGGGTCCTTGCTGGAGATACCATAAAATCAAGTGCCGATCTCAAGATACCACTTGTTGCCGTTACGCTGATCTCAAAAAAAGGATACTTTCGCCAGGATATTGACAGCGACGGAAGGCAAGTTGAGTATCCTATAAATTGGGATCCATCCAGGTTTATGGTTCGTCTACCAAAAAAGGTCAAGGTTCAGATTGAGGAGCGCAACGTTTATATTCAGGCCTGGTGCTATCAGGTGCGAAGCGTTACCGGCGGAGAAGTGGATGTCCTCTATCTCGATACGGATGTAGAAGAAAACACAAAAGAGGATAGGGAGATTACTGCTTTTTTATACGGTGGCGATGTAAATTATCGGCTAAAGCAGGAGATCGTACTCGGCATCGGCGGGGTACGCATGCTTCATGCCCTTGGATTCCATATTAGGAAATATCATATGAATGAAGGACATGCCAGTTTACTGGTACTCGAATTGCTCCTGATGCACAAGAAAGACGTTGAAAGTGTTTGGGACGAACGATGGGTCTGGGATACAGATGCGGTAAAAGACTTATGTGTATTTACAACCCATACCCCCATTGAGGCAGGCCATGATCGGTTTTCCTATGATCTCATCAAAAGAATCCTGGGTGAGAT
Organism: Candidatus Brocadia sp.; assembly: GCA_046291035.1. Taxonomy (GTDB): domain Bacteria; phylum Planctomycetota; class Brocadiia; order Brocadiales; family Brocadiaceae; genus Brocadia. The sequence goes on from JBKBTA010000123.1 coordinate 3,181, forward strand.
TGTACCACTGGAGCTATTAAAAAAGCTCGGCGGTGAACATTATCTCAATATGACGCTCCTTGCATTAAACCTGAGCAAATATGTCAATGGTGTTACTAAAAAACACGGGGAGGTCTCGAAAACCTTATTCCCCGGTTACGAGATCAATGCCATTACAAATGGTGTTCACTCATTTACATGGACATGTGAAAGTTTTAAGCAATTGTACGACAAATATATTCCAGGCTGGGCCAACGAACCCGAGTTGTTTGTTCGCGCGGAAATCATACCAGACGCAGAGGTGTGGGAGGCACACCTCCACGCAAAAAATGATTTGATTAATTATGTAAAGAAGATTGCCGGTGTAGAGCTGAATCCGGATGTGTTAACTATTGGATTTGCAAGGAGATTTACTTCTTACAAAAGGGCCGATTTAATATTTTCCAACTTGGAGCGGTTCTTAAAGATATGTGAAAAAGGGAAATTCCAGATTGTTTTTGCTGGAAAGGCACATCCAAAAGATACAACTGGCAAAGACATCATAAAAAAGATCATCGACCTTGCAAAGGTAATTGACAATAAAATCAAAATTGTATTCTTAAGAGATTATAATATGGAAATGGCATTGAAATTGATTTCCGGAGTGGATGTCTGGCTTAACACACCATTGCGACCGAGAGAGGCATCAGGCACTAGCGGCATGAAGGCTGCGCACAACGGTGTAATCAATTTTAGTATCCTGGACGGTTGGTGGATTGAGGGGCATATTGAGGGTATAACAGGTTGGTCTATTGGCCCTAAACCATTGGAATCTTCCCTTATAAATGTTAATGATATGACAGATGCAGAAGATTTGTATAACAAGTTGGAAAATATCATTATCCCGATGTATTACAATGACAGAGGCCGGTGGATAAAGATTATGAAAAATTCTATCGGTAAAATTGCATATTATTTTAATACTCATCGCATGATGCGTCGATATGTAACCGAGGCGTATTTAAGATAAGTTTTCATTTATTGTGATAGGCAAAAAAACGCTAAGAAAATAACAAAATGTTTTACGAGACTATTTTTGAAAAATTAAATAAAAGTCATATTGACTATATTGTTGTCGGCGGAGTTGCCCTTGTATTGCACGGTGTCGTAAGATTGACAGCGGATCTTGATCTAATGGTATATCTTGAGAGAAATAACCTATCTAATTTTGTAAATGTTATGTATGAACTTGGATATAAACCAAAGATACCTGTAAATGCTATGAGTATCATTGATCCGGCAATTAGAGAAGCGTGGATAAAAGAAAAAAACATGAAGGTATTTACTTTTTATCATCCTAAAAATCCTATTGGGCTGATTGACATATTTATAAATGAGCCAATTGATTATAAAGAAGTTAAAAAGCATACTATAAATGTAAAGTCTGGCAATTTGGTTATTCCTGTCATTTCTATAGATGACTTAATAAATCTTAAAAAGATTTCCGGAAGACCACAGGATATTGCTGATATTGCAGCATTGAGAGAAATAAAAAAAGATGAGCAAATCTAAAGAAAAGAGACACGAGATTATTTATACTTTTTCAAAAGAAAAGCTTGATGAGTTTAAGAATACTCCAATAAATGCAAGACTCGATTGGCTTGAGTATGCAAACTCTTTTATTAATAATACATTAGGAATAGAGAAAAGGTCTTTGGTGGATAAACGGTTTTACGCATTAAGGGTAGCAATTTTGCGTGACCTGGATGACGCATTTTATGATGATGATTGGCGGATACATATTTGTAGTGAAGAGGGAGAAATTGATAGTTTTGACTTGTATAACCATTATATGCCATCAGTTCCAGAAATGAGCCATATTTCCCATGATATGAACGAAACCTCTTATAATGCCAATTTACGCATTCAAACACGCTATAACTATGTTCGTGCCATTATATTTGATCTCGATGATACCCTGTATGATTGCAGCGGTACTCTCGTATTGCAGGGACGAAAACGCGCAGCAAAAACAATTGCCAGATTAATCAACTGTTCAGAAGAGGAAGCATATCACCTACAATTGGAAATGGAGGAAAAGTACGGAACCCAAGTAAATATCTATGAGAAGATTGCCACACTTTATAATCTTCCAGGTGCATATGCCAGGGAATTATTAGAAGAATTCGTCCGCATAGATATCTCCAATATTTGCCTCTTTTCAGACGTATTAGACACCCTGGTACAACTGAAAACACGGGGTTGCAAACTTATCCTTGTTACTTCCGGAGAAAAACAGATACAAAGAAAAAAGATCGATGTGCTTGGTTTAAGTGACAATTACTTTGATGAGATTTTGATTGTGTATAGAAATAATGATCAGGCAAAAAAGGACTGTTTTAAAGAAATTATGCAACGGTATAATTTAAAACCTGAAGAAATTCTTTGCGTAGGAGATAAAATAAATGATGAATTAACCGCCGGCAAATCTTTGGGAATGATTACAGTAATGTTTCAACATGGAAGGCATTTTAAGGCATATCTTAAAGAACAGGACCAATACATCAAGCCTGATTATTCCATTGAACACATGAAGGACCTTTTAGGGCTAAAAGTTGTTGGTTATTTACAAAAATAATCAATTTAAGACCCAATTACACCACCATTCCAATAATAACTCCTTCAAAAACGAGCTTTCCATCTACCACAGCCTGGGTATCAAAGATGGCCCTCCTTGAACGCAATTCCTTGTTTTTTGCAATGAGGACGAGCTTGTTACCGGGTATAACTTTCCCACGGAATTTGACTTTATCGACACCGCCAAAACCAAGGAACCGGTCGTCCTGCATGATTTTTTTGTAATAATAAGTACATAATTGCGCGGCCGCTTCAAGCATAAGTACCCCTGGCATCAAGGGGCGGCCAGGGATGTGTCCCCTCACCCAAAATTCACTATCAGAAATGTCTTTGTACCCTATTATAATTTTGTTTTCGGGATCGAATTTTACAATACCGCTCAGTTGTTCCATCTCATACCGGTGTGGTATGACGGCACGAATTGCCTCGATATCCACTATCGGTTTATTTAAATCTAAATTACTTAAATCAGCTAAAATGTCTTGTGGCATGATGATACACGAAAAATTTATTTTGAAGAAACCAGTAAATAAAATATAATATTTTGTTTAAGTCATATTATTAATGACGATTCATTACCATGTCAATGAAAATCTAATATAGCAAAAAAATATTGGACAAGAAAAATACAATTGACAATTACAATATATTTTGATATAAAGTTTTATCTTGTGTATTTTAGGAGAGAATCTGAAGTAGCCTTACGGGTAGCATTTAGATTTTTCGAAGTATTGTTTACAACAAGGAGGTGATGTTGGTGAAAAAATTATATATTTCATTTATGGTATTTGGTACACTTATGTTTGGAATTGGCTTGGTAAATGTATCAACTCTCGTAAAATCAGCAATTGCTGGTGCATGCCAGTGCCCGGAAGGCTGCCCATGCAGTCATTGTTCAGGAAAGGGGAGGGATTGTAGCTGCAAGAAATAAGTACCGTTCATGAGCATCAGAAACCTTCTAACAAACCGAAAGGAGATAAAAAATGTTAAAGAAGATTGGTATTACGATGGCTTTTGTTGGTGCCTTAATGATCAGTGCGTGTGTCGCTAATATTTATGCTGCGCCTTGCGGTTGCCCGAAAGATGTGAAATGTAAAGAGGGTTGTGAAAAAGGAAAGACAGACCCTTGTATTTGTAAACACTAATAATCTTAAAGCTCTTAATTTAGTGGTTTTGTAACTCAAAAGCGCCTTATCGATAAGGCGCTTTTGATTTTCATAGTTTAAGGATTGCAATACAATGAATACTTTTATGGCAAAAAAAGAGGATGTTAAAAGGAATTGGTATATAGTCGACGCCAAGGATAAGATATTGGGACGGATGTTAACCACCGTCTCAAGAGTCCTTCAGGGTAAGCACAAACCTGAATATACGCCTCACGTTGACGTAGGGGATTTTGTTATTATTACTAATGCGAGTAAGGTAAAACTTACCGGGAAAAAGATGCAGGAGAAGGTTCACTATTATGTAACTGGCTTTCAAAGTGGTCTGCGAAAACGAATGGTTGGAAAGACCTTGGAAACTGCGCCCGAAAAGATACTCAACCGATCCGTAAGAAGAATGTTGCCCAAATCGAGGCTGGGAAAGGCTATGTTGAGAAAATTAAAGATTTATGCAGGGGCTGAACATCCGCACCAAGCACAACAGCCAAAAGAGCTGGTCATTCGTAATTAATTTAAGGAGGAGAAAGTGACAGAAGAACAATATACATGGGGTACAGGAAGACGAAAAACATCTATTGCGAGGGTAAGAATAAAAAAGGGAAATGGGAAAATCCTGGTTAACGATAAGGAGCTGGATAGTTATTTTCCCATAGATCGGGAGAGAGGATTGGTGCGATCTCCTTTGAAAATCACGAAAACACTAGGGGAATTTGACGTACTGGCAAATGTCCAAGGTGGGGGTTTAACCGGTCAGGCAGGCGCAATATCTCTTGGCATTGCGCGTGCGCTCTCCAGATCAAACCCTGCCCTTGTTGATAGTTTGCGTGAGGGTGGTTTCTTAACAAGAGACAGCAGAATGAAAGAACGGAAAAAATATGGCAAAAAGGGAGCAAGAAAGAGCTTCCAGTGGACAAAGCGATAATTTAACATCGACAGGATAAACATCGCCTACCTAGTCAGGAAAGGGAAATCCTGATGGCCATACTTCGAACATCGAAAACCTCTATTTATTTTAAAGTAACCGAAATTGGTAAATTATTTTGCCGTAGCCGTAATTGTTAAAATATGCTGTTGCCATTTCCAGGCCGAAAGCATCATGTCGTCCAATCCGTACTTAGGTTGCCAGCCGAGTTCCTTCCTCGCGAGATCGTTATTGGCATAAATTGCCATAACATCCCCCCTTCTTCTTGGTCCAACCTCGTAATTCAGCTTTTTCCCCGATACTTTTTCAAATGATTTGATTGCTTCAAAAACTGTAATGCCGTTTCCGGTACCAAGGTTGAATAAGCTGCAAGCCTCCAGATTTTTACCCTTCAGCACAAATTCAAGCGCTTTAATGTGCGCATCTGCAATGTCGCTGACGTGTATGTAATCTCTGATGCATGAGCCGTCTCTGGTTTCATAATCACCGCCATGGACATACATTTTAGGGATAAGTCCTGCAGCGGTTCGGGTAATAACAGGCACCAGGCCTGTAGGTGCCCCTAGCGGCAGTTCACCGATTTTTGCGCTCGGATGAGCGCCGACAGGATTAAAATAGCGGAGCAAAACAGATTTGAATTCCGGAGTGTATTTCGTGAATGATTTCACCATCTCTTCTCCCATCTGTTTAGTATGAGCGTATGGCGATTCAGCTTCGAGTAGTTCTGCTTTTTCTGTAACCGGCAGTGTTTTAATGTTGCCGTACACAGAACAGGAGGAAGAAAAAAT
>JBKBTA010000124.1:0-8616 GCA_046291035.1 Candidatus Brocadia sp.
TTACCGGTAAAGGTAATACTTTTTCCATTACTTCTGGAATTAAAGGCCGTGCTAAACAAATAATTCGGACCAACCAATAATCGAAAATCATTTGCATTCATTTCTTTACTTCCGTTAGCAGAAGTAATCTCGACTTTCGAACTATGATCGCCAGCCCCTGGGTTTATTGCCTTTACGGTACTGATATTCGAAACATAGACATTAGCTTCCCGCAATTTTTTTTCAATTTCTGCCTTACTAATGTCTGTACTCCAACAGGAATGTTTGGAGTTATTACAGTAATTACACACCACCCCACTTAAGGGTGGTATGCTATCTTTCCCGAATACATGATTAACATCTTCCGTATGTCCCCCACACGTACTGTGGAAATAGGCAGGGAAAATATTCCAGTTGTACACCATAACAACGCCTTTCGTTTCCTGCACAATTTTGTTGAGCCGTGCCGTTTCACCCGTCGCGCCTCTATACGCAAGTTCCAGCATATCCAGGTGATATGCCTCATCCCGCCTCACCTTTTTTTTATACATCGCGTAGGTCCTTGCCGTTACCGCCTGCGCCCGCAAGGCATCATCCTCCCAGCTTGGCGGCATTTCACTGCCAAGTACACCGGCAATAAAACTCTCAAGGTCTGTTTCTTCGATTACCGAGAATTTATTGTCAAATTGCTGCAATATCCTGATTTCGCCGCGGTATCGTACGTTATTTAACTCAATCTCTCCGTCTCGCTGACTTGTAATCCTGAGTTCACTATTGTCATACCGTTTATTTCCTATCGTTATAGCGCCATTATTTACTGATATTGTACACCTTTGCAATCCCTGTCCCTGGTCTATAATATTCATCAGGCTACCGGTAATCTGGTAACATCCACTGATGGCCAATTGCGCCTCCCGCTTGTCATTTACCAGGAGCACACGCACGATGGGCGTTTTATCCAGAAGTGGCCCGTAATCGAGAACCCCATTCTGTCCCACAGTGGCACTCCTCTGACATGAAAGAGGTATCCCTGCGGAAATAGCCGGTAAAATCGCTGCAATCATTAAGAAAAATGCCCTACCCATACCATCTTGTATTCACAGTTACCTGAGACAATTTCCCTTTCTGCTTCTGCTGTGTTTTCCCCTGTAGATGCCATGAGATACAATACAATTCTCCCAAAGGCACTCAGTGGGCATCATAAGAGTCCCAAAATATCTATTCAAAGCAATCACATCTTTGCAACGCATCATGAGTATTTAAACTGTTACAAGTGTTTTCCTCGTCCCTGCGATGCGGGTTGTTGCCTTTGTACAATTCCCGAGTGGTGTCTTTATACCTCTCATATTCGCTGAACACACATCCACAGTAACCTTGCCGGTAAATCATTTTTTTCCTGGCTATGTCATGGCTACACTCAGACAAGTAACGGTAATCACGATAGACAAACTCAATCCCGTGTTCTTTTGATAGATTCTCCGAAAACAACTTTAATTGCTCGTGATTCTGATAGACACTAAACAACATTGTGGACGTAAAGGCATCAAATCCATTTTTCTGCGCATAGGCTGCCGTAAAGTTTAGCCTCATGGTATAACAATCGGCGCATCGATCATCTCCCTCATAATTGACGTTCTTCAGATATTCCCTTAATCCATAATCCTCACAGTAAATCACTGGAATGGGGTCGCTTTCCTGGAATACGCGCAACGCCTTCAGTCTACGCCTGAACTCAAGCAACGGATGTATATTTGGATTGTAAAAGAGCCCGGTTACGTTAAAACCTTCTTTTCTCAGTTCATTGAGCGGCGCACACAAACAACATGCACAGCAAATATGAAGCAACAGATTCATAAAACGACTCCTTCAAAATAGCCTTTTTTGGAGTCCGGCTTCAGTGCGATGGTGATATCCTAAATGTTCGTAAGCCAGTTTCGTGGCAACCCTCCCTCGGGGTGTCTTATCAAGGTATCCTCTTTGAATCAAAAACGATTCATACACCTCCTCGATAGTATCCTCTTCTTCACTTACTGAAACCGCAATGGTCTTCAGGCCGACAGGCCCTCCGCCGTATCGGATAACGGTTTCCAGTATTTTACGGTCCATGTCTCCCAAACCATGCTCATCCACCCCCAGCATCTCCAGTCCCATATTCGCCACCTCCTCGTTAATAACGTCGTTTCCGCGTACCTGGGCGACATCACGGATCCGTCTTAAAAATCTATTGGCTATTCTTGGGGTTCCCCTGGATCTTTTTGCAATAATTTCAGCCCCCTTCTCTTCTATGTGAATAGAAAGAATGCGGGCCGAATTACACACAATTTTGTAAAGGTCGTCCCAGGGATAGAACTCCAGCTTCTCAAGTACTCCAAAACGCGAACGAAGGGGTGCGGTAAGCAATCCTTCCCGTGTAGTTGACCCAACAAGCGTAAATTTCGGCAATTTGATTTTTACCGACCTTGCCTTTGGTCCCTGATCAATAACAATGTCAATGAAAAAATCTTCCATTGCCGAATACAGATATTCCTCTACCGTTGTATTTAATCTGTGAATTTCATCAATAAAAAGAATATCCCCATATTGCAAATTCGTAAGAATACCTGCAAGGTCTACAGGTTTATCCAGAATGGGACCAGAAGTCGTTTTAATCGTTGTGTTAATTTCGTTGGCGATAATCTGTGACAACGTTGTTTTCCCCAAACCGGGCGGTCCGGAAAACAAGATGTGGTCTAATGGTTCTCCCCTTTTCTTTGCAGCTTCAATGTAAATGAGCAGATTTTCTTTTATGCGATTTTGCCCGATAAAATCACTGAATCGCTTCGGCCTTAGCGTAAGATCAAGATTTTTATCATCAACAATTGCCGCAGAAGACAAAATATCTTCATTTACCATAGTTAAATCCTGCAGTTGGTTTGAAGTCACACACCGGGGTAAATCAGGCTTTATATTTCAGCGCTTCCCTTACGAGCACTTCAACGTTATCAATTGTTCGCAATTTCCTTATCGCCTCGCTTACTGCATTTTCAGCCACTGATCGTCCATAACCCAGAGAAACAAGGGCCATAACAGCATCCGATACAAGTGCCTTTTGATGGACGGCTACAGCACCGGATGGGGAAGTTGTAATTTCTTTTATACTTCCCTTTAATTCCAGGATAATCCGCTCAGCTGTCTTCTTGCCCACCCCTTTGATCTTTTCCAATGCCTTTGCATCTTCATGGACAACTGCATCTTTGATATCTTCAACAGTACTGCCGGAGAGTATCGTGATTGCCGTATTGGGTCCTATACCATTCACAGAAAGCAGCAATTGGAACAAATCCCTTTCTTCACCTGTTGCAAACCCAAATAACTTTACCTGGTCTTCCCTTATAAATAACTGAGTAAGAATTGTGACCTCTCCATGGCTGGGTATCTTCTCGAAGGTAGATAGCGGAATGTGCAATAGATAACCGATGCCTGCTACTTCCAGGATAAGCCTGGTGGGAGATTTAGCAACCACCTGTCCTCGGATGTAATCTAACATGGACACCCCATCCCCAGCACATCGTACTTATGGCATCCGGAATCTTTGTTTAAATAGGCTATTCGGTAACGTCCCTTTCCGACTCTGCATCAGAATTGTCTTCTGTTTTAAGGCTCAGGCCAAGCCTGGAGAGATTTTCCTTTATCTCTTCCAGATAATTTTCTTTGATACCTTTCTGGCTTAACTCTGTTTCGGTCATCTCTGTAAGGTCTTCAACCCTTTCAATACCAGCCTTGCTAAGGGCATTTCTACAGCGAGTAGAAATCTTAAGATCCAAAATGTCCTCAATTGTATCCCTCTCTTCTTCTGTCGTATTTCTGCTAAACAACTCTGATTTAGTATCACTTTCCAATGCCTGGCCTAAACGTAATCCCTTTTGAGCTAAAATAGCCTTAATCTCATTCAGTGAGGTTTCGCCAAAATTTTTAAACGAAAGCAAATCGGCCTCTGTAACCTTTGTAAGATCCCTTAAAGTACGGATATTCATTTTTTCCAAGCAATTTTTACTTCTTACGGAGAGCTCGAAGTCCGAAATCGGAATGTTTAATACTTCGCTTTCTTTCCCTTGTTTTTTTGAAATCTCCTCATCGTAATACATGGAAATCGAGGCCTTTGCGTCTTTTAAAAATAATGATGCCCGTGCATTGGTTGGCTCAGCATCTAAAACTGTCTCAAAACAATACACTGCATCATCGTAGTTACCTTTATCTTCATATAATATTCCCAGATTGATAAATGCATTCTTATGGTTAGGGCTTAAATTGATACATTTCTCGTAGTATTCAATTGCTTTTTCGTCTTCTCCGTCCATATCATAATTGAAAGCGGTGCGGAAGAGGGCCTTTGCGTAGTTTGGATCAATTTGAAGCGCCTGCTCATAATGTTTAAATGCCTCCTGATACTCTCCCATTTCATCCAGACAATAACCCCATTGGTAATGCAATTCGGCGCTATTCCCATGCGATTGTGAAAAACGTTTGATAACCCCTAAGGCATCTTCAATATCCCCCGCCATCCTTTTTGTCTCAGCTATATCCATATGAATATCAAACTCCTCAGCATCCGTTTTTTTCGCACGTTCAAAACACTCCAGGGCCTGATTATAATCACCTAACTCTTGATAACATTTTCCTAAATAATAAGCGCCTATCTTCCTTGTTTTCACTTCTTTCAGAAGCTCAGCAGCCTCTTTTACCCTTCCAACTATCCACTCGCATATTCCCAATATGAGTGTCAAATCCTTTACTTTGGCACTATCGTGTTCCTTTTTTATATCGTGCTTTATTGATTCAATCTTTGTATCCAGCATTTTCCTATTTTCTCTGGAACTGTACACTTGATCCTTTATGTATGCAACAGTTTCCCTGGATATCGTTTCTACTTCCAGCAGTTTATCAAAATCAATATCAGTAACGGCTTTAATCATTATATTATTTTGCCTCCATACTCCTTAAAAATAAAATATCTTTTTTTCCCAAAAATATCAATTTAGGTAACTTCGAATGGTGGAGTTTAACAAACACACACTGGAAATTCAAATAAATTTTATTACACAATTTTATGATAATTCTATATTTTCCCTTGCTTTCGTAATTATTGTTTGATAGCATTTGTTTATGTGGTTTGGTCGTATTGTAAAGTCGTATTGTAATTCTCATTCATATAACAAGGCTACAAGGGCTAGAACCTGTAGCCTTTTTTTATTTTATTAAATTTTCTGAGAAGTGAGAGGGGGTGATTTTTAGAATGGCAACCGGAACAGTAAAATGGTTTAATGACAAAAAGGGATTTGGCTTTATTTCCCAGGATAATGGTCAGGATGTTTTTGTACATCAAACTGCGATCCAATGTGAGGGTTTTAGAACTCTTGCAGAAGGAGACAAGGTCGAGTTTGAAGTAATAAAAGACCAAAAGGGCTACAAAGCCACAAAAGTCGTCAAATTATAAATTTACTAAAACAAGAGCACTCTTATATTTACAGCAAAATCGATTTTAGTTAACTGGTGTATAAAAATATGGAGTTGTCACTTAAATATAATTGCGACATAAAAGCCCCAATATCTGTAAGGATATTGGGGCTTTTGTTTCTGTAGAGGGGTCGTGCTTAAAAAACCTTTTTGTTTAATGAGGCCAAAATCTTTTGATATTTTTTGTGCACTTTCCTTTCATGCCTTATAGCATCTTTAACAATTCTGTTAAAAAATGTTTTTACAAAGGGATCTGTCTCCTGATCTGCCAGCTTCAGGTATTTTTCCTGCAGGGCTCGTTCATCTTTTTCAACCATATCAATTGCTTCAGATAGATTCATTGCTTATGTCTCCCTTTCTGAATTTTTCACGGTTACAACACAATATTTTAGAGTGTTGAATTTACCAAATAGATCAATAAATATCAATATTCTTTAATAAATAAATAGGATATACAATCCGAATCCCTTCGTTCATCGGTATATTTTCCTTGACAACTTATAATCGAAAAGCTTAACTATGTTGCAGTTTAGCATCTCAAATAAGGAAAAGGAGATTATATCCGTGAAGAATTTGATAAGAGACATTGTTCAGTTTTTAGTAATTTTTTACTGTGGCGTTGCAATTTCCGGAGAGGTTCTCATCCCTGCAAATGAAGACCAAAGGGAAGCCATTTCAGAAATAAAAAAAATATCTTCGGATTTGAATATTTTATGGGATGAGAGGAGAGGTGTTGTCAAATTTATTTCAGGACGACTTACCAAACCTTCCGAGTTATCTGCGGAAGAGATTTCATTAGATTTCATCAAACACTACAAGGCCTTATTCGGGGTGCAAATCCCGGAAAACGAGATAGAATTGGAAAGTATCCATGCCACACCCAAGGGACATTTCATCAATGTAAAACAAAAAAGAGACGGATTGGATGTCATCGGCGGCAAGATTACCGTGAGGATCGATAACGGTGTGGTAACTACCGTTGCAAACCACTTTGAACCAAATATTCCTGTTATCACGAAGCCGACCCTTTCCCCCGAAGAGGCGGAGACCATTGCCAAGCGTAACGAAGGCATTACGGAAAAGGCCGCCAGAGTTACCCTGGTTGTTTTTCACTGGGAAGGGAAATTTTCTCTCACCTACAGGATAGATTTCCCGTTTAATCCGGGTCCAAAACCATCAAGGTATCGGGTTTATATCGATGCTCATAATGGCGATACCATCCTTGTTGAGAATAGGGTTATGCATGAGGGTTCAGCGGTTGGTTCAGGTTTTGGCGTAGATGGTAAGTTAAAGAGCTTTGATACCTACGAGAAAGGAGGAACTTTCTATCTTGGCAATCATCCCTTACCAAATAATACTACGGTAACGATAAGGACCTATACCGCAAACAACACCAAGACGATCCCCGGTAAAATACTGACCGATACAAATAACTATTGGGAAGATCCAGCTGGGGTAGATGCCCATTTCTACGGAAACTTTGTCTTTGATTTTTATAAAAACAACTTCAGTAACTTCTCCTGGTTTGTTGGGAGTGGTTTCGATACCTCTAACGGACTTTTATCAAGCGTACATTACGGAACGACATATGACAACGCCTTCTGGAATGGAACGCAGATGGTCTATGGTGATGGAGGACAAACGTTTTTTCCCTTCTCGGGGGCGCTGGATGTAGTTGCCCACGAGATCACCCACGGTGTCACAGAGGCCATAAATAATCTCATATACAGTCAAGAGTCCGGGGCGCTGAATGAGTCGTGGTCTGACGTTATGGGAATGTTTGCGTCTATCGATTACGGCGATGACCTCCCTTACTGGTTTGCAGAGGAGATTATGAAGATCGCAAAAACCCCCGGGAAAGAGGCCTACTACGCGCTAAGAAGGATGGATGATCCACCGTTTAGAACCGATAGCTATTCTGAAAACGATTACAATCCTAAAGACCCACTGAACAGTTGGGGTCAGCCGGAACATACTTCCGAACAATATCACGCAAGGAGCAGACCATGGACTGATAATGGAGGGGTGCACAAAAACTCTGGCATCCCTAATAAGGCGGCTTATCTGATTACTACAAACACGAGCGTCGGCGCTGAAAAGGCAAAACAGATCTATTACTATGCCATGTTCTACCTTTCGCCCAACTCCCAGTTTGTAGATGCCAGGGATGCGGTAGAACAGGCCACCATAGATCTCTATGGCAGAGGTCCAGAACTCGCTGCAGTACAGGCAGCCTTTACTGCGGTTGGTATTAAATAAATTTTATATTCAATTTCCTGAACAAATGGCATGAATATTGGATTCCCAGTAATAACAATTCAATATTCCTTTAAAGTTTTATTTCAATACTACCGATATATATTTTATACAAGACAACCTCGGTTTCTTCACTTACGAAATAGTGTATCTCTAGTCCCGGGGGAAGTATGGAGAAAGGAGGTGCCATCTTGTCTGAGCGAAAGGAGAAGTAACAGGGTACGGTACTTTATTAAATCATTTTTGAAAAAGAGGCAAGGAATATGAAGAAGTTATTGGGGATTTTTTTTGCGATGTTTGTTACGATGGCGCTGGTAAGTTCAGTTTATGCAGGTCCTGCGGACGATACAGCCCCACAGGTTGGTGATAACACAACATTCTTTGGAAAATCAGAAGGGCTAACCCTTCCTGCTTTATGTGATAATTACGGATATGTATGGTATCTCCAGGTAGCTGGCCCTGGCCAATTGGTAGGAAAGGTTGATACCGGAACCTGCGGTATCTGAGATGTAACCGGTACCTTTGATGCAGTGAATGTACAACTCATAGCAACGAACAACACCGGAAACTCCTGCTGCAAACAGTTCACCTATACAGGCACGCACACAGGCAAAAGCGGCAAGACTGCCTCTGGTACCTGGACCAACACCTGCGGTGGTAGAGGTACATGGTCAATGGCCGTTTGCAGATAAAAAGTCCGAACACAATAAGCATGCCAATGTCCTATAATAACAAAGGCATATAATTAGAGAGTTTTTATTTATTTGATAGCGGGACGTAATAAGGCGCATTCTCTATGAAAGGGTAATGCGCCTTGTTTTTTGTTTATAATCCTTAAATACCTGTAATAGTTTAATTTTTGAAAATCCCAGCAGTGTCTTCGATTTT